>CAZPCM010000017.1:0-38265 GCA_964585085.1 uncultured Propionibacteriaceae bacterium
CCAGCGTCGGCGACAGGCCGAAGTGGACGCGGTGACGTTCGACGAGTTCGCCCGCGAGTGGATCGACAAACGGCTAGTGCGAGGGCGGCCGCTCAAGGACCGCACCCGCGAGCACTACCTCGACATCCACGAGCGCTGGTTCACTTCTCTGCACGACCGCCCCTTGGCCTCCATCACACAGGCCGACGTCGACCTCTGGTATCACGACCTGCCTGACGCGCCGACCATGCGCGCCCACGCCTACTCGTTGCTGAAGTCCGTTTTCCGCAGCGCCGCGGCTCGGAAGTTGATCAAGGAGTCACCGGTGAACGTCGAAGGCGCGACGGCTCGCGCCACTCCGAAGGACGTCAACTTGCTCACTGTCGGTCAGGTCCAAGCCTTGGCCGATGCCATGCCCCCACGGCATCGCCTGTTCGTTCTGCTGGCCGCTTGGTGTGGACTCCGGTTCGGGGAGCTCACCGCGCTTCGGCGCCGCGACATCGACCTGGCCGAGGGCACCATCGCCGTCGAACAAGCCGCCGTGACCGTTGGTGGCACCCGGATGATCACCACCCCGAAGTCCGCCGCTGGCCGCCGTACCGTCTACTTACCGCCGCACCTGCTGAACGAGGTGACCTCGCACTTGGCTGACTTCACTCGCCCAGGTCCCGACTCCCTGGTGTTCCCCGGGACGGACGGTTTCCCGCTCACACCGGGCCAGGTCTACGGACACGCACCCCGCCCTCGGGGCAAGCGCCGGAAGCTGCACGCCGGGACGGGCTTCTACCGCGCCCGCGCCGAGATCGGACGCCCCGACTTCCGCTTCCACGACCTACGGCACTTCGCGGCCACCATGGCCGCCATCTCCGGCGCCACTACCAAAGAGCTCATGCAGTTCGCCGGCCACAGCGACATCCACGTCGCCATGCGTTACCAGGAGTCGCTCAACGACCGCAAGCGCGAACTCGCCCATCGCATGACAGCCCTCGCCGAGGGTCCTGACTTGCACTTATGAGGCCAGTATGAGCCCAGAGCAGTGGGCACCTGGCAGCCAACTGCTTGTTACCACGGCCGTGGTGTCTAACCTCGTCAACGATGATGATCGGGTTGGCGTCCAGGCCAGCTTCGTGTTGTGGATGCCCCAGTTAAGTTCGGGCGCTCTGCGCTCGGAGAACTGGTGACCTGATCTACGCGCTTCTCCAGCCAACCGCTCGCGTAGAGACGCCCATTCGTCGACTGCCGCTGGTTTGCCATGTGTCTCTTCCTATCAGGTGTCGCCGACACTACCGGAGAGCACACCGCCGGAGCTCTGCGACCCCTCGTTTGTCTCACGCTGGCGCATGCGCTCCTTCAGTTCCCACGCTGCCGCCTTCTCGTTCAAGGGGATGGAGTCCGCGAGCTCCTCGTCCGGCACCACAAGTTGCTTGCGAACCCACTCCTCGAAGGAGCCATCTACGTTCTTCGAGCGGTTCGAGGCCTCGAACAGCGTGGAGAACATGCGAGGGCTTACTCCAGTGAACTGCTCCACCAGAACGGTGCCAGCCGCCCCACCCGGTCCCCACATCGAGTCGTACAACTCTGAAGCACGCGACTTGGGGTACGGGTCCACGAAGCACACCCGACGGATTCCCGCGGCGATTATCAGTCGTGCGCACTCGTGACAGGGGTAGGTGGTCGTGAATAGAGTGCACTCCTCGACCGGCCTACCCGATCGAGCAGCCGTCATGAGAGCTGCCATCTCTGCATGCACGATCCGTCCATACTCGATCAGGTCCGCCAGTTCACTCCCGTCCAGCGGCCCCCCCTCCTGCAGCGCTTCGTCCGCGAGTGTCTGCGCTGGACTCTTCGCCAGTTCAGGCGCGAGCCAACCCGCGTCACGAAGTGCAGCCAATAAGCTCGATGCTGCGCCATGCTTACCGCGGTCGTTAGCGTCAAAACCCAACTGGAAGTCCCGGCGATCATCACCGTCGTTGGCCCAGTACTGCCCGCCCCCAGGCTTGGGGACGTCGTTGCAGCCGAGAGCGACCACTTCCCCAAAGCGATCAACGATCGCAGACCCGACTTGCCGCCCGGCAGCCGATGACCTGAACCGCGAACCCCAAGCGCTGAACATACCCTGCTCATCGCGCGTTGGCGTCTGATACGGGTCACCAAGCAGCAGGTCGACGAGCCTGTCCACCGTCGATCGATCCTCGGTCGACCCCACTGCAACGAAGGCATCAGCAAGTTGAAAGGCGTCCCGCGTTCTCTGGCCAAATCGCGCGCGTTCATCCTTCTCGTCACGTTCTAATAGCTGAGAAGCTCGAGTTTCCGCTGCCTCCTTCTCGAAGGTCTTCCGCAGGTCCTTGGTCAGTTCCGCGCGCCGCGCCTCTGGCGAGGCGCTCACTCCGACGACGATCACACGAGGGCCGTAGATCTGGCGCAGTACCCTGACCTCACCGGGTGTCTTCAGGCTCCGGACGAGAGTTACATATCGCGGCCGATGCTTCGCGGGGTCCCCCGTGGCTTCCTCACGCTGCATCGCGATCCTCTGAGCGGCCATGTAGGCACAAGCACCGTCGCTGTCGTACTGCCGTCTAAACAGGTCACCCTTATCCATCAATCGTTCCGGGACGGATGCCGCGCCAGCGACCGCTGCGTCCGGCACTTCATCGTCAAGCAACAGGCTGATGCGTAGCGGCTGGCAGCTGTATTCGTGCCGAGCGAATGCGTCCTTGAAGGCGTCTTCTGTTTCGTCTGCTGGGCAACCAAGTGGCGTAACCATTGCGACGATGATCTCTCGATCCGCCAGTGGGGATCCCTTCATCGGTCAGCCTCTCGAGTGGACTCGCCCGGGTGGGTACCGATTACTGACCGGCCACCAGCTGACTGAGGCGAGTGAACGTCCCTTCGAAGACGACACTCCGCGCACCACGTGACCAACGGGGACAGCAACGCACTCCCGCTGAAGGGTGTGCTTTCGTTCGCGCGCCGGCAGGAGCCGCTGACGAAAACGTGACGGAAGCCTGACACTGGGCCTATTCCTCTCTAGTTCGCCGGTTTGACGGTCACCACGATGCCCGCGGCGCCCGCGGCCGTCTGGACCTCTTGAGCCTGCTCTTCAGTCGTCACGATATGGATCGTGGCGGTGAGGTAGGTGATCTTGGCGTCCATGAGTCCGCTGTACAGGCTGCCGACCAGTTCGAGGACGTCAGCGCGGGTGACGTCATCGACCACGGTCGTCAGGGTGAACTTCGCCTGGACCAGCCGCGCGGGGGCTTCGCAGGTGCCGTTGCAGGTGGGCTTGCCGCACTCTGGGCACGGACAGGTGCCACTGCAATCGCTTCTCCCGCACTTGGCGCAGGCCACCGGAACCACCGAGCAGTTACCGTCACAATTCGCTTTCCCGCACTTGGGGCAGGGCTCTTTGGGTAGCGGCTTGGCGAGGCGGAGGCCTTGGCTGGACAGGTTGATCGTGTCAGCGGAATCGACGACCTTCTCAACCCCGTCGGCGCCTACGAGCCGCAACTCGCCGGCCAGGACCGCAGAGAAGATAGCGGACTGCAGGTCCCTCTCCCCGCCAGGCAGAAGCGGAAGCCGTGGTGACTGGAAGAATGCGTCCCGCAATTCGCTCAGGGGACGTCCGTAGTCGGCGTCCACCAAGTTGATCAGCAACGCCTTGGGCGTGAATTTGGCCCCTTCGAAGGCCTTCCCCTTCTCAGCGAGTTCCTTCCAGACAGTGGTCCCGTTCAAGGACGTCTCGGCATCGTTATCGAGGGTCAGCTCGACGACCTGGCGCGGAGTGTCCGGAGTGTGTTGGGCGAGGTACAGGATGTGTTGGTACGCCCGACGAAGGTTCCGCTTGAGCGCCTCGCTCGACTCATCCATGCGCTTGCGGGCGGTCTCCTTCGCCGAGTGGTTCGCCGCCAACTCTGGCGACCCGTAGGTACGTTGCCAGGCCAGATAGTCGGCGGCCGCCTCGCGCGCGGCCCGGCGGCGTTGCGTGTTCACGACTGCGTAGACCGCAGACGAGGCCCAGGTGACCGTGGCGGGTGCCGCTCCCACCCCAGCGGCTGACTCGACTGCGGCGAGGGTCGCCTCGCTCATCCCGTTGCGCAGCGAGAAGCCGGCCGGGTCCAGGACGATCAGGCGATTGGTGCGGGCGTGGTCGACTCCGAAGTTGAGCAGGGTGTCGCGGGCGGCGTCCCGCCTTTCCTCATCGGTCGCCAGTGCCCGATCGGAATCGACGAACAGGGTCTTGTTGAACGGTCCGCTGCTGGTGATCGCCTGCACCGTGGTGGCGATGAGGTCGTCCCGGTCTTGGTTGGTGACGGACTGGCGATGTTGCCGATACACGACCTTGGCGCCAGTCTCGGGGTTGAGGTAGTACCGCCGGGGCTGGCCACCCTTGCCCTCAATGGCCTCCGCGGACGCCATCGAGGCCTCCGAGTTGATGTCAGTCAGCCGGGCGATGACGCCGTCAGCGTCCCCAACGGAGTAGGTGATGGTCGGCAGGCTGGAGGCGATCTTGATCTCAGGTTCCGACGCACCCCGCCGTCCCGCCCCGCGAGGCATGAGGGACGCCACAGCGACCATGGTGGCCGCGCGTTCGTGAGCGTGCGGATTCGCAACACCCCAATGTTCCTTGACAGTGATGGTTCGGTCGAGGGCCCGGGCTTGCCCGCTGGGGGCTGCACTGTCGGCAAGATTCGTGATGTCGCCCTGGATGATCGAACGGTAGTTGGCCTCGAGACTGATGTCGGAGATAAGCCCCGAGCCCAGCAAGGCCTCGCGCACCTCGTTGTTCCACAGCGGCAGGTCGCCAGGACCGATGAGTAACGGCGCCCATCCCCCCATCTGGGCGCGCTGGCGCAGCGCGTACACCGTTGCGGCGAAGACTCGGATGGTGGAGCGCACGTTCTGGTAGCCGGCGTTCTTGGCCCACTCCTGCTCGGCCAGGTGCATCAGCTGCGGATGGAACGGATAGGAACGCGCCACCGCTCGGTCCCAGTCCGTGGCCCAATCGGCGTTCAAAGCAGCGAACACCTTGCTCCACCCGGGGTCCTTCAGCACCGACTCGAAGCCCTTCGCCGTGGCGGAGATCACCGCCGGGGACGCGTCGTGGGTGAAGAGCCTCCGGCGCAGAATGGCCGTGAAGTCGGTGTCCTCATTGACGGTGGCCGATCGCCCGTTCCGCTCCAGCAAGGAATGAAGGTCCCGTTGGCGGTCTTTCGCGTCTGCCTGCAACGAGATGCGGTCCTTCTCCGCGTCGATCATCGCGACCAGCATGGCCACGAAGGGCACGTCGTTGACGCTGTCCAGCAGTGCCCGCAGGAACGCCATGTCCTGGGAGGCCAGCTGGGCGTCGGCGGCACCGGAGAGCCCGTTGCCGATGTAGTCCATGATCTCGTCGACCACGATCAGCACCGGACGGCCTTGGGTGGCGAGGGCTTCCTTGATCTTCGCCTTGTCCGACCAGTGGGCCCGGAACTGGGTGAACCGGTCGGCGTTTCCACCGAACAGTCGCCACAAGAACTTCTCGTACAGGGTCTTGGCGTAGGGGCCGTCGACATCCTCGCGGCGCACCCCGGGAGTCCCGTTGTCCAGGTCGAGGACCACCACCAGCGGGTGGTTGAGGTCACCGGGGAGTTCTTTGCCGAGCTTGTCGGTGGCAGCGGCGGCGACAGCTTGGCCAATGTCGGTGGCCAGGAATTGTTCGGGGTGAGCGGCGAGATGCCACGCGCCGATCTCAGCGTGGGATTTGCCGCCGCCCATCCCCTGGTTCAGCCGAGTGAGTGCGCCGGCCTTGTTGAAGCCATCGGGACCGCCGGCGAGTCGGACCGCGATGTCAGCCAGCAGCGCCGTCAGCCTGCCGGTGGGATGTGTGATCTGTCCGTAGTAGACCGGATCGGCGTAGGCCGGGGCTGGCACGCCTTCGGGTGGGGTGACCGCCGCACCGAGGGACATCTGCACGTCCTCGATTTGCCCGGAAGCACTGGTGATTTCCGGGCGGATCTCCAACGCCTGCCACCACGGGACGACACTCATGACCTACTCCGCTCTCCGTCGAACGCCATCTCAAGCCTCAGGGATGAAGTCGAGAACATCCTGCAGGCTCGCAGCTCTCTGGTCCGCGGCCGCCGCATGGGCTCCCTTCGCCGCACCACTCACCGCGGCACGGTTCCGGACGATCTTCGTCCACGCGATCGCGTCGGGATCCGAGTCGGGCAGGCGGTCGGCCAAGAAGGTGATCGCGGCCCACAGATATGGGTCGGTGTCCTTGTCGGCGGCCGCTAGCACCTGGCCCACCGCATCCGCTCCTTCAGGCCAAGCCTTCGCCATCGTCAACGCCACGTCGATCACCGGCGACTCCGGGGTGATGTGGAAGTGCGTCTTCGCGGCGTTGGTGAACATGACGCCCTTGCTCGCTTCGGGGACGAGGTCGCGGACGGCAGTCAGCTCGAGATCATCGGCCAGGGTTTGCCACCGGAGTTCGCTCTTGGCCGTCTCGGTCTTCCCGAACAGCTTCACCCACCACAACGCGAACCGGGTTCGCGCATCGAAGGTGTCCAGCGGCTGATGGTCGATCTCGACTTTGGCGTTCTCCCGCACTGCCCGCCGGGCGACCACGAGGTAGTCGGCTGGATCAACCCGCTCGCCGGTGATGTCGAGCACCTGCGAATACCGCCCGACCACTTCCATGGCCGGCCCCGCTGAGGCCATCAGCATGTCGGTCGGCGCCAGCCCGGAGGCTTCCCACATGTCGATCCGGGCCGCCACCTCAGCCTTCACCTCCGCCTCAACCTGGGCCTTGCGCCCCTCGGGCCGATTCGGAGCGGCGGGTCGGCAGGGCATGGTCAAGGTCGTCGTGATATTGGCCTTGCCCTGCTGGCCACCAGATTCGGTGTTGGCCGGCCATGAGCCGGTCAGTACCAACCCGGCCCCCGTGATCGCGCCAAGCAGTCGCTGCCATACCTCGGGATCACCGTGCCCAAACACGATCGTGACAACACCGTCGTCGCGGACCACCCGCCGCATCTCAGCGAAAGCCTGGGAGATCAGCTTGTCGTAGTGCTCACGAGTCCGGTGCTCGCCAGGAGTCTTGTTGTGATCCATGACGATGATCTCGTGAGCCTTGTCTTGCAGCCCACGCTCATCGGGAGTAACAGCCATCTCCGGCCAACTGGCGATCAATACACGCTTCAGCCATGCGTACATGAGGTCCGATGAATCGGTGTAGTAGACCATGGCGTCATAGGGCGGATCCGTCACAACCGCCACAATCGACCCTGCAGCGTATGGCTGCTGCGTGGCTGAGCCATGCACGATATCTGTTGGTCGGCCCCCAACCGACGGTTTCAGACTCGCAAGAGTCGAGATCGTGCTGCTCGACATCATTGGCCAAGATCCGGGGCCGTCCGAGAGCCCCACTTCAAAGAAATCATAAGAGAAAGCGATGGTGCTTTCGTTGGCGAAGATGTGGTCTATCAGTCCAGCGCCTGGCGTGGTGCGCATCCTGGCGCCTCGCGTGCTGAACTTCAGAATCCGTGCGGCCACCGCCGATGCACACCCCGTCAGCGCCCTGATGTAGTCGCTGCTCAGTCCCGCGTGGCGAAGTTCCACCGCAACGTCGTTGACGACACGGGCCATTCTGATGAAGTAGACGGTTTGTCGATCGACCATGAGATCGCCATATGTGCGGGCGCCGTAGAGCTGGGGGCGAATAGTTGCACCGGAGTTCAGCGGGATATCTTCGTCAGGGATGGCCGGAAGGACCGGCGAAAACCCAGGTTCCCGCCGCAAAGCATCCGAGGCAGCCCTTGCCCCGCATTCCTCCTCAGGACTCGGCGTCCTGAACGCCCGCCCAACCAACTCATCGTGATCGACGACAACGAGGAGCGCGTCGTGCCCAAGGCCGTCCTGCGCTAGACGTTTGTGGGTCTCCAGCGGGTGGGTGTATCCGCAGAAGGGGCAGATGGCCGTCTTGCCTCTGGCTTTCTTGCCGCTGACGATGGGGTTCGCCAGGGTGGGGGTCTTCCGCGGTGGTCCGTCGTGGACTACGGCGCTAAAGGTTCCGGCGGCTGAGTCTGCGGCGATGTAGTAGGACTGACCGGGATCGTTGTGCTGTGCGCGAGTCCGGGTGGCCCTCCTTATTGAGGGAAGGCGGAGGTTGTAGGAGCCGACTAGGGGGAAGCGTCGACCGCATTCCTGGCACGGCAGGGTGACCGCCCACAGGTAGCCCCAGGGATGCTTGCCGTCCACGGCGGGGTAGAACTCGGCCATGGATTTCCCGTGGCGACGGCCCACCTGGCTAAGCACGGTTTCGACGTCGCGTTGGTAACGGTCTGCCGGGGTCTCGCTGTGCTTGAAGTCCAGGACGTGGGCGGCTTCTGCGTTGGCGGTGAAGGGGAGTTCGGGTTCGTTGGTCCAGTCGCGGAAGGGGTAGTCAGTGAGCAGGTGGGAGGCGAGGACTGCGACCGGGGCGTATTCGATGGCGTGGGATTCGAGGCCGAGGCGGGCGGCCTCCAAGGGGATCATGCCGCGGCCGGAGAAGGGGTCCAGGACGCTGGCGCCGGCGGGGTTGGCTGCCAGGATCTCGGTGCGGAGTTCGTCCCAGGCGGCGAAGCGGCCGCTCATGGCGAGCTTGACCAAGTCCTGCAGTCGCTTCTGTTCGGCTTCTTCCTCGGGCCACGGAAGCAGCGAGCAGATCACCGCTGCTTTGGCTTGGGCGGTGGGGCGGGCCGCGAACCACGTGAAGAGTGCCCGTTCGGTGTTGCCGGAGCCCCAGCCTGCGGTGCTGTTCTCAGAGACCTCCTTGCAGGGGAACCAGCGTTCGATCAGGCGGGTCATGTGCTGCTCGCTTCCGTGGTGGCGTTGTCTTTGAGTGCCTTGCCGGGCACCTTGATGACGGCCTCACCGGTCATGGCCGAACCGAGGGTACCGATCGGGTCGGGGTAGACCCCGAACAGGGTGCCTCCGTGTTGGCATTGGTCGACGACGTAAAGCCAGTAGTCGCTGCGATGCTGGGTGGCGATGAGGACCTCGTTGCCGGTCATTCTGATCCCCTGGGTGGCGGCGCTGCCCCAGATTCCCTTGACCTCAACCAGTCGCTGGTGGGCGCCCTTGCGGGCTCGTAAATCGTAGCCACGACTCTCGGTCTGGACGTCGACCACGTCCCAGCCCTTGTCGGCCAGCAGGGTGGCTACCAGGTGGACTGCGATCTGTTCGCTGTTCTTCTCTTCCAGGGCAGGTTCTTCGGCGCCGCCGTGGACGCGGAGGTGCCCGACAGGTCGTGGCTCGGTGACGGACACTTCGATGAGTCGCTCGAGTTCAGCGAGGCGTGCCTTGGTGCTGGCCTGGATGCGTTGGAACTGGGTTCGCTTGTCATCGCCGGCGAGGTTCTTGGTCAACTGGAAGGCCAGGGTGTTCAAGTCGCTCTTGGCTTTGGCGAACCAGTCGGTGCGGACCTTCCGTTGAGCAGCCTCGTCTTCGCGGGCCGATGCCACGGCCATCGTGAAGGCGTGGTGATCGCGCGCTGGGTTGGTCGCTCCTGCCGGCGTAGTGGAGGGGGTCAGGTTGGCCAGGGTCTCCCAGCGGACCCGGCGAGCAGTCCCGTCCGGGTCGACCCGGATGAGCGAGGCCCACTGGGTGGTCTTCTTGCCGGCTGCTTCGGTGAAGGTGGCGGTGTAGGCGTACAGGTCGTAGCCGGTGAGGCTGGTGATGTCGTCGACCGCGCCACCCTGATAGAGGTCCGGGTCGAACTCGCTGCGGGTCAGCGCGAGTAGGTCGCTGAAGCCGGGTTCGCCGGGGCCGAGGATGACCACTCCGGTGGTGTCGACTTGGCGGCGCACGTCGACGAGTTCCTCGCCGCTGGTGGCAATGGTGGCGGTGGTGCCGCGCCGTTGACCGGTGAGGCTGTCGGGGAGGCCGGCGGGACGGGTGAGATTGAGGATCGCGTTGGAGCCGTGGGCGGTGCCTTTGACGGTCAGGTCCTCGGCGTCGGCCAACCGGCGCAGGTAGGCGTCGACGATGGCGGGATTGATGCGTTCCAGCAGGTCATCTTGCATGAGGGTGAGGGCTGCGCGGGCATCAACAGCACTGGCGAGTTCCTTGTCCTCCTCGGCGAGAGTGACAGCCCGGTTCTTCAAATCCGCGGCCTTGACGGCGGCCGCGGCGGCGAGTGCGTTCTGGCGGGCTTCCGGGTCATTGCCATAAAGAGCCGTCAGCCACGCTTCCATGGTGACGCCCGACAGTTCAGCAACCAGCGACAAGGAGTCGAACAGTTGGCCACCAAGTTCATTGGCGGCCGTCACGAAGTTCTCCAGGAGTCGGAGGATAGTGTCGCCCTCGCGGGTGTCCGTGGCCACGAGGTTGTACAAGAACACATCCCGCTCCTGGCCGACGCGATGGATGCGGCCCATGCGCTGCTCTAGCCGGACCAGCGACCAGGGGATGTCGTAGTTGACCAGGACGTGCGCTGACTGCAGGTCGATGCCTTCGTTGCCGGCGTCCGTGGACACGATGATCTGATACTCGCCGCGCATGAACGCTTCACGCACCTGGTCCCGCTCGGGGGTCGCCAACCGCCCCGAGTAGACGCGGGCCGTGTAGCCGTCGGCCACGAGCCGCTGCTCGATCCAGGTGGCCGAGTCGGCGTACTCGGTGAAGATGACGGCTTGCTCCACGCCACCCGGGGCGATGCCGTTGGCGCCGAGCACCGTGCCGACCAGTTCGTGCCACTTCGAGGGGGTGTACGCGCCGGCGAGTACCTGGTCGATTTGGTCGAGCAGGGCGCTGATGGCCTTCTTCTCCTGCCGTGCCGCGACCGAGTCGGCGTGCGTGACCTTCGCTTCCTCCTCGCCCTCCAACACGTCGGGGTCGTAGGGATCGACGCTGGTGTCCGGGGAAACTGTCACAGTGTCGCCCATGTGCCCGCGGCGTCGTTGCAGGGTTTCCCGCAGCGCATGCAACGTCGAAGCAGCCCGTTTGCCGTAGACCATCCGTGCCAGCGGCTGGGCCGACGAGGGGAAGTAGGCGTCCACCATGTCCAGGGCCTGCTCGTACAGTGACGACTCCGCCGCCGCCAAGGGGATCGCCAGATTGGTCGCGGTCCGGCCCTTGAAGAGGGGGGTCTGGCCGTCATTGTGGACCAACGCCTCCTTCATCCGGCGCAGGAAGTGGATCGGACCGGGCCTCAACTTGGGCAGATCGTGCTCATCCTTCGGCTCGGTCATCCCCGGATCCGGGTACACCTCCGGGTCCACCAGATGCAGCAGATGCCGGAAGTACCACTCCTTGCCCCGGTGCGGGGTGGCTGTCATCAAGAGCACCCGGGGGGCCGGCACGCCCAGCAGGCGACCGACCCGCATGAAGGAGGTGGCGGTCGGTGTCAGCCGGTGGGCTTCGTCGAAGACCACCACGTCCCAGCCAGCCTTATCGGGCCGCAGGGCATCCTGAACGTTCCCGTTCATGGCCGCCAACTCCAACGACACGATCCACATGTCGTGATCCACGTCGAGGGCATGCTCGCGGACCGTGTCAGCGGTGACGCGACGCAGACCTCCGCCGAAGAACCGCTCGAAGTCGGTCTGCCACTTTGTCACCAACCCGGCGGGCACGACCACCAAGGCCTTGCGGATGAGACCGAGCCGCTGCATTTCGCGTAGATACATGCCGGCCATGATCGTCTTGCCGGTTCCCGGCTCATCAGCCAGCAGGAACCTCATCAACGGTTGCGGCAACATCGCCCCGTAGACCGCGTTCGCCTGGTGGATGTAGGGACGCAGCGTTGTCGCCGCCAGCATGGTCGTCCGGGCATTGTGGTTGGCCGCGGACATCCAGTGCGTCCACATGCCCGCGAGTACCCGGGCCGAGTCGGCGGATAGGTCCTGGGTCAGCGTCCGAATCTGGGCAACCTGGGGCCACGCCAGGTCGACGAGCCGAGTTTTGCCTGCATCATCGACGACCGCCAGGGACAGGTCTCCGCCTTTCTCCCCGTCGACCATGCGGACGGTCACCCAGTGGCGGTCCCCCGGAAGAAGCACCCGGTTGCCCTTCTTGGGAAACGTCACTGCCACTCTTCTCCCCCGTCGTTCCTCTGCGCCACTCGAGCGGGCAACGGCCGATGCGCAACTAGTCAAGCCTACGAACAGGCCCCCTGGAGTGGAACACGCGCAACCAGACCGGCCCGTCAGACAGTGCTGGACCGTCCTGACTTCGCCGCGGCTGCTCGCACCCTCCCGGCGCTCCCCGGATCAGGCTGCCGCCTGCTTCACTCACCGCCACGACACCAGAACGACGAGGTCGCATCCATCCGGAAGAACCGGCGTCCCTTGGCGCACACAGGTTCCGATCTGATCATTGGTCTCGAATCCGCAACCCGAAATAGGCGAGCACGGCGTTTGCCATCGTCGAAGCACAGTATCGCCCGCTGGAGTCCAGACCGGACTCGGCCCGAGGCGGGACCTGCGAGTGGACGTAGGCGGCCTCCACGAGGGCCGGGCTCCCTGAACTCGCGTCCTCAACACAGGCTGGGCGTGGCTCGGGCGCGGTCGTCAGCTGCGAGTGACGCACAACGACACGAGCGAGTGCGAGGCTGTGGGCTTGAATCGGGCTGGAGAGGTGTCATCTGCTGTTCAAGGGTAGGGAGCCGAGCACCAGCCCGTCATTTGATTCCACCAGCGAGGACGTGCGGGTGCACGCGGTGCGCCGCGGAACGAAACTCAATCCAGCCTTCCACGGGACAAGTGGAACCAAGAGCCCCGATACTGCGCTCGAGATTGAAACTCAGGCCTGATCGAACCGTGTTCTGGGGTATTTCCGGCCTCATCAGCCCATCCCTGTGGAAGGATCGTGGCCCGAGCGCGTCCCCCATGCGCAACGGCCCATGGGCCGTGGAAACCCGACAACTCCAGGAGATCACATGTTCCGGGCACCCCGATCAGTAGTGGCTCTGATTCTCACCCTGCTGCTCGCCAGCGCCATTCCCCTACCTGCTCGCGCCGCGGTCAAGGTAGGCGCCTCCATACCGTTCAAGGCAGGCACCGTCGCCAGAATCAGCCAGTCCCCTGGTGGCTCTTACTCTCACAACGATGACTACAACAGGACGGCCGTGGATTGGGCAGTGGCCCATGGAACACCCATAGTGGCCTCGGAGACAGGCACGATCTACTTCGAGGGCTGGAGTGGCAAGGCAGGCATCATGGCGTTGATTGACCACGGCGGTGACGCTTGCAGTCAATACGCCCACCTGAGTAGCACTGTCGTCGACAAGGGGCAGCGAGTCCTCAAGGGGCAGGTGATCGGTTACTCGGGCGCATCAGCCAACGGGAGCCTCAATGGGACACAGGTTCATCTTCACTGGGCTGGTGTCTACTGCTCCTCGCAGAAGTCGCGCAATATCATCAGCACCGTTGAGCGCGGCACCTCCTACCCGAAGGATCTATCGGTCAGCAGCGTTAATCGAGGGGCGGAGCTGACTAACACCCGTTCAGGGCGATGCCTTGACGTGCAGGGCGGTAGCACGCAACCGAGCACCCCGACACAGCTGTATGACTGCAACGCCACCAACGCGCAACGCTGGCTCTTCAACGGGACGACGCTCAAGGTGTTCGGCAGCATGTGTCTGGACATCCTCGGCGGTGCGTTGAGGTCAGGCACGCGAGTTCAGTCTTACGGCTGCAACGGCACGACCGCCCAGAAGTGGCAGGTGCGAGCGGACCGGACCATCCGTCCAGCCGCGGCGGCAAGCCTGTGCTTGAGTGCCGTCGGCGGCGGCACGGCGAACGGCACGAGGATTGAGATCCTGACCTGCAATGGCAGCACTGCTCAGCAGTGGAGTTGATTGGCTCTCCTTCCCTGGATGGACTCTGATCGTGGGTTAGCGTTCACAATCTGGCTTCCCAGACACTGACCACCCCTCACCAGCCGCGGCACTGGTCGGCGGGCACGAACAGCGCCTCGACGTCGCTCAGCTTGAGCCGCAGGACCTTGCCGCCGACGACGTAGCAGCGGAGCTTGCCGGAAGCGGTGAGGCGCTTGAGTGAGCGGACCGAGAGGGTGGTGAGTTCGGCGGCGTCGGGGTAGCTGATCCAGGTGGGCTTGCGGTCCGCGGCCGCGGTGGCAGTGCGGGTGCGACGGACGGTGGTGGTCGGCTGCGCGGTCATGGTTGATTCCTCCTTCTGGCCAGCGGCTCTGGCCTCCCGACCTCCTGAAGGCTCACAACCCCTGCGAGGGGTCACCAGCCGCGCAGGTTCTGCCAGGAATGGCTCACCGAGCAGCGCGTCCGACCCGATCGCGGCCTCGTTCACCTGCTCAGGGATGGAGACGCGGGTGTGTGGCTCTGCCAGGGGATTGGGCGGCGGTGCGCTGCGCTGACTGGGGCAGCTTCCACGATCTCCCACTCGACTGACGCCGGTTCCGGGGCGGCGTGGGGCAGGGGGGTCTCACTTGGTGCTGTGCCGGTTCTCCCGCGGTTGACCGATCTGGCCAGTGGGGTTGTGTAGTCCAGGAAGGTCCCGGCTCGTTCGGTGAGGCGAGTGGCGTTCTGGGCTTGTTGCAGCAGTTCGAGGCCGTGCGCTTCTCCTGCAGGCATGGGGAGCCAGCGCCGGCGGTTGCGGGCTTGGTAGACCTCGCCGCCGTGATGCTGCGGCAGCCCCAGGGCGAGGGCAGCGATCCACAACTGGCCACCGTTGTGGACCAGTTGCGTGAGCGCCCGTTCGTGGCTGGCGGCGACCGCTGTGCCGGTGTGGAGGGCCCGGCGCATCGTCGAAAGCAAGGCCGTCGGGTCGGCTCGGTTCGCGATGACGTCGGGGACGGCCCAGTCGCGTCCGTCGCGGAGCAGGGTGGTGATGTGCCGGCGGAGTGTGCGGGAGGCGTCCTCGTGGTCGGGGGTGCGAAGTCCGTCGAGGCGGACGAAGGTCGGCCAGGCGGCGAGCTCGCGCCAGTGGGTGTGGGCGTCGGTGAGCGTCTTCGTCGTCAGCCGGTCGGGTTCTGGGGGGACGATGCCCAGGGTCTCGGCGGCGTGGACGGTGTGGGCGGCCGCAGCGGTGAGGATCATCAGGTCACCGGCGACGGTCTGCATGGCCAGCCCGGTGGCGCCGCGACGTAGGGCAAGGACCTGATGGCTCACCCTCTGCCAGGTGGCGAGCGCTGCCTCGAGAGAGTCCTCACCGGGCGGGATCGCGATCAGGTCGGCGTACCGGCCGCCGCGCACGTAGCCGCCGATCCTGGCGAACCCCTCGGTGTGCGTGGCGACGCGTTGCAGGAGCCAGGCGGCATCCGAGTCGTGCTGGTTGCCGATCGAGTGCAGGGTTGACTGGGCGGCGTGGTGGACGGGGGCGAGCACCCCGGCCAAGAGCACCAGAGCTGCCGACTCGTCCCGCGTTGTGTCTGCGGTGGGTTGGCCCACGAGCATGTCGGCGATGACGCCGATCCGCACCGTCATGGACGCAAGGACCGTTGTTTCTTCGGTTGCGTCCGGCCTCGGGGTCTGAGCCGTGGGTTGGGCTTCGCCGGTGGCAACGCGGGTGAGGATCGCGCGCAGAGAGGCGTTGTCATCTCGCCACCGCTCCGGCAGCGGCACCAGGTCCAAGACCCGGATTGTGGCGGACGCGAGCGCCGGCCACTCGCCCAGATCCGTCTCCGCGGACCGTTGCGCGGACTCGCCGCGGCGGTGATCGACGAGGTCTTGTGAGAGCGACCGCAGTCCCTCCAGCAGGTCGCCGACGGTGACGGCCACGTCAGAGCGCCTTGTCGTGGAGGGCCTTGACCGCTGCCCACACTCCCAGCGGCACTGCGCTCGCCGGCGCGCTCTCCAGCACTTCGACGGATCGCGCCAGGCACTCCGACGGGGTGGCGCCGTCGTCGGGTAGCCACTCGGGCAGGACGCCGAGCTCGGTGACCAGGCATTCGACGTCCAGGCACTCCGCCGCCAGGAACATGGCCTCCCCGGTCGGGTCCGGCTGCCTGAGGAACCCTGCGGCGGCGTTGCGCAGGTGGCCCAGTGCCAGGCTCAGCTCGATCGTGTCGTTCAACGGCCCTCCTTGATCGTCCCCATCGACCGGAAGGACGCGGCCGCGGGTCAGGGGCCACTTGTCGGTCTGCGAGGCACGACCGGTTTCTGATTCGAGGGACAGGTCGGGCGCCCGGTGACCGCGGAGGCGGCCGCGAGCTGCCTATGGAGGGCGTCGGAGCATCCGAACCTCAGGAGGAATCGCCATGGCACGTCGTTCCACCCGCGCCCAGAACCGGGTCAGCCCCACCACCACAGCAAGACACCCGCATGAACGGCTTTGCGCTCGCTGCAATCAGTGGCGGGTCGGTTCCCAATTCCCGCGTGGCGCCCAGGTGTGCGGTGCCTGCCGGGAGGTCGCGGCGTCCCACCTCGACGTCCTCATCGACGAGGTCGAATGGCTGCTGGGCACCGACACCCCCGACGGGATCGCCCGTCGGCTCGGGCTGCGGCACGCTACCGCGCTCAAGGCCCGATTGGCCGCGGCCGGGCGCACCGATCTGGTCCGTGCGCTGGCCCTGCGTCCCGTCCGGTGAACCGGCGAATCCCCGGGCCGTTCGTGCCGTTGAGCGTCAACTACGCCCGCGACCGCGACATCCGCTCCGCCGGGCCGGACGCCGAACTGCTGTTCCTGCGCGGCCTCGCCTACGCCCGCGGCGCGCGCACCGACGGGTTCATCCCCGACTACGACCTGGACGTGGTGGCCGTCGGCCTGCGCAACGTCGCCCGGTCGGTGGCCCGGCTCGAGCAGGCTGGCACCCCCGGGTTGTGGGTGCGGGTCGGCGACGGCTGGCAGATCCGAGGCTGGGACAAGTGGAACCCCGCCTCCTGGACCGAGGAGCTGGCCGCCACCCGGCAATCCGACCACGGACGCCGTGGCAACCACGAACGCTGGCACGCCCGCCGCGGCCTGGTCGATCCCAACTGCCCACAATGCGTCCTCCACCTCGGGTAGGCGATCGGGTACCCGATCGGGAGGGCGAATCGGGTCGGCATCGGGTAGGCGAATCGCAAGAAAGAGAAGGAGAAAGAGAAGGAGAAGAAGAGGGCGATCGGCCCGCGTTGGGCGGTGGATCGCCACGCCATGATCATGAACGTCACTTAGCTGACGCGCGCGAGGGTGGAGGCCCTCAAACGAACGCTGACGAGGGGTTGAGCAACCTCGACGTCTCCGCCTTGGCGCACCTTGGCCATCGGATCCGCCCCGACTGGGGCCAGGCCGGGATCGCCGCAGCGCTGCACCGGGTTCGGCACCGCGATGTCGCCGACGCTCTGGCCGCACTGCTGCACGTCTGCGGAAACCCGCGACTGCGGACTCCGGGTGTCCTGGCTGACGAGTTCGGCAGCCACTGGCCCGACCAACTCGACTCTCGTGGTGACGAGCCCGCGGGGGCTTTCTGCCTTGTCCACCAGCGGGCAGCCTCGCGCTGCGCCGGATGTGCCGCCGACCGGCTCGCCGGGACACCACCGCCCACCAACGGCCCGCCTGTGACGGCGGAGAAGCGTCTGGAGTTCGTGGCCGAGATCCGGGCAGCGATCCGCGCCGCACGGGATCGGCCAGTAGGTCCGTGAACTGCATCAGTGGAGTCCGCCAAACCGCGCAGTGCGTGTACGCTCGCCCGGGGTCCCTGCCCAATCCCCCCGGGCAGGGACCTTCCAACGCCTCGAATCAGCGCGCGTGGCACAACCGTGGACGTGGACGCGTTCCATCGAAGGAGCCCGGGCGCCGCGCGGGTCCGGCGCCTCGATTGGACTGTCAGACCCGCACGGCAGGATGAAGATCACCCGAGAACGGCACGTATGAAGGAGGGCCCGTGGAGATCCTGTACACCACCAGCATCGAGATCGACGGCGTCGTGTTCGCCGAGAAGGCCAAGGCCGAGTCGGTGGCCCGTATCCGCCAGGCGTGCGACACCGCGACGACCTGGGGGGAGTTCCGCTCCCAGCTGACCGCCGAGGACTGGGACGACATCGTCGACTACAACGAACTGGACGAGGACGAGTACGACCCGGCCGCCCGGTTCGACCCCGACAACCTTGCCGGCTACGCCGACGGCGACTACCCCGAATGGCTGCAGGCCACCATGCTGAACTGGTTCCCCAAGGAGCTCATCGCCAAGTACGCCGGCGAGGAGGCCGACAGCGTGCTCAACGGCGAATTCCTGATCCTCCCCGCAGAACGGGCCGACGAGATCGCGAGCGACCTGACGGCGCGGGGCCACTCGGTCGAGCGGTCAGAGTTGCCGTTCCGCTGACAAGGCGACGCCGGACGGCGGGTCACCTCACTTTGGCGAGCTCCTGCCAATACCAGCGTCGGTGCAAGCCGCCCGTTCCAGGGTCGGCGTGCACCGTCGTCGCGTTGGTGACCTTGTCGATGCGATCGAGCAGGGCGGTGTCGCTGGGGAAACGGCTCAAGTAGCGCACCAGCGCCGGAGCGAGTCCCAGGTCAGCTACAAACTGATCCGCGACGTCGGACAGGTGCGCTTCCCAGCGTCGCCTCCAGGCGGGCAACAGGTAAGTCAGGGCGACGAACACCCCGCAGATGACCGCGGACGCCGGCCGTCCGGCCTGCAGTTCCAGGACCACGGCGATCGCGCCGGTGATGAACCGGGCGCGCCACACCGGTTTGCCCAAAGGCACCCACGAAAGCGCCTTGCCGGTGCCGACGAACAGGCTTCGGATGAAGTCCCACGGCGCCCGCCAGAACGCCACCAGTAGATCGAAGCGAGGCAGGCCGTACCGAAGCCGACCGACCGAGTAGGCGATGAGGGCGGCGACCTCCTGGTGGCTCAACCGCTGGGCCCGGTAGTCGTCCACCACGGACGGGTCGAGGACCACGGTGCGCCGGCCGACGCCACAGGCCGGCAGGCCGGTGCGACCCACGGTGAGGCGGATGCCTGCCACCGAGGTGCGGTCCTCGACGAGCCGAAGCGGGACGGCGAGCCGGCGCAGCTGCTCGTGCGAGGGTTCGTGGGCGCCATAGAGGAGCCGTGAGCCGAGCTTCTCGAGCGCACCCGCACCCAGGGCGATCGAGATGGCGACCGATCCCCAGAACACGATCGCGCCCGGCCATGGAGGCAGGGCCGCGCCGAAGACCAGCCACAGCAGCCACGAGATCCCCACGTGCGGCCACACCGCCAGCGCCTTGAGCCAGCGCCCGTTCATGGCCGGTCCTGCCATGTTCCGGCGGCCAGGGCCACCTTCAAGGAGCCGGGCCGGCCGGTGATCAACCGGCGGATCCCACCGACCTCGGCGGCCACCTACCGCAACCCCGAGGCGAGGAAGTCGGCGAAGTCGATCGGTTCGGGGCCGTCGGGGCCGACCCGGGTGAGCTGAGCGGCCTGTCCGAGCGCGGCGACGGTGGCCTCCCACAACTCCGCATAGGTGGGCTCCCCTGCTTGCGGGCTAGTCACGATCCGACCTCGGCGCTCGAGGCTCTGAAGCGGCCTCACCGTTGGTGCGTGCGGGAGCGCCGGGTTGATCGGCGCTGAGTTGCTGGAGCCGGCGCAGGTCGCGCAGGGTGAGTTCACCCTCGCACCACGCCATCACCTCGCCGGTGTTCAGCCCGTGGGCGAGCATGGCGCGGATCGCGTTCCCGGCTCGGTGTTCGGCGTCGTCACGTTCGCGCAGGGCGACCACCAGGTCGAGCGCGTGCGTCTCGAGTTGCTGCCGTCGTGCTGTCTGCTCGCGCCGCCGGCGGGTCTGAAGCTCAAGCGCCGCCCGCCGCGCCGACTGCCTGACTGTCTGCTTGCCCATCCCGACTCCCTCCGTCGTGTTCCTCCACACTCCGGAAGCAGCCGACCCCGCCTCAGCGGTCAGCCACCGAACCACCTCCCCGTCCAGGCCGTTCTGCGTAACCCCTGCGCAACGACACCCAACCGTGACCCACACACCTGGTGCATTGCCGGAGGCACCGAGCACTGTCGCGTCGCATCTGATGCGAGCCGACGCCCTCTGGGTGGCCGCTGAAGGCGTCCGGTGGCCTTCCGGTGTATGTGATGGGGCTGCACAAGATCACCGCCGGGTCGGGGTATGACTACCTGACCCGGCAGGTCGCAGCCCTCGACGCCACCGAGAAGGGGCACACCGGGCTGGCCTCCTACTACACCGAACGCGGCGAGTCCCCCGGGCAGTGGCTGGGCTCCGGCATGGCCGGCATCGACGGACTGAACGCCGGCGACCCGGTGACCGCCGAACAGATGCAGGCGCTTTTCGGCTCCGGACACCACCCGCTGGCCCACCAACGCCAAGCCGCTCTCGCCGGCCCGGAACACTCCGACCGCGACCGCGCGATGGCCGCCCGGCTCGGCGCACCGTTCAAGGTGTACCCCGGTGATGTCAGCCCGTTTCGCCGCGAAGTCGCCGGCCGGTTGGCTGCCTGGAACCGGGCAGCCGGTCGTCCCGACGGCGCCCCGGTCCCGGCCTCGGAACGCGCCCGAGTGCGCACTGAGGTTGGACGTGAGTTCTTTCTCGCCGACTTCGGACGTCCGCCGCTGGACGCGCGTGAACTGGCCGGGCACATCGCCCGGCTCTCTCGGCAGCAGACGACCGCTGTGGCTGGGTTCGACCTGACGTTCTCGCCGGTCAAATCGGTCTCGGCGCTGTGGGCGCTGGCCGACCCACACACGGCCGCTGTCATCGAACAAGCCCACCGGGCCGCGATCTCCGATGCGCTGGCGATGATCGAGCAGCGCGCCCTGTTCACTCGGACCGGCGCCAACGGCGTCCGCCAGGTCGACGTCCAGGGCCTGGTCGCCGCAGCGTTCACCCACCGCGACAGCCGCGCCGGCGACCCCGACCTGCACACCCACGTGGCCGTGGCCAACAAGGTCCAGACCCTCGACGGAGGCTGGCTGTCCATCGACGGCCGCGTCCTCTACAAGGCCAAGGTCACCGCCTCGGAAACCTACAACACCGCCCTCGAACGCCACCTCGCCCACAGCCTCGGGGTCCAGTTCGTGGACCGCGCTACCGAGGACGGCCGCCGCCCGGTCCGCGAGATCGAGGGCGTCGACCCCGCGCTGCTGCAGCACTGGTCCTCCCGCCGCATCTCGATCACAACCAGGCAGGGTGAACTGTCAGTGGAGTTCCAGCGCGCTCACGGCCGACCCCCCACCCCGGTGGAGGCCCTCGCCTTGGCCCAGCAGGCCACCCTCGAAACCCGGGAAGCCAAACACGAACCGCGGCTCCTCGCCGAACAGCGCACCACCTGGCGAACCCAAGCAGAAAGCGTCCTCGGCGGACGCGGCGCCGTGGCCAGCATGATGCACCGCGCCCTCCACCCCACCCCTCGGCGGACCAGCGCGATTGATGGGGAATGGATCGACGACTCCTCCAGCCGCATCGTCACCACCATCGAGCAGCGTCGCTCCACCTGGCAGTCCTGGCACGTCCGGGCCGAAGCGCTCCGTCATGCCCGCACCCACTACGTCCCCCTGGACCAGCTGGACGCGGTCGTCGGCCAACTCGTCGACGCGGCCCTCAGCCGCCACTCGCTGCCCCTGCGCAACCCTGACGACACCCTCGTCGAACCCGACGTGCTGCGTCGCCTCGACGGTGCCTCGGTCTACACGGTCTCCGGCACCCAACTGTTCACCTCGGCCCGCATCCTCGCCGCGGAACAGCGCCTGGTTGACGCTGCCGGACGCCGCGACGGGATGACCGTCGATGCGACCGCGATCGACTTCACCCTGCTCGAATCCACCGCCAACGGACTCACCCTGAACGCCGGCCAGGTAGCCCTCGTCCGTGCCATGGCCACATCCGGAAGCCGCGTCCAACTCGCCATCGCGCCAGCGGGATCCGGCAAGACCACCGCCATGCGCGCGCTCACCGCCGCATGGACCGAGGCTGGCGGCACCGTGATCGGCCTGGCCCCCTCCGCCGCGGCGGCCGCCGCCCTCGGTGAGCAGATCGACAGCCACACCGACACCCTCGCCAAGCTGACTTGGTCGCTGGGCAACGACGAGCGGCCCGAATGGGTCACCGCCATCGGCCCCAAGACCCTCGTCATCATCGACGAAGCCGGAATGGCCGACACCCTCTCCCTCGACGCCGCTGTCGATCACATCCTCGCCCGTGGGGGCAGCGTCCGTCTGATCGGCGACGACCAACAGCTCGCCGCCATCGGCGCCGGCGGCGTCCTGCGCGACATCGCCACCACCCACGGTGCCGTCCGACTGAACGAACTGGTCCGCTTCACCGACCCCGCCGAAGGCGCCGCGTCCCTCGCCTTGCGCGACGGACACCCCGAAGCGCTCGGCTTCTACCTCGACCGCGGACGCGTCCACGTCGGCGACCTGGCCACCATCACCGACGACGTGTTCGCCTCCTGGCTCGCCGACCGCAACCAAGGGCGGGACGCGATCATGCTCGCCCCCACCCGCGAGCTGGTCGCCGAACTCAACCAACGAGCCCGCGCCCACCGCCTCGGAAACCAGCCCACCGGGCACGAAGTCGACCTCGCCGACGGCAACCGCGCCTCGGCCGGCGACGTCATCATCACCCGGACCAACAACCGCCGACTCGCCACCTCACCCACCGACTGGGTCAAGAACGGCGATCGCTGGACGATCCTCGCCACCCGCGCCGACGGCGGCGTCCGCGCTATCCACAACCAGAACCGACTGGCCGTCGACCTGCCGACCGACTACGTCCGGGCCTCTGTGGAACTCGGCTACGCCACCACCGTGCACAGCGCCCAAGGCGTGTCCGTCGACACCATGCACGGCATCGCCACCGACGCGCTCACGCGCCAGCAGCTCTACACCATGCTCACCAGAGGCCGACACGCCAACCACGTCCACCTCCAAGTCGTCGGGGACGGGGAGCCGCACACCGCGATCCGACCCGAAACCGTCCTGCCCCCCACCCCCACCGACCTGCTCGAGCAGATCCTCGCCCGCGACGAACTGCCCGTCTCCGCGACGACCCAGCAACGTGACCTGCTCACACCGACGCTCCGACTCGGACCTGCGACCGCCCGCTACACCGACGCCCTCCACGTCGCCGCCGAGGCAACCGCCGACCCCGAAACCGTGCACCACCTCGCAGGCGCGGCCGAGCGGGTCGTCCCCGGAGTCACCAACGCCCCGGCCTGGCCCACCCTCCGCGCGCACTTGTTGCTGCTCGCCGCCTCCGGGGCCGGTCCCGTCGCCGAACTCGATCGCGCCGCCGAGGGACTGGGGGCGGTGGACGACCCCGCCGCCGTCCTGGACTGGCGACTCGACCCGTCCGGACTCCGCAGCGCCGGCACCGGCCCACTCCCGTGGATCCCTGGCATCCCCGCCACTCTCGCCGAGCACCCGACCTGGGGTCCCTACCTCAGCCAGCGACGCCAGCTCGTCACCGACCTCGCCACCCAGGTGCGCGACTCTGCGCGCGACGGGGCGACCCCTGCGTGGGTGACCGCCCGTGGCACTGGTCTACCGGCTGAGGCGATCGCGGACATCGAAGTGTGGAGGGCGGCCATGAACGTTGCTCCCACCGACTTGCGCCCGACCGGCCAGCGCCGACTTGGCGTCGCAGCATGGCGCTGGCAGCGCCGCCTTGACCGCCTCGTCTCCGCCGGCATATCCCCAGCGATGGATGAGTGGGGGCCGCTGCTCCATAGCCTCGCCCCCGGGATGGCCGCCGATGAGTTCACCCCCGAGCTTGCCCGTCGACTCGCCCAGATCTCCAGCGCCGGCCTCGACGCCCGGTCGCTGCTACGTGACGCAGCGGCCGAGGGCGTCCTGCCCGACGACCACGCAGCCGCCGCCTTGTGGTGGCGCATCGCCCGCCACATCAGCCCCGCGACCGCGCCCAGCGCCGACACAGACCCACCCGTTGACAGCGCCTGGACGCGCACCCTCGGTCAGCACATCGGCGAGGCCAGCGCGCGGAAACTCCAAGCCAGCCCGTGGTGGCCGGCGCTGGTGACCGTGGTCGATCGCGCCGTGCAGCGCGGCTGGGCCCCCGCTGACCTCCTCACCGAACCGCCGGCTGGTGTCACCGACGTGGATCCCTGCCAAGCGCTGGTCTGGCGCACGTCCCTCCTGATCCACCCGCTGCGGGGCGAGGCCGAACCCGACCCTGACACGCCCCCGCACGACCTGTGGGACGGCTACCACCCCGACCCTGTCGCTGAATGGCTGCCGCTCGATGCCCCTGCCCCCGCGGGGCGGGACGCCGGTCTCGAGGTCGAGGTCGAGGACGTGGACGACCTCACCCTCGACGACGACCCGGGACCGGACTTCACCATCGAGGCGATGATCCGCAACGCACTCCCCGCCCCTGAACCCACCGAGGCCGACATGCGGGCCATGTTCGCCCGCGCCGACGCGTGGCGCGACAGCGGAACCACCCCCGAGCGGCTCACCCAGATCAACCACTGGGCCAACGAGTTCTACCAACAGCAGTACGCCGGATCGTGGGCGCAGCACTACCTCTTCCAGCGATTCGGCGTCGACCTCACCGGCGACCCCCACTACCAGCCCGGCTACGCCCCCAACACCTGGACCGCGCTCACGAGCCACCTTCGGCGCCGCGGCGTGAGCGACCACGAACTCCAGATCGCCGGGCTCGCCCTGCCAGCCAGCACCGGCCGCTTGATCGACCGCTTCCGCGACCGCGTCCTGTTCCCGATCATCCACGACGGCCACGTCCTGGGCTTCGTCGGACGCCGCCACCCCGAGCGCACCGACTCCGACAAGGCGGGACCGAAATACCTCAACACACCAGAGACTCCGCTGTTCCACAAGGGCGCCCAGCTCTACGCGGCAGAAGGCCTGATCTCCGCCGGAGCGACCCCGGTCATCGTCGAAGGCCCGATGGACGCCATCGCGATCACCCTTGCCACCGGCGGCAGCCATGTAGGCGTGGCACCTCTCGGCACCTCCCTGACCGACGAGCAAGCAGCCCAACTCGCCGGTTGGAGGCGTCAACCGATCGTGGCCACCGACGCAGACCTCGCCGGCCAGATCGCCGCCGAACGCGACTACTGGATCCTCACCCACCACCGAATGGACCCTTCCCACGCTCAGCTGCCCGCTGGCAGCGATCCAGCCGATCTGCTGGCCATCGGCGACCGGCACGTGCTGGCAGCCGCCATCCGCGGGACACGACCCCTCGCAGATGCCCTCATCACCGAACGGCTCACCGGCCCGCGCGACATCAACGCCGCCCTCAACGCAGTCCGAGTGCTCGCCGCGCAACCACCGGACGCTTGGGAACCTGGCGCCAATCGCATCGCCGGGCAGGCTGGGATTCCCTTCGGTCTGATCCGGCATGCGCTGTGCGACGCGATCCGGGCAATAAACCAGAGTCCGCGTGCCGCAACAGAGGCCGGGCTGCGGGAGACCTTCGCGATCAAGAAGGCCCTCGCTCAGCGCCGTATCCCTAATGTCACGAACCCGGGCAAATGGCTCACGGATACCCCGACCATTGCCCGTCGCGCCGGAGAATCCAGGGGGCAGGCAGCCGACAACGACCACATTCAGGCTCAGCGGCATGCCCGCACCGACATCCCCCGACAGGCTCGGTGAATGCAGGGCTCCCCCTCGTTGATCGCACGCTCCCCGATGCCGACGCGGTGATGAAGCGCGGGTAGAGCTTGTCGAGTCCGCCGTCACCATCAACACCGGCTCCCAGACCTTCAACGCCGAACAACCCATCCCCCCCATCCCCGACGACATCCGCACCGCCTCGAGCGGATCCACTGGAAGCAGGGGGAACCGATTCGAGCCAACTCGGTGTCGCCTGGTCGGCGGTTAAGGTGTGGTTGCATATAGCGCGGCCCGCCAGGCTATTTCGCCTGGTCCTGACGCGGACACTAAGTCCTCCGACCCAATCCCGGGAGCGTGGCGCGAATCGCAAATCGTGTGTGCGATTCCAGAATGCTGCTGGGGTCAGGACCTGATCCGTCCACCCCTTCAGATCGGTCCGGCGGGGAAGGTCCATTCAGGTCAGTCACCCCGGGCCGCGCGCACCAGCACCCAATCCGTTCCCAACACGATGTGTTGCCCCGCTCTCCGAGTGCCAGTCGCGTCTGCCAGCCCAGAGGGAGCGTTCGCTACCAGCCGGCGCAGCTCGGAACGCCTAGCCCAATCAAGCGTATCGGCACGACTTATCCATGAGTCAAATGCCATGACATACTCTCGGGATAGCACCGTTGCCTTCATTGTGATGAACCCGGCAGATTCAATTGTCGAGATGATCGCCGAAGATTCAAAGTCGGTGCGCTCTGGGGCGCGCACCGACGTAATGTCATGGTACCACTTGCGATGCTCGCCATGATATCGATCGATTACCTTCTCGGCCACAAGCATCACGCCTGACTTCTTGAGAACCCTTCGACACTCGGCCAGCGCCGCATCAGCATCTAGATAGCAGAGAACGGATCTGATAACCACCACGTCAACGCTTTCGTCTGCGATGGGCATAGCCTCGGCGCGTGCGCAAATCCGCGTCACACCCCCTGGCGCCTTCTCTAACATCTTCTGGGACGGATCGAGGACCAGCCAGTTCGACCCAATCGCACCAAGATGCTTCGCGAGCGCCCCAGTCCCTCCGCCCACATCCACAACACACCCACGGATACTTGAACCCAGCGCATCAGCGATTGCTCCAATCAGGACAGGATCGTCGAGCCACACGGTGTAGGCATCGTAGGTCATCGCCCTAGCGTCGAATTCGCGCAATCGGTCTCTACTCGCCTGGTTCGGGGCGAAAGCATCTCTCGACGCAAGCATCTGCGCCACATGGCTCCCACTCTGGGCTTCGTATAGCTGCATTCGATTTAGCAGCCAGTCGCGTGTCTCCACGAATCCCACATCGAGGGCGCGCAAAATGAAGCACGAGTTGTCGGGACCTTCGAAATCAGACTCCCCTTCGCTCCACGTGAAGAAACCCCATGCAACCGCGGACGATCCAATCACATAGCAGTACATGAAGGGAGGGGTGTTGAAATATGTGATCTCAAGCCGGATGAAGCTCGAATATCTAGGGTCCGACACAAGGTGTTTGAGTTCGGTCACGAAACCCTCCACTGCGGTCGCGTATATTTCGCCGCGTTTTCGCTGCTCATCAGATGGCAGCGACCCCGGCAGAATCATTGAGCGCAGATATGCGGGATCCATGCAATGGAGTTGGATCTCCACCCGGCTGGACTTTCGAGTGTCCGTGTCAAGGTCCAATATCGCCTGGCGGACAATCTCCGACATGGAGCGGATTCGCCCGCCTGCTAAGTATATCCGGAGCACGCCCTCGGATCTTGACGCTCTCTTGATCTCTCGTAGAATCTCGGTCCGAGCCGATCGCATATTCGGAAACTTGCTCTTCGCTGGGTTAGGGCTCAGGAGCATCTTGATCTCCACCAGCGTCCACACGACCGCATTGGCGGCCGCAAAGATGAATGCGTTCAAATGCTGTTGCAGCGGAGGGGACCAAGCGACAATCAAGACGCCGAGTAGAGAGACCCCCGCCACCAACGCGTTCCAGTTGCGCAGCAGGAAGCGATACGAGGTAATCAGCCAGTTCTCCATAGCCCTGCCCCAATCCACGATGCCTGCGCCGATCAAGAGGCAGGCCTCAATAGCTAGAGGGCGGCCTCGAGCCGGCTCCCGCCCTAATTGGCGTCTGGTGAGCCAAGAATCAGGCCCGCGAGCCCAGCGGCCCCTAGCGAGCTCCTCTGGGACGCATCACGCGCCTCCAGCCACCATGCGCAGTCCCGACTCTACTGAACTGAACGTGCGGAGATCGCCCAGTGTGCATGACAGTGGCGGGGCGGTTCGCTCCAACGCGGGTACACGCCGCTTGCAAGCGGCGGTCCCGCAACCCAACCACCCAGTCCTTCATCTCGGTCGATCCCTATTGCGGCCGGCGACTCTGCCCCGCCAGTGCCGATGGGCCCGAGACCCAACGTAGCGCCCCAGACCCCAGTCAGCAGAGGCTGAGGCACAACCGAGATTCGCCAGCGTTCATGTGCGTCAGCCAAATTCATGTGCGTCAGCCAAAGCCTTCAGCTAGATGATCAATTCCAAGGGGTCAGTGGTCGTAGGCCGTGAGTGAGCGGCGGACGGTGGCGCCGGCTTGGTCGTTGTGCCAGATGGCGGCGACGAGCGCGAGCATCCGTTGGGCGATGCGGACGCAGACGCCGGCTTTGGTACGGCCGCCGGGGAGTTCGAGGTCGAGTTGGCCCTTGAGGGTGTCGTTGACCGATTCGACGATCTGCCGCAGTGGTTTGAAGAATCGTGCGCTGGCTTGGGGTTTCTCTCCCTTTCGGGCGGGTCGGAGCAGGTCGATCCCGTTCTGGTCGAGCCGTGCTTCGAAGTCGCGGCCGTAGTAGGCCTTGTTGGCGATCACGGTCCGGCGCAGGCCTTCGGGCAGGGCCAGTGCCGGGGTGGTGGCCAGCAGGTCTTCCAAGACGTCGCGTTCGTCGGTCTTGGCCCCGACCAGCGCCCAACCCAAGGGGAGGCCGTGCAGGGTGCATACCAGGTGCAACCTGAGTCCCCAGAAGTAGCGGGAGTGGGAGGCGCAGTAGCCGTACTCGGCCCACCCGGCCAGCTCGGAGCGTTTCGCGGTCTCCCGTGACCTGCCGCACTCGACCGGGGTCGAGTCCGCGACCCACACATCATCACCGGCGACGCTGGTGAGTTGGGCGAGCTGGCTGGTCAGCCAGGCGAGCGTGCCGGCCAGCTTCTTCAACCGCTTGTTGTAGCCCGACTGGCCCGGCAGGTACGGGAACATGGTGTGAAAGTCCTTGTGAGCACGGCGTAGCCAGCGGGTCTCGGACCGGTAGCCCAACAGCGCCTGCATCACCGCCAACACGATCAGTTCGGCGTCACTGATCGAGGGGACGATCCCCACCGCGGGCCGTTCCGGCAGCTGTTCGGGGTGGGTCTTCAACAGATCGTCAGCAGTCACATAGAGTGCGGTCGCGAGGGTGTCCAAATCGGTGTCCACAACCGGGTCCTTCCAAGGGTTCGGCGAACGGGTAAGCAACACCGACTCTTGGACACCCTCACCCACACCACCGGAAGCCACGCCGTCCCGCACCCCTTGGACTTATTGATCTACTAGTGGAGGGTGGTTCGTCAACCAAAGCCTCTAATGGAGGGTGGTTTGCAGGCAACCGACGCCGTAGGTGAGTCGGCTGGGGGCCGAGATGGGTACGCTGGCATGCACCAGAACGGAGCCACATGCGAAACCCCACTGCAGCGATCCTCATTATCGGGGACGAGATCCTTTCAGGGCACACCCGCGACACGAATGCGTTTCATTTAGCTCTGGAGCTGTCCAAAGTGGGGATCGATCTGAAGGAGATTCGTATGGTGGCCGATGACCGCGTTGCCATCGGCGCGGCTCTAAACGCCCTCCGAGTCACTTATAGCCACGTCTTCACATCAGGCGGGATCGGCCCCACTCATGATGATGTAACCGCGGACGCCGTAGCCGCAGCTTTCGGGGTGCCGGTCGGAATGCACGAGGAGCCTCGCGCTGTCCGGCCGGTGTCGCCAGATCACCGGGGCGATGAGGACAGACAGGCCGATTGGAGGGCGAGAGTGCCCGAAGGAGCGCAGCTCATCGAGAACGAGCTCGCGGGGGCGCCGGGCTTCAGCCTGGGTAATGTGCACGCCCTGGCGGGCATGCCCAGCACCTTTCGCAAGATGGTTGCTGCCTTGCTGCCGCGCCTCGACCACGGGATCCCGCCTGTGGTGCGCGAGATGCGCCTTGAGATACGAGAGGGTCGCATCGCGACGCCCCTGGGCCATCTCGCGGCGGATTTCCCGGACCTTGCTGTGGGCTCCTACCCGTTTTCTGAGGAAGGCATCCAAGGAACGAAGATCGTGATTAAGGGGGCGGACGGCGATCGCGTGGAAGCGGCTCTCACGCGCCTGGCCGAGTTCTCGACGCGTTATTAGAGCCCTAATCCACGGATCGACGTTCGGCGTGTGTTGGTGTTGGCGGGCCTTTCTGTGGATGAGAACGTGATGGTTTGGACCGGCTGCTACTGCAGGTGCTGGCCGTGACGGGCATGCCGGGTACCCAGGTCGGTGCCGCGCAGGTGCCGCGCGCCACCGGCGGACCTCACATGGGAGTGATCTCGCCACTGTGGAGAATGACCGGGCCTGGGCGTGACTGACGCTGAGCCACGGCCAGGGGTGGCTGAAGGGCGCCGAGGTCGTTGCCGAATGCCAGATCGCGGTCGTGGTGGGCGTCCGGACTGGCGGTCCGTTGCACTCGGGCTCGTGCCGGCCACGGCTGGTGTTGGCCGTCGCAGTGAGCGCGGATCTGCGCTTTCATGCGGTCGTGGAACGCGGGCAGGGTGTACCGGTGCCACTCTTCCAGCAGGTCTGAAGTGACGGCGAGCTGGGCCCGCCGACGCTGATCTGCAAGGACGGCGATGTCGTGGACGAGGTGGGGGTGGTGGGGCCAGCAGGCTGGGATCACCCGCTCAACGTCCCAGGCGTACTGGCGGTTGTGCCAGGTGACGATCTGGTCGAGCCAGGCCCACAGCTCTGCGCGGAGGGCGGGCTTGTTGCAGGTGCCCGGTTCCCAGGGGCGCGGCAGCCCGGAAGGGTCTCCGACGCTGCGCTTCTGGTCTTCAGTGCCCTCGGCAGCCAGGAACAGTTGCCGGAAGGCAGCCCGGAGTTCGAGGGTGTCGGGCATCGGGAAGGGCTCGACCAGCAGCCGCGGCTCGGGAGGGAAGGTCATCGGCGCCTCCTGTCCGTGAGGCCGTGGCGTTGGGCTTCGACCAGGGCGTTGGCGGTATGTGTCTCTGCGGGCACAGCCTGGTGGCGGAGGCTGGCGATGCGCGCCCTCGCGGCCGCTTGGGACGCGAGCAGTTGGGCGCCACGGGGTCCGTCGAGGCATCGGTCGAGGGCGGCGATGATGGGGCGGCCGTTCTCGGCGATGATCAGGGCTTGTCGCTCGGGCAGTTGGCGGATGTCATCAGGGCGGAGCACGGGGATGTCTTCTCCGCTGACGGTGCGGCCTCCGTGTCCGCCGGTTTGCCAGGTGGTGCGGGCGATGCGGACGGTGCCGGCGAGGTCGGAGATGTCGCGGTTGAACGCCACGTCCTTCGAGCCACCGAAGAGCAGGAGCATGTTCGTCAGACCGAGTAGGGCGCGGGCTTCGTGGTCGCCGTATAGGGCGGCGAGCTGGCGCCAGGTCTGGGCGGCGTAGACGAACGAGATTCCAAGTGCCCGTTCGTTGGCCATCCTGGTCCGCAGGGTCGGCAGCGGCGCGGTCGAGGGGAGCTCGTCCAGGCAGGCGAGCATCGGGGGGCACAGGCGCCCCCATGGGCTGTGGTTGGCCAGCGCCAAGGCGGTGTCGAGGATGTGTTCGGCGACAGCGGTCATCAGCGGGGACGCCGATGCGTAGGGATCTTCGCGGCCGAGAAGGTAGATCGTCCCCCGGTTGCGGATGACGTCGGCGATGTCGGTGGCGGCGCGTCCGGCCCCTGGGATGCAGCGGTGCCGGATCGAGTGCTGGAAGAACAGAGCCAGGGCCTGCTGGACGGTGGTGATCGTGTTCCCGGCGGTCCGGTCGTCGCCGTTCAGGGCGCCGTGGAGCAGCCCGGCCCAGTAGGGGGCGGCGTGCGGGTGTTCGCGCAGGATCTCGCCGGGCTCGTGCGCGCCCATTGGGTGCGCGACCCAGCCGAGCAGGGTGTCGAGGGTGCCGCCGATCAGGGCGGCGGCATGGAGGTAGGCCTGGATGACTTTGGCGGCTTCGCCGGCGTAGAACCGGGCGGCGGTGTCCCCGACCCCGGCGCCGAGGCTGCCGGTGACGGTTCCAGCGGTGAACGCTTTCGCTCGCCGCTCCGCTACGAGCGGGTCGACGCAGCCGTCGACCGGGTCCCAGACGAGTTCGGGCAGGCCGGGGGCGAGCCCGAACGGGTCCAGCACGACACAGGGACCACGACGCTGGCGGGCGTCCAGGGTGAGGAGCAGGTCGTCGACCTTGGTGAGCGTGACGAGCGCCGCGCCTGGTGCCTGGAGCAGGGCCGGCACGAGCAGGTCCAGAGTCTTGCCCGAGCCCTGGGGGCCGATCACGCCGGCGGTGCGGTCCCACGGACACCACAGCTCACCAGCCCGCGGTTCCCGGGCCTTCCCGATGCGCCAGCCCACCTGCGTGGGATCGAACCTGCGTGACACGTTAGACCTCCTGGTCATCGCCGCGTGACAGCCCGGGCAGCGGGCGTCGCCGCCAGCCGAGCCTGGTCCTGGCGTGCCACGGACCCTGATCGAAACCGCGCGTGCGGCACCTCCCACAGCTCCGCGGGGGCAGCGGCCGGTGTTGCCGGCGCATTGGGGGACGCCCCGGCGGATGGGCCGGTCGCGGCCTCCACGGGCGAGCTCGTTGCGGGGGGTTCGACGGCAGGAGGGCTGGCCGTGTCGGGGTTGTCGATCCGGGCGGGTCTGACCAGGACGGTCTGTTTGGTCCCGCGCCATTCGGTGTGGGCCTTGACGGTGCCGGTCAGGGTGAGAGTGTCGCCTTTGCGCACATCGTGCGCCCAGGTGGCGGCGGTGGTCATCTTGGCGATCGTGGTGCCGGTGTCGAGGACGAGGAGGACGTTGTCGGGGCTGTGGCGGGTGAATCCGTCCACGCGCAGCGCCGTCCGCACGACGCCGGTGAGGGTGATCTTGTCTCCGATCTCCCCGGCGTAGTCCACCGTCGGCCGTGGTGCGTCCGGGTGCTCGGGGGCCTGTTGGTGGTGGCGTTCCCAGGCCGGGACGGCGCTGACCGCGAGCCCGAGGTGCTTAGCGGTCACCCAATCGCCGCGCAGCACGGCAGTCAGGTTGGCTTCGTAGCCGCTCTCGCCGGTCAGTCCGTGAAGGAGGTCCGCGATGAGGCCGAGAGCCCGGTGCTCGGCCTCTGGGAGGTGTGGTGCCATGACGCTGAGCAGGTCGACCGAGCCCCGCCCACCGGTAAGCACGGTGCGGACCACGTCGCGCGTGGGAGTGGTGCGCGTACCGACGGCGCTGGCGGGTGTCCAGCCGAAGGCCTTGACGGCGGCCCACGCGTAGGTGATGACGCACACGGTGGCCCACGCGCTCGGGGTGCCGGCCGATCCGCCGGCGTTGAGCTGGTTGCGCAGGGTGTCGGTGTCGAGGAGGACGGGGGTGGTGTCCCAGCCGAGGAAGTCCCGGGCGCAGGTGGATCCGACCTGGCGGATCTCGCCGGTGCTGTCGTTCCGGACGAGGAGGGTGGATCGGCGGGCGCGGTTGGTGTGGCAGTGGTCGCACACTCCTGGGGTGAGGGATTCGTTGGCGATCTCGGTTTCGGCGCCGGGCGGGTAGCGGACCACCACGCCACCGCCGGGGGCGGCGTCGACTGCGGCCAGGAACACCCACCCGGCGTAGCGGGGCGGGCTGCCAGTGATGCTCACCTCGAATCCGGCCTCGATCACCGGAGGCAAGCCGTGAGGCATCGCATGCGTGCGGGTCGCAGGGCGAACGTCGAGGCTGACGTCGCCGGAGAATCCTTTGCGTTGGGCGCGGGTGAGGATGCGGTCGAGCTTGGCCTGCGTGGCCGCGAACTCTTCCGCACTGAGGAACCACACGAACGGGCGAGGGGTCTCGGAGTCGCTCATTCGGTGCCTCGCTCAGGACGCTGGGTGATCGGGTACAGGTCGGGGCGGATGATGAGCCGGGTCTTCCACAGACGGCTTCGCCCCAGCAGCGCCTCGCACTCGGACGCGCTCGCCACCCCGCGAAGCCGCTGCGGCCCCCAACGGCGCAGCAGCCACGCACCCCCAACGGTGAGTGCAGCAAGCAGGAGGACCTCCACGGCCGCGATGCTCAGCGTGAGGCCGGGCGTGTCCGGGACGGGGTCGGCCAGGCCGGCGGAGGCGTCCCCGCCCAGGATCGCGGGGAGGGATCGGAACAGCTGGGTGGGTTCGGGCCACCACCAGCCCGCCCCCGCGGCGAGGAGGGCGACGGCGCGGGCCGCGTGGACACCGAGGGTGAGCACGACGACGATGACGAGCAGGCCGGCGAGCGGGAGTTCGCACGTCAACGGGTAGGGCGTGTGGCGCCGTTCGTGCTGCCTCACCGTGTGACCCCCACCGCGGACACGGGCGCCAAGGTGGGCGGGGTCCGCCGCTCCACGTCGGCCCCGGAACGCACCAGACGGTCGGTGCGCTCCCACACGGAGGGCGCGGCCGCGACGGCGACCACGTGCTGGTGGTCACGGGCCCGACCGACCGGCGTGGCCAGGTCGTCTCCGGGCGGGGTGTCGGCGGGCGGCTGGGTGGTGCGCAGGATGTGGGCGGCGGTGCTGATGACGCGCTGCCCGGTGGCGCGGACGACCTCGGCGACACTGCCACCCGACGGGGTCGCCTGGTGGGCCCACCCGGCGACGTAGTTGAACGTGTATTGCGAGCTGTCCAGGTTGTGGGCTGCCGTGACGAGGTAGGCGACTCCCTCGGCCTCCACCTCCCTGATTCCGCGGCATCCGGCCTTGTCCAGATCGGAATGGAGGAGGACGTGAGCGGCCTCGTGGGACAGCGTCTTGCAGCTCTGGGAGTCGTCCACGTCGGCGCGGACGCGGACCTGACGGGTGTCGAACATGGTGATCCCGTTGGCTGCGCCACAGTCCCCGCGGGACACGGTGAACCCCTCGGCTTCGATGACGGCGGTCAGCGATTCCCACAGCCCCGGGGGGGCCTGCCCGGTGAGCAGCTGCGGTTGGGGCTGGACGGGCAGAGGCTGGCCATCGGTGGACGACACGTCGAACACGCTGACCGGCTTCACCCCGACCACCTGGAGGTGGGTGCGCGGCTTGCCGTGCTCGTCCAGGAGCGGGCGGCCGTTCGGGTCGAGCAGGTCGATGCGGCGGGTCACCGGGCCAAGGACCCGGATGGCGGTTTCGCCCCGTCGCACCTGGCGTCCTCGTGCCTGCCAGGCCCGGTACCCGGCCACCATGGTCGCGTCCGGGCGCTGTGCCATAATCAAAAGTGTGTTCGAAAAGCTGTACCTGTGGAAACTGTGTGCGAATCGCAGCCACGCCTCCCAGCGTGATGTCGACTCCAGGGACCCCACCTGTTCGGCCAGCATGGTGTGCAGCCGGTCGAGCGTTTCCCGACGTGTCGCCTCGGCCGCTTCACGATCCCAGCCACCCCGGCTCATGCGGTCACTGCCCCAGGAGCTGGTCGGCCAGGGCGATCAGGTCGGCCACGTCGTCGGGGTCCGCACCGCCGTCGATTCGCTGCTCGGCCTGGGCCAGGAGGTCTTCGGCGATCAGCGGAGCGTCCGGGATGGCCGGCGTGACCTGCATCCCGGCCAGTTCGTAGGGGTGGTCATGCATGGTGGCCTCCGTCGGTTTGGTGCTTCCACACACCGGAAGGACCCCGCTTGGCCTCGGGGGTCACCCAGCCGCACGACCGGTCGGATTGCTGTGAGGGGTGGTCCCTAGGGTGACGGCCATGTCCGCGTGGAAGCCCGACTCGGGCACCCTGGCCGAACGGACGGTCGCGTCGCGTCCCCGGCTGCCGCGGCACGTGCTCGTCCGCCGCGAGGGGGTCTGGATGCCGGGCCTGCTCCTGGAGTGGATCGCGTCTGGGTCAGGGTGGCAGGAGCGTGCCGTGTGGGCGCACGGCACCCCGGTCGAGGTCACCGTCGGTGTGGTCGACGGCGTGGACCTCCAGCCCTTCGATGGCCAGGAGTGAACGGGCGAAAGTCCTCACCGGTGGACCTGCTCCCGCGTTGCCTTGCATCCGGTGCACGAATCCCGCATCTGATTCGAGTTGTGCTAGTAGGAATTCACGCTCAGGTGGACGTGGTCGAGGTGGCGCAGGGTGGGGCTGCGGGTGGCGCCGTTGGGGTGGGTGTAGCGGGTCCAGCCCTGGGAGGCGCGGTAGGCGCGCCAGACGCGGTCGTCGAAGATGATGTACTTCACCCGCAGCCGGGCGGCGTTCTTCTGTAGCCAGCGGGCCACCTGCCAGCCGCGGGCGTTCCCGGCTGTGGTGTTCCAGGCCGGGATCATGAAGTCAACCGCCCGGCCGGCGGGGTGGTCGGACACGTTGGGCCGCGGCCCGACCCCACCCATCGACTTGATCCACGGGAACGTCTGCTTCACGCACCGCAGCCCCCGCAGCGCGTTGGGCTTCAGACCGCGCTCCGCACCGCTGCCCGAGGGCGGGCAGGGGCCGTTGGGTCCGTCGGGCACTGGGCCCACCTCGCCGTACCTGCCTTCCGCGCCGGGATCGCAGAGGGTCGCTCCGGTGTCGGTGGTGTCGGGGTTTCCGGTGCCGCCGGCGGCGTAGTGGTGGGCGTAGTGGAGGACGTCGTTGACGTACCAGGTGGCGTGGTTGTAGGCGTACAGGGCCTTGCGGATTCCGGTGGTCCTGGTGGCTCCGGTGGCGGCGAGGTAGCGGGCCGCGCTCATCACGCTGTCGGCGTTGTTGGTGATGACCGCCCGTCCGTCGCCGTCGCCGTCGGTTCCGTAGATCCGCCAGGTGCCGGGCATGAACTGCATCAACCCCCGCGCCCCAGCCGAGGAGGTGGCGGTGGTTCGGCCGTGCGCGGTTTCCTCCATCCCGACCCCGGCGAGCAGAGCCCACGGCACCCGATACCGGGCCGCGGCCTTCACGTACTGGGCTTTGATCGAGGCCGGGATCGCCAGCGGCGGGTTACGCAGGCTCGCCCGACGCGGCGACCCGACGGGTGGCAGGGTGGAGGTCACTGCGCTCGCAGCGGTGGTGGTGCCGTCGAGGTAGCTGCAGGGGTCTTGGCGGAGTTGTTCGGCCACGGCGGGGGCGGCCACCACGGTCACCAGGACGGCGGCCCCCAAAGGCACGGCCACGAGCAGCACCAGGATGCCGGCGAGCAGGAGTGCGAAGGGCTTCATGACGCAGACGCCCCATCCGCCAACGTCAGCTCAGGGCCGCACGTGTGACGGTCGGCCCGGCTCGCCGGGCCACCCGCCCCGCCCAGACGACGGTGGGTAGGGCGGGTGCCGACAGCGGCGCCGCAGGCCCTGGCCAACTGCTCGTTCCCCGTCGAATCGTCAGAATTCACGCGAACTTCCCGGAGATAGGTTCGAGCGCTTCGTTGGTGTAAGTGAGCTGTTCCTCCAGGGGGTGCAGCACGGTTTGGACTTTGTAGTGCCGGTCGCCGACGCACCACAGGGCACGGCCTTTGCCGTTCATCGCCCACCCGGTGACCAGATGTTGGGCGATCGGTCCGAGGCCGAGGAGGCGGTGGAGGTCCTCGGCGACGGCTGGGTCTTGGCCGTGGAGGATGATCGTGTCGGCGAGGTGGAGCAGGTCTTTGGCGATCGCCACGGCTTGGCTGCCGGCGTCGCCCGCGGTGAGCAGGTCGGAGGGCTTGTGGGCGACCGCGATCTGGATCTCACCGTCGCGGCGGGATAGCCGCAGGTCGGCGTCGAAGGACTTCACGGCGTCGGTGCCGAGGCGGAGCTGCTTCCATGATTCGTCGCGGACGACGATGCGCAGGTCGCCGGGGTCGGCGGTTTCGCGCATGCCGCGTCCCCAGCTGTTCAGGCAGGTCAACGCGATGCCCACCGCCTCGTCGCCCAGAGCCTCCAGGCGGGACAGTGACAGCGACTGGATGGGCGCCGACCAGTCCACGTCGATGGTGGTGTGGTCGTCGAACAGTCCCGCGAGGGCACCGGAGACCAGTTGGCCGAGCGCGTCGCGCAGCAGCCGGGTCTCATCGAGGAAGTGCCGTTCGGAGGCGTAACGGCAGGAGCTGACCAGCTCGGGGGTGGGCTCGTCCAGCAGCCGCCACAGCTGCGGGATCGTGGTCGGAGTCAGGTGGGTGGTTCCGTGGCTGTAGCCGGTGAGGTGTTGGAGTGCGGCTTTGACCACGATTTCGTCGCTGGGCCCGAACGGGACGCGGCGGTCGCCGATGCGTTGGGAGCCGACCAGTCCGCGGACGAGGGTGAGCCAGCGGGCGAAGACGATCGCGGCTCGCCGTTTCGCCTCAGCGGCGTTGAGGGTGTGCCACTGGTGGCCGAGGGGGCCGAGGTCGAGGGGGTTGATCCGTGCGGCCAGTCCATGCCCGATGGCGAAAGGTTCGACCCGCAGGGCGCGGCAGAGCTTCTCGTATTCGTCTTTGGGGTCGCCGAGGATGAGGGTGCGGTAGCCGAGATCCATCATCCGCAGGCAGAACGCTTTGACGGTGGCGGACTTACCCCGTCCGGGTTTGCCGAACACGAACAGGTTCGGGTTGGTGACCGGGACGGTGTCGTCGAGGACCCAGCCGGTGGGGTCGGCGTAGAACGAGCCGCCGGACAGGTGATCGATTCCCATCTGGGCGCCGGTGGGTGGCAGACCGGGGGTGGCGATC
>CAZPCM010000018.1:0-32937 GCA_964585085.1 uncultured Propionibacteriaceae bacterium
CGACATCCGTTTGTCTGCCGTCTCCAGCAACTTGTCGTTGGGGATGACGATGAGGGTGTCCACTTCTTCGCGCAAGGTGGAGATGCCGTCCTCTGCCTGGGTGGCGCGGCGCCGGCCCTCGAAGCTGAACGGACGGGTCACCACGCCGATGGTCAAGGCTCCCAGGGAACGGGCGATGCGTGCCACCACCGGCGCTCCGCCGGTCCCGGTGCCGCCACCCTCGCCAGCCGTCACGAAGACCATGTCGGCGCCCTTGAGCACCTCTTCGATCTCATCGGCATGGTCCTCCGCCGCCTGGCGGCCCTTCGCTGGATCCGCCCCGGCGCCCAGCCCTCGGGTGAGGTCACGGCCGATGTCGAGCTTCACGTCGGCGTCGCTCATCAGCAGCGCCTGCGCGTCGGTGTTGACGGCGATGAACTCGACCCCGCGCAGACCGGCTTCGATCATCCGGTTGACGGCGTTCACCCCGCCGCCACCAACCCCGACCACCTTGATGATCGCCAAGTAGTTCTGGGATGCAGTTCCCACGAATCCCACCTTTGTTCTGAGCGTTAACCGTTGTGAAAGCCTGGTCTGGCGTTGCGGTTGAACCGGGGAAGGGGCAACAGCGCTGACGACGACAAAGGCTATGAGACCGCTTGGGTGATGTCCAAGAATGGCGTCGGCGTCGGCGCGTCCCTCAACCAATGGTCAAGGGTTCGCTCAAGGGATTCGGCGCGAGGGGTGCGACGGCGCGGAGACGTCGAACTCGGTGCCGCCCAGCGCCAGCAGTTCGTCGACGACGGTGCTCTTCAGAGCGGAGTCCTGGGCGCTGCCCCAGTTGATCCGGGATCCGTCCTTGAGCCTGATCACGATCGCGTCCCGGCTGCGCACCCGGATGCTCGACACCTTCGCCGCCGTGGCTGGGCTGAGCGCGGAGTAGACGGTGCCCACGTCGATCAACGCCTGCCTGTCGCCGGGATCCGCCTCCACCGGCACAACACCGGCCGGCGCCTGGTCAACCGCCTGGAACACGATGCCGGCGGCGTCGGCCAGCAGGAAGCCCTCGCCGTCACTGACGGCGAGCCGCGCCTTGCGTTCGACGACCACGATGGAAACCCCGTCCGGCCAGGTCCGTGCCACGGTGACAGCGTCCACCACAGGCAGCCCGGCGACCCGATCGGCGATCGCGGCGGGATCGACCCAGACCAGCGGTGTGCCCAGCGCGACGGCTGCAGCGTCAAGCACCTCGGCCGACCGGAGCACCTTCGTCCCCGACACGTCGATCCGCCGGACGGAGAAGGCTGGAGAGAAGCCGATGACCCACACAACCGCCGTCACCAGCAGGACGAACAGGGCCACCACGGACACCTGACGCAGGCGACGCAGACGTTCTGAACGTCTTCTGATTTCCAGCCGGGAGGTGGCATCGGTGACCGCCGGACGGCTCACCCGCTGACTCCGGACGACAGCAGCTCGGCCAGCTGCGGCCCCACCGCGGTGACGTCCCCGGCACCAAGGGTGACGACAAGATCGCCCGGACGCACGAGGCCGGCCAACAGGGGTGCCGCCTCAGCAAGGGTCTCGACGTAGCGCACATGGTCCGGGTCCAGCGAGCGGGCGGCCGCTGCGGCAACCATCCTGCCGGAGACTCCGGGGATCGGATCCTCCCGCGACGGGTAGATGCCCAGTACCAGCACTTCGTCGGCAGCGGCCAGCGCCGCCCCGAACTGGTCGGCGAAATCGCGGGTGCGCGTGAAGAGGTGCGGCTGGAAGCAGGCGACGACGCGGCGCCGACCGGCCAGGCCGCGTGCCGCCGTCAGCGTCGCTGACACCTCGGTCGGGTGGTGGGCGTAGTCGTCGACGATGTCGATGCCGCCGACGGCGGCGACTGGCTGGAATCGCCGAGCGGTTCCCTGGAAGGCTCCCGCTGCGGCGCGCAGCCGGGCGCCAGCCACACCAAACGCTCGACCGACGGCGTAGGCCGCTGCCACGTTGTGCAGGTTGTAGCGCCCTGGCACCGCCAGATCGATCGGACCGGAATCGTCGGCGGCCACCACGACCGCGCGCGAACGAACGCCCTCGAATCCCACGTCGACGAGTCGGACGTCGGCCCCGACCGACTCCCCGTAGGTGATCACCCGCTTGCCGGCAGCACGGATCGAGTCGGTGATGGCCAGGGCGCCAGGGTCGTCAGCGCTGATCACCACGGTCTCAACGTGCTCGCCGAGCGCAAACCGGACGAAGCCCTCGGCGTAGGCCTCAGGAGTGAGCCAGTTGTCGAGGTGGTCGGCTTCGACGTTGGTGATCACCGCGATCTGGGCCGGGTACTGCAGGAACGAGCCGTCGCTCTCGTCGGCCTCGATCACGAAGGCTCGCCCTGTCCCCAGGTGCGCACTGGCGCCCGAGGAGGTCAACGGCGAGCCGATCACGTAGCTGGGGTCGACACCGCACTCGGCGAGGAGGACCGCGGTCATCGCACTGGTGGTGGTCTTGCCGTGTGTGCCGGTCACGGCCACTCCCACCCGGCCCAGCATCAACGCGGCCAGTGCCGCGCTGCGGTGCCAGATGGTGAGCCCTCGGCGGCGGGCCTCGACGAGCTCAGGATTACTCTCCCGGACCGCCGAACTGACCACCACGGTCCGTGCCTGGCCGATTTGCGCGGGGTCGTGCCCGACGTAGGCGGAGATGCCGTGACCTCGCAGCGATCGAAGCACGTCGGAGTCTGATTGGTCGCTGCCGCTGACGGTCACCCCCAGGTCGGCGTACATGACCGCGACGCCGCTCATTCCGGCTCCGCCGATCGCGATGAAGTGGACCGGCCCCACCTCGGTGGCGGGACGGACGGGGACGGGCTGGATCAACGGCATGGTTCCAGTGTCCTCACTCGCAGGCCGACAGCACCAGCCGGGCCAGGGCGTCGGAGGCGTCCGCCGGGACCAGGCGGCGTGCCGACGCCGACATCTCGGCCAGCCGGGCACCATCGGCCACCAGTTCCAAGACCCTCTCCGTGAGCAGGGGCCCGGTCAGGTCTGCGTCGGGGACCAGCAGCGCCGCACCGGCCTCGATCAGGAAGTCGGCATTTCGCGCCTGCTCCCCGTTGCCGTGCGGCAAGGGCACGAAGATGGTCGGGAGCCCGACCATCGCGGTCTCCATCACCGTCCCCGCACCTGACCTTCCCACCATCAGGTCGGCGGACGCATAGGCCAGCTCCATCGCGTCCACGTAGGCCACCGGACGGTAGCGGGCCCCGGTCACGCTGTCGTCGACGTCGACGATGTCGGGGGTGAGGTTGGCCGGGCCGAGAACGTGCAGGACGTTGATCCCCGCGCTCAGCAGTTGTGGCAGCGCCTCCCGGACGGCCGTGTTGATGCGGCGCGCCCCCTGGGACCCACCACTGACCAGGAGCACCGGGAGACCGTTGGACAAGCCCAGCGCGACGCGAGCCGCTTCTCGGGATGCGCCGCGATCGAGTGCGGCGATCGCGGCACGGACAGGCAGCCCCACGTGGCGAGCATGCGGCAGCGAGGTCGCAGGGAAAGTCACCGCGACGTGCCGGGTGAGCCGCGCCGCTATCCGATTGGCCAGGCCCGGGACGGCGTTCTGCTCATGCAGGACCACCGGGATCCGCCGGAGGAACGCGGCGAGATAGACCGGCAGGGACACATACCCGCCGAAGCCGACCACAACGTCGCACCCGACCTCACGCAGGATGCGACCGGACTGCCGCACGGCGCCGATGAGACGGACGGGCACGGCCAGCAACTCGGGCGTCAGGCGCCGGGGCAACGGCACCGGCGGGATCATCCGCAAGTGGAGTCCGGCCTCGGGGATCACGCGCGATTCCAGCCCCTTCGGGGTTCCGACACAGGTGATCCGAGCCTCGGGATCCAGCTCACGCAGCCGCTGCGCTGTGGCGATGAGGGGGGAGGTGTGCCCGGCCGTCCCACCCCCGGCCATGACGATGCTGACCATCTCAGATCATCCTCGCCGCGCCGGCACCACGGTGGTCACCTTGGGCCGGGCGCGCCGACGCTGGTTGCGGCGCGCGAAGTCGCGTGCCTGCGGTTCCTGTTTCGCGCATGCCAACAGAATGCCAAGCGCGCAGAGGTTGGCCAACAGCGCCGAGCCGCCGTAGGACAGCAGGGGCAAAGGGACGCCCAGCACGGGGATCATCCGGAGCACGACGGCGATGTTCACCAACGCCTGGATCATGAACCAGGAGGTGACGCCGGCCGCGAGGTAGCGGCAGAAGCGGAGGTCCGAACGCAGCGCGATCCGGAAACCGGCATAGCCGAGGAGCAAGAACAGCGACAGCACCACCAGCGTGCCGACCAGGCCCAACTCCTCACCGATGACGGCCAGCATGTAGTCGGTGTGGGATTCCACCAGACCGCCCCACTTCTGGCGGCTGGCGCCCAGGCCAAGCCCCCACAGTCCGCCCGACGCGAGGGCGAAGATCGCCTTGATGGGTTGATGGTTCACCCCGAGGGGGTCGAGGTCCTGGTTGAGGAACCCGAGGATGCGTCCCATCCGGTGGCTCGACGTGACCACCAGAGTGGCCACGGCCAGCCCCACCATGGCGAACAGTGACCCCAGCACGCGCCAGGACGCTCCGACGAACCAGAGCACCGCCACCACGATGGCGCCCATGATCAGACCGGTACCGAGGTCGGACTGCAGCACGACCAGTCCTATCAGCAGCGCAGAGACCGGGACGAAAGGAATCAGGAGGTGTTTGGGCTGGTCAAGCAGCTTCCGCTTGCGCGCCAGGAGGTCCGCCCCCCACACCACGATGGCCAGCTTGGCGAATTCCGAGGGTTGGATGCGAAAGAACGTCGTTCCGAACTGGACCCAGTTGCGGTTGCCGTTGTTGGCGAATCCCAGCGGGGTGAAGGTGAGCAGCTGCAGCAGAAAGGCGAGGGCGATGCCGACCCATCCCAGCACCTTCAGCCGCTGAGGAGAACTGCGGGCCAGCCACCAGGCGGACGCGCCGCCCAGCACCAGGAAGACCAGCTGCCTCTTGACGAAGTAGTAGGCATCATCGAACCGCACGTAGGCATAGACGCTGGACGCGGAAAGCACCATCATCATGCCCAGAGCGAGCAGCAGCACGGTGGGCACCAGGACGAGGTAGAAGCTGGCCTGCGGATGGGCCAGCCACTCCACCACGAGACTGCGCCGTCGGCCGGACCCGGGCCGGGTCGGGGACGAATCAGTTCCGCGGCGATCCACCGAAGGCGGGGAAGCGAGGATCGCCACTGGCCGGGCCTCCTATCTGCGCTCGGTCAGGGTGCGGACGGCGGCAGCGAAGGCGTCGCCGCGCGCGTCGTAACCGGAGAACATGTCCTTGCTGGCACAACCGGGGGCGAGCAGCACCACGTCCCCTGGCTCCGCCAGGGTTTCCGCCGCTTCCACCGCCTGTCTCATCGCACCAGTGTCGCCGGTGTCGATCACGATCACGGGAACCCGTGGGGCGTGTCGGGCCAGTGCGTCGGCGATCACCTGCCGGTCGATGCCGAGCAGCACGGCGCCCCGGAGCCTGCTCCCGTAGGTGAGTACCAGGTCGTCGAACGTCGTGCCCTTCGCTTGGCCTCCGGCGATCCAGACCACGCTGTCGAACGCCTTGAGCGAGGCGGCCGCAGCGTGGGGGTTGGTGGCCTTGGAGTCGTCGACGAAGCGAACGCCCCCGATCTGGGCGATCGTTTGGATCCGGTGGTCACCCAAGGTGAGATTCCGCAGTCCGTGCGCGACGGCGGAGGGGGGCACCCCGAACGACCGTGCCAACGCGGCCGCAGCCAACGCGTTCTCGATGTTGTGCGGGGCGTTGGGCTGAACGTCGCTGACCTTGGCCAGTTCCAGGGCGGAATCCCGACGCTGGGGGATGAACGCGCGGTCGACGAGTAGTCCGTCCACCACACCCAGCATCGACGGGCCTGGCACCCCCAGGGTGAACCCGATGGCCCTGGCCCCTTCGATGACGTCTGCGTCCTCGACCATCGTCCGGGTAGCCTCATCGGCGACGTTGTAGACACACGCATGCTGGACGCGTTCGAAGATCATCGCCTTGTCGGCACGGTAGGCCGCCATCGGGCTGTCGGCGCCTCCGGGCCACCCGGCCGGATCGGCGTACCACTCCAGATGGTCGGGCTGCAGGTTCAGCACGGCCGCCGAGTGCGGAGACAGGCTGTTGGTCCAGTGCAGTTGGAAGCTGGAAAGCTCGACGGCCAGCACGTCGTAGGTCACCTCGTCGAGCACTGCCTCGACGATGGGACGGCCGACGTTGCCCACGGCCGAGGTGGTCAGCCCGGCAGCCCGCAGCATCGACTCCAGCATGTTGACCGTGGTGGTCTTGCCGTTCGTCCCGGTCACCGCCAGCCAGGGCACGACGCGGTCCGGCTGGCTCATGCGCCAAGCCAACTCCACCTCGCCCCAGATCGGGATGTCACGCAGCCTCGCCTGGACCAGCAGAGGGACAGTGGGCCGCCAACCGGGCGACGTGACGACCAGGTCGACGGCGTCGGGCAGGGTCGCTGTGGCACCGGGATGGAGCCGCACCTGGGCGCCGAGCATCTCCAGGACCGTCGCCTTCTCGGTGTTCGACTCCGAGTCCGAGTCGTCCAGCACGATGACCCGGGCTCCGAGGTCGAGCAGGCCGTCCGCCGCGGCGAAACCGGACGTTCCCAGACCCGCGACCACGACAGTGGCCTGCGGCCAGGGCGAATAGCGATCGGCGTCGGGCAGCCAGGGCTTCACTGCCCCACCATCCACTCCGCGTAGAAGGCGCCAAGTCCCAAGGCGACGCACAGGCCGCAGATGATCCAGAACCGGATCACAATCGTGACCTCGGCCCACCCCAGCAGTTCGAAGTGGTGCTGCAGAGGGGCCATCTTGAACAGCCGCTTGCCCTTGGTCGCTTTGAAGTACCCGATCTGCAGCACCACCGACAAGGTGATGATGACGAACAGGCCCGCGATGATGGCCATCAGCAGTTGGGTCCGCGTGGTCACCGACAAAGCCGCGAAGGCGCCGCCGATGGACAGGGAACCGGTATCGCCCATGAAGATCTTGGCGGGGCTGGCGTTCCACCACAGGAAGCCGAAACAGGCACCGGCGAGTGCCATCGACACCACCGCCAGATCGCGGGGGTCCCGCACCTCATAGCACTGCGGGCCAGCGTCACCCCACGCGCAGGACTGGTTGGACTGCCAGATGTTGACCACGGCGTAGGCGGCGAACACCAAGGTGGCCGCCCCGGTGGCGAGTCCGTCGAGGCCGTCGGTGAGGTTCGCGGCGTTGGACCACGATGCGACCAGCAGGACGATCCAGATCACCGCCAGCCATACCGGCACCTGAGCCCAGGGCAGGTCCCGCAGGAAGGAGACCGCACTGCTGGCCGGGGTGAGTCCTCGTTCGTCGGGGAACTGGAAAGCCAGCACCCCGAACACGATGGCGACGGCGGTCTGCAGGACCAGCTTGGCGGTGCTGTGCAGCCCCAGCGACCGGGCCCGGCTGATCTTGATCCAGTCGTCGGCAAGGCCGACCAGGCCGAGCGCAGCGAACAGGCCGAGCACCAACAGGCCACTGGCCGACGGGGGCGTCCAGACCACCAGGTGGGCCACCACGTAGGCGATGAGGACGCTGATGATGATGACGATGCCGCCCATGGTGGGCGTGCCGCGCTTGGTGTGGTGGCTGGTCGGGCCGTCGTCGCGGATGAACTGGCCGTAGCCGCGTCGGACCAGGAAGGCGATCGCGAAGCGCGTGCCCAGCAGGGTTCCCAACATGCCCATGCCGCCGGCCAGCAGGATGCTCCTCATGCCTGGGACTCCCCCCGCTCGACGTCGCCTGCACGGGCCAGGCGGTCCGCCACAGACTCCAACGCTAGTCCTCGCGATGCTTTGACCAACACCACGTCCGGCGGTGACACCGCGGCCAGCGCCAGGTCGGCCGCCGCTGCAGCGTCAGCCGCGACGGTGGCGGCGACCCCTCGGGCAGCAGCCCCGGCGACAAGGTCGGAGGCGTAGGAACCCACCGCGATCAGCTGGTCGACGCCCACTTCGCCCGCCAACTCCCCGATGGCGGCGTGCCGGGCGGCTGAGTCTTCGCCCAGTTCGAGCATGTCGCCCAGGACAGCGACCAGGCGCCCACCGGGCCGGCGAAGGGAGGCCAGGGTTTGCAGGGCAGCTCGCATCGAGTCGGGATTGGCGTTGTAGGCATCGTTGACGACCAACACGCCGTCTGGGCGCTCGTGGAACTCCATGCGCCATCTCGAACGTGCCGTCGCGCGGCTGAGGGCCTCCGCGACAACATCGAGAGGCATCGCCTGGGTCAGCGCCACTGCCGCTGCGGCCAAGGCGTTTCCGACCTGATGTGCCCCCGAAACCCGGAGGGTGACCGGAGCCGAACCGGCCACCGTCCCCCCGGCGTGCAGGGTGAAGGAGTACCGCTGGAGGTCGTCCGCAGCGGGCGCCTCGGACCAGACGCGCAGCGCACCGGTGGCCGGCTCGCCGCGGACGGAGAAGGCTGCGACCCGCGCCGGCGTCCGCGTCGCCATCGCGGCCACGAGCGGATCATCCGCGTTCAGGACGGCCCAGCCGTCGGCGGGCAGTGCCTCGACCAGTTCTCCCTTGGCCTGAGCGATCGCGTCCACCGATCCGAACTCGCCCAGGTGCGCGTGCCCCACGTTGACCACCACCCCGACGTCGGGCGGCACGATCGAGCACAGCGACCTGATGTGACCCACCCCGCGCGCTCCGAGTTCGCTGACCAGGAACATGGTCGACGCGTCGACCCGCGTGGCGGTCAGCGGCACCCCGATCTCGTTGTTGAAAGAGCCGACCGGAGCCACCGTCGGGCCCGCCGCGATGAGCACCTGGGCGACGAGGTCCTTCGTACTGGTCTTGCCCGAGGACCCGGTGATCCCGATGCACGTCAGCCCCCGCGCCTTCTCGATCGCCACCAGGCCCGCCGCGAGCCGGGACAGCCCGTCCTGAGCGTCCTCGACGATCACCTGCGGGACTGCGGTGCTCACTTCCCGCGTGCACAGCACCGCAACCGCGCCCGCGGCCACGGCCCGGTCGATGAAGCTGTGACCATCCACCCGCTCCCCTGGCAATGCCACGAACAGGGACCCGGCCGTGGCAGCGCGGGAATCGATCACCACATCGGGTCCGACCATGACGGACGGGTCTCCGACCAACCCGGCCCCGCATAGGACCGCGACCTCGGCGACAGTCATCTCACGCATTCGTGCCTCCTGGGGTGGCTTTCAGGGCGGCCCATTCCTCCCGGACCACCTCCACGTCATCGAAGGGAATGATCGTTCCCGCGATCTCCTGGCCCTGCTCGTGCCCCTTGCCCAGGATCGCGACCCAGTCCCCGGGACGGGCACGGCGCAGGGCCTCACGGACGGCGGCCCTTCGGTCACCACCGTCGATGACCGACGCGCCCGACGCGCGGGCCCCTCGCCGGGCTCCCTCCAGGACCGCGTCCCGAATCGTCGCCGGATCCTCGCCGCGCGGGTTGTCGTCGGTGACGAACACCGCCATGGCCGCCTGCGCCGCCGCCTCCCCCATGGGACCACGCTTGGCCTGGTCGCGATCTCCGCCGCACCCCAGGACGACCACCCGCCGACCAGCAGGCAGCGCGGCCAGCGCAGCGGTGACGGCCTCCGGGGTGTGCGCGAAATCGACGACCACGCTGGGGGCCTCCGGCCCCAGGTCGAGTCGCTGCATTCGTCCTGGCACGACGGCTGACGCGAAGCCGGGCAGGGCACGGTTCAGCGGCACCGGGCTGGCGTCGATCATGGCTGCCGCCGTGAGGGCATTGCGGATGTTGAACTCGCCCAGCATGCCCACCACGAAGTCGAGTTCGCCGGACGGGGTGACCATCCGGACGTGGCTCCGGCCGCTGGCGTCGGTGGCCCAGTCGGACACCCGGTAGTCGGCCGACGGGTGCATCCCGGTGGTGCGCACCTGCGCGCCGCCGTCCGAGCGGATCAGGTCGACAAGCCGACGTCCCCACGGGTCATCGGTGTTGACCACCGCGTGGCGCGTTCGACCTCCCAGGAACAGACTCGCCTTGGCATCGAAATAGGCTTCCTGGTCGCCGTGGAAATCGAGGTGGTCACGACCGAGGTTGGTGAAACCGGCCACGTCGAAGTGGATCGCGTCGACCCGGTGCAGGGCCAGGGCGTGGGAGGAGACCTCCATCGCGACCGCGGTCGCCGAACGTTCGCGCATGGCCGCCAGTAGCGCCTGCAGGTCCGGCGCCTCGGGCGTGGTCACGGTGCTCCGCGCCGAAGCCAGCGTCCGACCCGCCAGTCGGAAGCCGATCGTGCCGATCGTCCCCACGGTGTGCCCAGCGGCGGTTAGCCCCGCCTCCAGCAGGAAGGTGGTGCTGGTCTTCCCTGTGGTCCCGGTCACCCCGAACATGACGAGCCGCTCGCTGGGTCGCCCATAGACCTCGGCGGCCACCCCGGCCATGACTGAACGGGGGTCGTCGACCACCGCAATGGGGACGGCGAGTTGCTCGGCGAGCCGGGCACCGGCGGGATCGGTGAGGACCGCGACCGCCCCCGCCTCGACCGCCGCCCGCGCGAATCGAGCTCCGTGGGTATGCAGCCCGGCCAGGGCCACGTACAGGTCGCCCGGTCGCACCTGGCGAGAATCGAGGCTCACGCCGGTGACCGGAACGCCGGCCGCGCCGGGAACCAGCGCTGACAGGGGGCGCCCCGCCACATGCAGTGGCCTGAGGCCAGAGCCGGACTCAGTCATGGTTCTTCACCTTAGACCGCGGGGTCAGGGGAAGATCGGCAACTTGGGCGACTTGGTCTTGGAAGGCTCGATGCCGTACCGGTTCAGCGCCAGCGTCATGAGGTCCTGATAGGCAGGACCCGCCACCGATTGCCCCGAGGCCCCTCGGCGCGGGTTGTCGACGACGACGTAGACCAGGATCTGCGGATCCTCCACCGGGCCGACCCCGATCGTCGAGGTGACCAGCCCCTTGAAGCAGTTGCACTGGGGGTTGAACTTCTGGGACGTGCCCGTCTTGGCGCCGGTGCGGAAGCCCTCGACAGTGAAGACCTGTTGGAGGTTCTGGGCGACCATGGTCTCCATCATCGACACAACCTGCCGGGAGGTCTCCTCCGACACCACCCGACGCGGATCCGCCTTCGGCAGGGGCTCCACCGTCCCGTCCCCGCGCGTGCGTGACTTGACGATGGTCGGAGCGTTGTAGACCCCGCCGTTCACGATCGCGGCCACGGCAGCGGCCTCCTGGATCGCTGTCACGGTCACGGCGCTGCCGCCGAAAGCCAATCCGTCGCGTGCGTAGTCCGGCATCGTCGGCTTGGGGATCGAACCGGTCGCTTCCCCGGGCAGCCCGAGTCCGGTTTTGCGGCCCAGCCCGAACGAGCCGATGTAGGCGGCCAGCGCCTCCTTGCTCATCCGGCGGGCCAGTTTGATGGTGCCAACATTGGACGACTTGGCCAGGATCCCGCGAGCCAGCATGTCCTGCTTGGGGTGGGCAACGGCATCGGAGACCCACTGGTCGCCTGACTTGATCGTGGGCGGCACCTCCACGATGTCGGCCGGGGTGACCAGCCCGGCGTCGATCATCGCGGCGAAGGTGAGGACCTTCTGCACGCTACCCGGGGTGTAGGCGTCGACGACCGCGCGGTTGCCCCGGTCCTTGTCCTCGGCCTTCCCGGCGTCATTGGAGTCGAAGGACGGGTAGTTCGCCATCGTCAGCACTTCACCGGTCTTGACGTTGAGCACCAGCACCACGCCAGAGTCCGCCTTGGCCTGGCGCACCCGATCCGCGAGGATCTGCTCGGCCTGCCATTGCAGTCCCGCGTCCAACGTGAGTTGGTAGTCGTCGCCGTTCTGGGCCGGGGTCAGCACGTTGGTGCCCAAGGGGATCTTGCCGTTCGGTGAGGTCTCGTACACCTCGCGCCCCGCCTTGCCGGCCAGGGTCGAGTCGAGCGCGAACTCCAGCCCGCCGGCTCCCTTTCCGTCCAGATTGACGAAACCCAGAACGTTGGAGGCCAACGTCCCGTTGGGATAGCGCCGGGTGGGAGCGCTCTCGCGGTAGATGCCGATCAGCCCGGCCGCGTTCATCGCCTCGGCCAGTCGGCTGTAGGACGCGGCCGAAACCTGCCGGGCCACCACCGAGTAGCGGCCCTTCTTGTTGAGCAGCGGCAGATAGGTGTCGATGTCACCGCCCACAAACGTGACCAGGAGTTGGGCGATGCGGTCGGCCGCCGTGGCAGCCACTTCGATGTCGTGCGCGGTCATCTTCTGGTCGAACTTGCCATTGGTCCGGATCATGTCCGGATCGGCCTTCACGGTCACCGTCGCCTCGCTGAAGGCCAGTACCTCACCGTTGCGGTCGGTGATCTCACCCCGGAAGGCCGGGATCGGCCGGGCGACCGTCATCTGTTCAGCGGCGGCCGCCGCGTACGCCTCGGAGTCCACGGCCTGGATCTGCAGTGCGCGTCCGGCCGCCAGCGAGAACACCACCGCGATGAGGATCAGGAGCACGCGCAGCCGTCCGGCCGATGAGGACAACGGCCAGCGAACCGTCTCGGGCCTCCGCGTCGGACGCCGCTTGGCGGATCCGCCGTTGACGAAACGGTCCAGGGGCGCCATCAGCGGTTCGCCTGCCTCTCGGCGGAGGCCGCAGCGTCTGCCTCAGCTCGGGCCTTTGCCTCCGCTTCTGCCTTGGCCTGCGCCTCAGCTTCGGCCTTGGCTTTGGCTTTGGCTTTGGCTAAAGCCTTGTCGCGAGCTTCCTGCTCAGCCGCGGCCTGCTCGGGGGTCAGATACCTCACGCTGGGCATCTCCGCCCCGTTCACCTTCGTCTGGTTGCCGACGACGGTGCCGTCCGGCAGTCGCAACTGCGCCTGGTAGGGATCGGGCTTCATGCCCAGCTCCTGAGCCCTGATCGCCAGGCTCGATGCCGAACGTGCCTGCGCCACGCGCGCCTGAAGATCGGAGAGCCGGTATCCCAACTCGTTGGCCTCGTGCTGCTTGCTCTGCACGGCGAAGGCCTGGTTCTGCAGTGCCGTGTTGAGGACGAGTACACCGACCATGCCGAGTGCCAACACCAGCGCGAGCACGAGCATGAAGGAGACGTTCGCCATCGTGCGACGTCGCGTCGGGACCGGCTGCAGCTTCGGGGATGTCTCGCGGACACTGCCTGAACTGGGGACTGGTAGGGCAGTCATGGGGCCACCTCCTCGTTACGGATCACAGCCCGGAGCCGCGCGGATGCGGCCCTGGGGTTGGTCGCCGTCTCGGCCGGGCTCGGCCGTTCGGCCCCCCTGGTGAGCAGGCGATAGCCGGCCCGCAGGGCGGCCGGGACCTCCGGCAGGCCGCGGGGCACGTGGTCGCTGCAGGCTTCGCGGAACGCCTCTTTGACCAGGCGATCCTCCAGGGAGTGGTAGGCCAGCACCGCCAGCCGCCCCCCGGGGGCGAGGGCGGCTAGCGCGGCTGGCAATGCCGCCTCCAGAGCCTGGAGTTCGCGGTTCACCTCGATGCGCAGCGCTTGGAAGGTCCGCTTGGCCGGGTGTCCCCCAGTCCCCCGGGCAGCCATCGGGATCGCGTCGGTGACCACCGCGACCAGCTCCGCCGACGACCTGATCGGTCCGGATTCCCGAACCGTCACGATCCGCCGGGCGATCCGATCAGCGAAACGCTCCTCGCCGTAGGTCTTGAGGATCCGCGCCAGGTCCCTCACCGGGTAGGTGTTCACGACGTCGGCGGCGGTGGGTCCGCCCTCGGCGTCCATACGCATGTCGAGCGGGGCGTCGACTGCGTACGCGAAGCCACGCTCCGGCCGGTCGATCTGCATCGACGACAGGCCCAGGTCCATCAGGATCGCCTGGACTCGCCGGTGGCCGGTGCGTTCAAGGACCTCGGGAAGCTCATCGAAAACCGCGCGCACCAACTGGACGCGCCCCTCGAAGGTGGCGAGGCGCACTCCCGCGATCTCCAGGGCAGCCGGGTCGCGGTCGATGCCGACCAGCCGGGCGCCGGGGCAGGCGGTGAGCAGGGCACGGGCGTGGCCACCCAGTCCCAGGGTGCAGTCGACGAACACCGATCCGGGACGGTCCAGCGCGGGCGAGAGCAGTTCGACGATCCGGTCACGCATCACCGGTACGTGCCTGGGATCCCGCACGGCTTCCCGTTCATCCATCTCGACCCTCGTCCCCCGAGTACGGATCGTGCGCTGTGGTTTCAATCCGTGGGTGCCGGCCGCCTGGCGCCGGGGAAGGTGCGTCAGGGAGCCGCCCCTCGGATTGAAGCCGCAGCGCACGAGTCGCTGTGGCCCGCTGCGGGTCACCCCGCCTCGTGCATCTCCTCATCCATGGCTGCGAACGCCTCCTCCTGAGCGGCGGAGTACTCCGCCCATGCCGCCGCGTCCCACACCTCGAGGCGGTTCCACGCCCCGATCACGACAATCTCCTTGGCCAACCCCGCGTAGGAGCGCAACGGGGGCGGGATGGTGACCCGCCCCTGAGCGTCCGGCTTGTCGTCGGAAGCGCCCGAGGACACCATGCGCTGGTACGCGCGGACCCTGGCCACCGTTGACGGACCGGACGCTGCGTTCATCACCTCGGCCTGGAAGACCTCTGGGGACCAGATCGCCAGGCAGTGGTCGGCCTGACGAGTGATCACCAGTCCGGACGAGAACGCGTCACGGAACTTCGCGGGAAGGAAGAAACGCCCTTTGTCATCGAGCTTGGGGGTGTAGGTGCCCAGGAACACTGGCCCAACCCCCTTCCCTCTCCTCCACTTGCCCCCACCTTACTCCACTGTTCCCCACCGAGGGCAAGGTCAGGGCGTGTCCGCGGGGCTGGCGCGGGCTCGGAGCGGGTCGCCGCGACGGGCGGAGGCGGCGCACACACCAATGGCCCGTCTCAGACGGGCCATTGGTGTGTGTTCAGGAGTGAGTGCCTTCGGTTGGCGGCTCCGTTCGGCGACTTCAGAGACCTTCATCCTGGCGGCGGCGCCAGCGCTCCTCCATCTTGCCCATGAAGTCCCGATCGGGATGGCCACCATGGCGCCCACCACCGGACGCCGGGCCACCGTCGAAGTCGATGCCGACGTGCCGCCACGAACTGAGTGCGGTGACGGTGGCAGCGAGCATGATCAGGAATCCGACCACGCTCACGGCCGGATGGATCTCCATGCCACCGATCAGGCAGGCGATGCCGATGAGGAAGCCGATGCCGGCCACGGCCGCTCGACGCCGGTGCAATCGGCGCGTGGTCGTGCCACGAAGCGTGCTGGCCAGCTTCGGGTCCTCAGCCGCCAGGGCGGCCTCCATCTGGTCGAGGAGCCTCTGCTCGTCCTCCGAGAGGGCCATTGCCGCCTCCTGTGTCGCGTCGTGGACGAAGGATAGGACCAGTCTAGGCGCCGGGTTGGCGTTTTCGGAACCGGTCTGGACGGGCGCTGGCCGGCTCAGGGCCGTCGGGTGGCGGTCAGCACAGCCCGCTGGACAGCATGCGGGCCGAATCGACGAATAACCTTGTCAGCAGCATTCTCAGCATCACGCCAGCCATGCTCGGCGTCGTCAAGCGCCGGTTGGGTGTAAGCGGCTGAGCGATCCACCAGTCCTTCGACCCGGATGCCGACTCGCCGAATCCGGGCACGCTGCAGGCCCAGCCTGCCGTACAGGGCCATGGCGGCGTCATACAACTCGACGGTGATGTCGGTAGGGCTGGGCAGGGTCATCGAGCGTGACAGGGTCGTGAAATCGGCGAACCGGAGATTGAGGGTGACGCTGCGGCCGAGCACACCGGCGGCGCGCATCCGGGCGGCCACCGTCACCGCCACCCGGAGCAGCTCGGCATGGATGATCCGCGGGTCGTCGGTATCGCGGGCGAAGGTTTCCTGACAGCCGACCCCACGTTCCCCGGGCCGGGCGACAACCCGACTGGCGTCACGCCCCCAGGCCAGATCGGCGAGCAGCGCACCGGCATGCGGCCCGAACGCGCGCCGCAGGGTGCTGCGCGGAAGGTGGGCAAGTTCAGCGACGGTGGTGATGCCCAGGCGGTGCAGGGCCGCGGCGGTGCTCTCCCCCACACCGTGCAGGTTCTCCACCGGCTGCGGGTGCAGGAAGGAGATCACGTCCTCGGGTGCGACCTCCACCAGGCCGTCAGGCTTGGCTGCGTTGGACGCCAGTTTGGCCACGAACTTGTTCGGGCCGATTCCGACCGAGCAGGTGATGCCCTGCTCGTCGTGGACCACTGCACGCAGGCGCTCACCGATCGCCGCAGGAGGCCCGAGCGTCCGGATCGCCCCGGTGAGATCGAGGTAGGCCTCGTCGATGGAGGCGCTCTCGACCGAGGCGGTGACGGTTCCGAAGACCGCGACGATGCCGCGCGACACCTCGACGTAGGTGTCGAAATCAGGTGGGACGGCGACCGCCACCGGACACAGCCGGCGGGCCTGAGTGGATGACATCCCCCCGCGGACGCCGAAGGCGCGAGCCTCGTAGCTGGCCGACAACACCACCCCACGCTCGGCACCACCCACCCACATCGGCCGACCAGCCAACTCGGGGCGCCGTCGCAATTCAACCGAGGCGTAGAAGGCATCCATGTCGACATGCATGATCACCCGATGTCCTGCCGATGGCTGCGGCAGAGCACGGGCCGTCGGCCGGTCGGCTCTCTTCGCCGGCAGGGTGGCCCTCATCGTCCCGAACTCCCCGGGCTGGCATGCCAGAGCTTGCGCGGCGCGGAGGTCACCGAGCCGCCGGAGGGACGGACGTCGGCGTACGGCGACTGCCGGAAACCGCTGGGATGCACCAATACCCGGCGGCGACCCTCGGCGTCACCGACCCCGAACCCCTCGGGCACCTCCGCCATCACCTCGGCCACCGCGTCCAGCGCGTCGGTTCTGCTCCCGGTCTCGTCGAAGACTTGGCTGTAACGCCGGTACAGCTGCACCATGTCCCAACAGCCGGTGGCTCGGACGGATACCCCGCGTCGTCCGGCGCGTCGCAACTCGCCGCGAACCACCAGTTGCCAGGAGCTGAACACCGTTGCCGCGTAGGGTCCCTGAGCGTCCTCGAAGAACGTGGCATCGGCAGGACCTGTGGTGTCATCCAGGGTGAGGAAGATCACCCGACGCCCGGAACGCACCGGCGGCGTTTGGGTCGCCACCTTGACCCCGGCGATCAGCACCTCGCTGCGACTGCGTCGCGTGAGCAGGTCGGCCGAGAAGGTCACGCCGAGGGCGGTCAGGAATGGCAGGTACCCACCCAGCACGTGGCGGCTGGCGTCGAGGCCGAGGATCTCCAACTCCGCGGCCAGCCGCTCAGACGAGCTGAGTTCGGGCAGCCCGGTAGCCACGACATCGGTGTGCAGGCTGTCCAGCCGGGGCTCATCGGCCACTGTGGAGGTGAAGCCGGCCTGCGCCCGGGGAGCGAAGTCGAGCGGCACCTGGATCTCCTGCGGACGCACCGCTGCGGCCTTCATCGACTGACGCAGGGCCAGGTCACGCGGATCGCCTTCCGCCGGCCTGGATGTCACCACCGCGCCGAGCCCTCGAGCCCGGCCATGAGTGCGCCTATCGACGCGGGCGGCACGCTCAAGATCGGCGACGGTGAGCAGTAGGTCGCGACGGGTGACCTGCCCGCGACGAGCCATCACCTCCAGAGCACCGATGCCGTAGAGATCATCGAAGGCTCCGGCCAGCACCAGCCGCTCGGTCACCGCCGAGGAATTGTTCGTCCGCTGCCAGAAATCGGTCAGTGAACAGTAGGGACGCCCGGCGACGATCCTGGCGATCTCTGAGCCGGTGATCCCTTTCACATCGGCCAGGGCCAGACGGATGCCGTACCCGCGTCCGTCTGGCAGGCCCTCGCCAGGGCTGAGGCGCGCCGGAGGAGGGCCGGCGAGAGGAGGTCCGGCGAGAGGAGGGCCGGCCGCAGGGGCCGCGACACGCTCCACCTGGTAGGCCTGCGCACTGCGGTTGACGTCGAGCGGCAGGATGTCCACCCCCAGCCGCCGCGCCTCCTCCAGGATCAGCCGTTTGGGGTACATCCCCGGGTCATGGGTCAGCACCCCGGCGAGGAAGTGCGCCGGATAGTGAGCCTTCAACCAGGCCGACTGGTAGGTGGGGAGAGCGAAAGCAGCGGCATGCGCCTTGCAGAAGCCGAAGGACGCGAACGATTCGAGGATGAACCAGATCCTCTCGATCATCGCCGGCGCGTAGCCGCGTGCGGCCGCCGCCGTAAAGAACCATCGCTTCACGTCGAGTTGGGCCTGCGGATGACCCAACCCCCGGCGCGCCTCGTCCCCCTGAGCCAGGGTGCACCCCGTGACGATCGAGATGATCTGGATGATCTGCTCATGGAAGACCACGACGCCTCCGGTCTCAGCCAGCGCCGGCTCCAGGTCCGGGTGCAGGTAGGACGGCTGTCGCCAGCCCTGCCGAGCCTCCAGGAAGGGGATCACCATGTCGGACTTGACCGGACCGGGCCGGAACAGCGAGATGTCGATGATGATGTCGGCGAAGTCGCTGGGCCCGAACTTGCCGATCAGTTCTCGCTGGCCGGGGGATTCGATCTGGAAGCAGCCCAGCGTGGCCGACTTGGCGATCATGTCGAAGGTTTCCGGATCATCGAAAGGCGCCAGCGCATCGATGTCGATCCGTTCGCCTTCGACCCGCTCGATCTCGGCCAGGGCATGAGCGAGCGAAGACTGCATCCTGATGCCGAGCACGTCCAGTTTGAGCAGTCCAAGGTCCTCGACGTCGTCCTTGTCGAACTGGCTCATCGGGTACCCACCGAAGCTGGCCTCGACCGGGGTGCGGTCGAGGAGGGTGGTATCGGACAGCAGCACTCCGCACGGGTGCAAGGCCAGATGCCGCGGCAGCCCGTCGAGGGATTCCACGAGGGCAAAGAGCACATCCAGGCGCTGCTCGCCCAACCCCGCTGCCCTCAGTTCGGGCAGGTCTCGCAGCGCGGCACGCGCATCGGCAGCCCGGATGTGCGGGAAGGCGGTGGCGATGGCGTCGATCTCGCGCGGGGGCAGGCTGAGCGCTGCCCCGACATCACGAACGGCATGCCGGACCCGATAGGTGTCGACCATCGCCACGCAGGCCACCCGCTCGCCACCGAAGGTTTGCAGGATCCTGTCGTAGACCTCGGTGCGCCGGGCCGATTCAACGTCGATGTCGATGTCGGGCAACCCTTGACGCATCGGCGAGAGGAACCGCTCCATCAACAGCCCGTGCCGGATCGGGTCGACCCCGGAGATGCCGAGGAGGTAGTTGACCAGGCTGCCGGCACCGGAACCGCGGGCGGCAGAGCGGATCCCGAGTTCGGCGATCATGTCGGTGATATCGGCGACGGTGAGGAAATACGGGGCGAAGCCGAGTTGGTCGATCACCGCGAGTTCTTCGGCCAACCGGCGCTCGACGTCGTCGGCCGCCCGCCCGTAGCGCCGAGCAATTCCGGCCCGGCAGCGTCGGCTCAGCTCAGTGGCAGCGTCGGCGGCCGCCCCCTTGAGCACCTCAAATTCGGGCAGGTGGATCTCCCCGATCCCGATGTCGGCACGCGGATCCAGCCGGGAGCGGATCGCCAGCAGCCTGGTGTCGCCGATCAACTGTTCGGCATCGGCTCGCCCGGCTAGACGGGAGACCTCGTCGGCGACTTCGAGCATCTCCTTACCGGATTTCAGGTAGCCCTCGGCATTGCGCCGGTCGACATTGCGCAGGTCGAGTGGCACCAGCCGCCGGGAGGCGTCCAGCACATCGAGAGTGGGAGCCAGTCGCTTCTCGGCCATCCGGACGGAATTCGTCAGCACCCCGGTGAGCCTGTGGGTATCGGCGAAGGCCAGCATCCGTGCGGCATGAGCAGCCGAACCGGGACCGGTGCCGGGCAGTTGGTGATCGGTCACCGCGATCACCAACTGATGCGGCTCGACAACATCGCGCCAGCGGTCGAGGATCCGTGCGGCGAGGTCGGGACGCCCGAGGGCCAGAGCCGCACCCAGATCGGAGTCGGCACCGAGCATGACGATCAGATCATCGGCGTGTCGGCCTACCACGTCGGGGCTGCAGACCGGGGCGCCTCTGTCTCCGGCCAGATGGACCGCCGAGGTCAGTCGGCACAGTGATGCCCAGCCTGTCCGCGACGTCGCCAGGACGGTCGCGCGCGGCAGCCGAGGATCACGGATCTCGCCGCCCCGCACGGGGACGTGGGCCGGCGGTCCGGCCGGGGCAGGCGCGCCCGCGCTCGACTCCATCGCGAAATCCACCCCGACGACAGGGGCGATCCCGGCCCGCTGACAAGCCTTGGCGAATCGGACTGCGCCGTACAACCCGTCCCGGTCGGTCAGGGCAAGAGTGTCCATCTCCTGGCCGGCGGCGGCCTCGACCAGATCGGACGGGGACGAGGCGCCGTACCGCAGGGAATAGCCAGACGCCACCCGGAGGTGGACGAACGGATCGCTCATCCGACCCTCCGGGAGCGCAGAAGCCGACCGAGCCGTCCGGTCACGTCGTCGTAGAAGGCCTGGGCGTCGCGGACCAGGTCGTCGGCCTCCCGCACCGTGATCAGACCGACCGCTCCGGCCTGGACCGCCTGCCTCTTGGCCTGGGTGGCGGCGAAGTAGCCGGCCCATTCGACGTACTCCGGGGCCACATCGGCGACCACCTGCCAGACATTGCGCAGCCTGCCGCCACGGACGGCGTGCGCTCGGGTCGCAAGGATGACCGCAGCGATCCGCAGCGCGGCCAACTGGGCCTTCAGGTAACGCTCGACAGGCATTTCGGCCACATCGGCTTCGACCAGTGCGTCACGGGCTCGGAGCAGGTCACCGGCCAGCAGCGCCGGCGCGGACATCAGTCCACCACCCGCCGCAGCCGCCACTCGCCGCTGCCCCAGGCATGGGCGAGTTCGTAGACCCCGGCTTCGCCCGATCGTCCGGGGCTGGCGACCACCCGCCAGACCTCCTCCTCGCCCAGCAGGTCGCCACCCTCGGCAGCATCGAGGTCGCCCCGGACCGCCCGGACCTGGGGGCTGTTCCACCAGTCGGAGGTCTCCAGCCAACGGGTCTGCACCTCGGTCACCCGCCAGAGGCGTCGTCGCCAGAGGAACTGGGCCGGGCCTTCGTGGATACCGACCAGACCCGGCCTCACCTCGATCATCTCGTCATACCTGCGCATCGACTCCCCTCCTCCGATATCGAACAAATTTTCGATTACATCCATACTAGGCCGCCCCTCCGACAGTTCGTCAAGGAGCCCGCTGCCCGCTTCCCCAACTACCCTTCGATGCATGGACGCACTCCCGCTCACCTTCGCCAGCGGCTGGGCCAGCGGCATCAACGCCTACGCGACGGTGTTCCTGCTGGGCATGTTCGGCCGGTTCGCCGGCGTATCAGGGATCCCTGAGGGCTTCCAGCGCACCGACGTCCTCGTGGTGATGGGCGTCCTTGCCGCCGTCGAATTCGTCGCCGACAAGATCGCCTTCCTCGACTCCGCGTGGGATGGAGTCTCCACCATCGTCCGTCCGGTGGCCGGCGCCCTGATCGGCGCACTCATCGGCGGCGCGACCGGCGATCTCGGCTCGATCACCCTGGCCGCGGTCGGCGGACTGACGGCCCTGCTCAGCCACGCCGCCAAGGCCGGGGTCCGCCTGGCGATCAACACCTCCCCCGAACCGGTCACCAACATCGGCGCGTCCCTGGCCGGGGACGTCGGCGTGGTCACCGTCGTCACCCTGGCCGTGGCCTACCCCGTACCGGCGGCGATCATCGCCGGCACGCTGCTTGCGCTCACCTTGGGTCTGGCAATCCTGCTGATCGGGCGAGTCCGCGCCGGCTGGCGGGCCTTCCGCGGCTGGTTGGCCCGGCCCCGCCCGTGACCACCGTCGTCGTGGTGGGCGGCTCATTGACCGGCATGGCCGCCGCGGCCCGCCTGGCCCGGGTGGGCCACCGGGTGGTCCTCCTCGAACGCCGCCCGGTGCTCGGCGGGCGGGCCGCCGGGGGGCTGCCTGAGGCGATCGCGCTGCCGGCCGCCTGGCGCGACCTGTTCAAGAAGTCCGGGCGAACGCTTGACGCCGACCTGGCCCGGAACAGGCTGGCGCTCGTTCCGGCGCCACCGGCCGTCCACACCTTCGCCGATGGGAGGACCCTCGCCCTGCCGACCGACCGCGGCGAGCAGTGGGCGACCCTCACCAAGGCCTACGGACCCCGGACCGCGACCCGCTGGCGCGACCTGCTCGACAACCTCGACGACACCTGGCAAGTGCTGCGCCGACTGGGCCTGGAGGCCGAACTCCCACCCGGCGGGATCCCCCGAACGACCCGCCGCGCGCTCACGGCGAACGTCACCATCGAAGACCTCGCCCGGCGCATCGACCACCCCCACCTGGCCGAACTCGTCCGGCAGGTGGCTCGCGAACTGGGCTCGGACCCCCGCCGCACCCCGGGATGGTGCGCGGCTCGACTCAGCGTGGAACGCACCTTCGGCCGTTGGCAGATCACCGACGCCGAGGCCAACCCGCTGCCGTCCGGGCGGCTGGTGGGTCTCCTGGCGGATCGGCTCGACACCCGGGGGGTGGACGTGCGGCTCGGCGAGACGGTGCTGCAGGTCAGCTCAGGGCGGGTGACCAGCGAGAACGGCCGGTTCGACACCGACCGGGTCGTCGTCGCCGTGAATCCCTGGGCCCACGACCGACTGGTCGGGCACGCGGACCCCGTCATCGCCCGGGCCGCCCGGCGCCTGCGCCCGGCCGCCGAACCCGCCCGCGCGCCCGACACGACCGCCACCCGAGCCGGACAGGGCGGTCCACAGTGGCGCGGCTGGCGGACCGTGCACCAGCTGCCGAGGCTGTCGTCTGGCCTGCCCGGGATCGTGGCGGCTTCTTCGTGCAGCCCGGGCGGCCCGGACCCCTGGGCGAGGCTGCTCACCGGCGCCCTGGCTGCCTATCGCGTCCACTTCGAACTGACCGGTGAGGACATCCGTCCCACCAACCGGACGCAACAGGCGCCGAGGCACTCACCGGGCGGCCCGGCCCCGGGAAAATCGGCGGGCGAAACGTGAGACGTCAGCCCCCCCAGGCGGACGGATCGTCTACCGTTCTCGCCATTGTTACGTCCGCCGTTCAGCCTAGCCAGGACGGCTCTTGGGAAGGACAACCATGAACCGATCCGCTCTCCGCGCCTTGGCCGCGACCGTCGCGGTCGCCGGGCTGGCGCTCACCGGTTGCGCCGGCGGCACCACACAGACCAGTTCGGCCCCCACGACCTCAACCGCCGCGGCCAAGACCTACAAGGTGGGCATCACCCAGATCGTCTCGCACCCTGCCCTGGACGCGACCAGGGAGGGCTTCAAGAAGGCGCTCGCGGACGCGGGCCTCTCGGTCAGCTATGACGAGCAGAACGCCGAGAACGAGCAGGCCAACGCCACCGCGATCGCCAACAAGTTCAAGGACGCGAAGCTGGATCTGGTCCTGGCCATCGCAACGCCGACCGCGCAGGCAGCCGCGAACGTGATCACGGACACCCCGATCCTCATCGCCGCGGTCACCGATCCGGTCGCGGCCAAGCTGGTGGCGTCCCTGGATGCCCCCGGCGGCAACGTCACCGGCACCACCGACATGAACCCGGTCGCCGAACAGCTCGGCCTGATCAAGATGATCAAGCCCGACGCCAAGACGGTGGGCATCATCTACTCCTCCGGTGAGGTGAACTCCGAAGTCCAGGTCAAGGCTGCGCAACAGGCTGCACCTGCGCTCGGCCTGACCATCGTGACCAAGACAGTGACCGCCTCCTCCGAGGTCCAGCAGGCGGCCAACTCCCTGGATGTGGACGCCCTCTACACCCCGACCGACAACACCGTGATCAACGCGCTGGGCGCCCTCCTCCAGGTGGCAGAGTCCAAGAAGATCCCCGTCGTCTCCGCCGATGCCGACTCGGTCAAGGCAGGCACGGTCATCACCTATGGCATCGACTACGAGAAGCTGGGCTACCAGACCGGCCAGATGGGCGTGAAGATCCTCAAGGGCGAGGCCCAGCCGGCGACCATGCCTGTGGAGAGCCAGAAGGACCTCAAGGTCTACGCCAACGAGGCCGCGGCGGCACGGATGGGTGTGACCATCCCGGCCGATCTGTTGGCCAAGGCCGAGAAGGTCGGCAAGTAGCGCGATGGTCGCCGCCGTTGACCTCGGTCTCATCTACGGGGTGATGGCCCTGGGGGTCTATCTGACCTTCCGGGTGCTTGACTTCCCCGACCTGACCGTGGACGGCAGCTTCACCACGGGCGCGGCGGTCGCGGCGTCGATGATCCTCGCGGGTCAATCGCCGCTGCTGGCCACCGCGCTCGGCGGTGTGGCCGGGGTCCTGGCCGGGGTCACCACCGGCCTGCTGCACACCAAGGGAAAGATCAATCCCCTCCTGGCGGGCATCCTGAGCCAGATCGCGCTCTATTCGATCAACCTGCGGATCATGGGCAAGGCGAACCTGTCCCTGCTGCGCACCGAGACCCTCCTGTCACCCATGCTGGAGGCCCGACTCTTCGGCACCTGGGTCTCCGTGGTCACGTTCGCCCTGGTCGCGCTGGCCTTCAAGGTCGCCATGGACTGGTTCCTGACCACCGACCTCGGACTGGCCATCCAGGCCACCGGCGACAACGAGGAGATGATCCGGTCACTGGGTGTCTCGACCGACCGAACCAAGATCCTCGGTCTGGCGATCTCCAACGGCCTGGTCGCCCTGTCGGGCGGCCTCATGGCCCAGTACCAGGGCTACGCGGACATCGGCATGGGCATCGGCCTCATCGTCGCGGGCTTGGCCTCGGTCATCATCGGACAGGCCATCTTCGGCCAGCGGAAGATCTGGGTGGCGACGCTCGCCGCGGTGCTGGGGTCGATCATCTACCGACTGGTCATCCAGGTGGCGCTGAGCATCGGCCTCAATCCCAACGACATGAAGCTGATTTCAGCCGTCCTGGTGATCGCGGCTCTGCTCCTGCCACGTTCGGGGGCACTGCGGCTCTACCGCATCCGGCGGCGGGCCAGGCAGCTTGAGCAACTCGAGAAGGCGCAGGGTTGACATGCTGGACGTCCGACGAGTCACCAAGGCGTTCTTCCCCCACACGGTGAACGAAAAGATCGCCCTGTCCGATGTCTCCCTTCGCTTGGACGAGGGCGACTTCTGCACCATCATCGGCTCCAATGGGGCGGGCAAGTCCACCCTGCTCAACATCGTCGCGGGCAAGTACCTCCCCGACACCGGACAGGTCTGGATCGACAACACCGACGTCACCCGACTCCCCGACTTCAAGGTCGCCCGTCACCTGGGCCGGGTGTTCCAGGACCCTTTGGCCGGGACGGCGCCCCACCTGTCGATCGAAGAGAACCTGGCCCTTGCCCTGGCTCGCGGTCAAGGTCGCGGGCTGCGCCGTGGGGTCACCAAGGCCAAGCGGGCCAGGTTCGCCGAGGAACTGGCCACGCTCGAACTGGGCCTGGAGAGCCGCCTGCACGCGAAGGTGGGCCTCCTCTCGGGAGGTCAGCGACAGGCCCTGTCGCTGCTCATGGCGACGTTCAGCGAGCCCCGCATTCTGCTGTTGGACGAGCACACCGCCGCGCTCGATCCGCAACGTGCCGACCTGATCACCCGACTGACGGCAGAAGCGGTGGAACGGCACCACCTCACCACGCTGATGGTCACCCACAACATGGACCAGGCGCTGCGAGTGGGCAATCGGCTGATCATGATGCACGAGGGCCAGATCGTCTTCGAGCTGCGAGATGAGGCGAAGCGGAACGCCACGGTCGCCGACCTCCTGGGCGAGTTCGCCAAGATCAAGGGCGCCACCTTGAGCGACCGAACCCTTCTCGACTGAGGCCCGCCCGGCGATCGGGCAAGGCTCCGGGCCGCGGCGGTAGGTTGGGGCGCATGACGAACTTCCTGGTGATCATCGCCAACGCCGGGGACGGCGACCTCGCCGTCTTCGATCTCGACCCGGCCGACGAGTCGCCGCACTTGGACCATCTCGCGACCTCCCACGTCGGGGCCGGCTGTGGATCGTTCGTCATCGATCCGGACCGCGACCTGGTGTACGCGGCCACCAAGGCGGGGCCGGCGGTCGTCAGCCTCAAGCTCGACCGGACGACCGGGCGACTCGCAGAGATCGCGCGGATGCCGCTGTCGGCTTCGGCCGCTTATCTCGCCCTTGCCCAGCGGGGCAAGTTGCTGCTCGGCGCGTCCTACGGCGGCGGATTCGGCTTTGTGGCCCCCTTGTCCGACGGCCTGAGCGGTGCTGAGACGGCGCACATCGAATACCCGAACCTGCACGCCATCATCGCCTCCGCCGACGGCCGACACGTCTATGCGACATCGCTCGGAGCGGACCTGATCGCCCAGTACGCCCTCGATTCGTCCGGCGTCCTGACCCCCCTGGATCCGCCGACGGTCGCCGCGCCGCCCGGCTCCGGCCCTCGGCACATCGTCCTCAGCGCGGACGGCACCGGGTTGTACTGCGTCACAGAGTTCACCGGCGAAGCCATCCGCTACCAGCGCGACCCCGCGACCGGGCTCCTGAGGCTCGCAGAGTCGGTCGACGGGTTCGCCGCCGGCCGCGGGCTGACCGCGTCCGCACTCGGCGTGGATCCCAAGACCCAGCACGTCATCTGGGGAGCGGACATCCACCTCAGCAGCGACGAGCGTTTCCTGCTGGTCTCCGAACGCCGCGAGAGCACGCTGGCCACGATCGCCTTGGACGGCTCGGGACGGCAGCTGCGCCAGATCGCCGTGATCGGGACAGAGCCGCAGCCGCGGGGCTTCTGCGTCGTTCCGGGGACTGACCTGGTCGTCGTTGTCGGCGAGCGGTCCACCAACGCATCGGTCTACCGGCTCAGCGACGACGGCACGCCCCAGCTGCTGGGCAGCACCTTCACCGGCAACGGGGCGAACTGGGTGCGGGCGATCGCCCGGTAGGGTCGGCGACTGCGTCCGGATACCACCGGGCGGCCGCCAGGTCGACGCGCGCCCGGGCCCCCTCAACCATGGTCGTGCCTTCGGCGCGATAGCGACTGAGCGCTTCCTCCTCGCAGCCGGTAGGTGGCAGCCCGCCTGCGCGCAGGACCCGCCACCAGGGCACCCCGCCACCGAACAGGGCGAGGACGGTCCCGACCTGCCGCGGGCCGCCCCGACGCAGCACGCGGGCCACGTCGCCGTAGGTCATCACGCGGCCAAAGGGGATCTGCTGGACCACGTCCAGGACCTCGCCGACGTAGTCGTCGAGCATCAGAAGAGCCCGACGGGCCGGCCCTGGTCGTCGATGTCGATCCGTTCGGCCGCAGGGTGGACGCCGAGCCCAGGCATGGTGCGCATGTCGGAGCAGATGACGGTGACGTAGCCTGCCCCGGCAGCAAGCCGCACCTCACGCACGGGGAGGGTCCACCCTCGGGGCGCCCCCTTGAGCTTGGGGTCGGACGAGACGGACAGGTGCGTCTTCGCGATGACCACCGGGAGATGGCCGAAGCCTGACGCCTCCAGGCGCCGGATCTCCTCCGCCGCAGCAGGGCTCAGGTCGATGTCCTCAGCCCCATAGACCCGGGTGGCGACAGCTTCGATCTTGGCCGCCAACGGCTCGGCGAGTTCGTAGGTGAAGTGCAGCACCGGGTCGTCGAGGCCGGCCGCCACCACTTGGTGGGCCAGATCCAGCGCACCCGCACCCCCCTCGGCCACATGCGTGGAGACCGCCACCCGAGCACCAGCCTCAGCCGCGAGTTCCATGATCACCGCATGCTCGCTGGGGTGGTCCTCTGCAAACGCGTTGATGGCGACCACCGCGGGCAGCCCGAAGTCGCTGATGATCTGCAGGTGCTTGAGCAGGTTCGCTCCCCCGGCCAGCACATCCCCGGGGTCCTCGTGGAGCAGGGCGGGCGGCAGGGGCCTGCCCGCGACCACCTTGTGCCTTCCGGAATGGACCTTGAGCGCCCGGACGGTCACCACCACCACCGCGACCGACGGACGCAGTCCGGCCACGCGGCAAGCCACGTTGACGAAGCGCTCCGCCCCCATGTCAGCTCCGAAGCCCGCCTCAGTGACCAGGAAGTCGCCCATCTGTAGCCCCAACCGGTCGGCGATCACCGAGGAATGGCCGGTGGCGATGTTGCCGAATGGTCCCGCGTGAACCAGAACGGGGGTGTGCTCGATGGTCTGCAGCAGGTTGGGCTTGATCGCCTCGGCCATGAGCACCGCCATCGAACCCGCGGCGCCGATCTCCTCTGCTGTCACCGGACGGCCGGCGAAGGTGCTGCCCACGACGATCCGGCCCAGCCGCGCCCTCAGGTCGGACAGTGAGGTCGCCAACGCGAGTATCACCATCACTTCGCTGGCAGCAGTGATGTCGAAGCCCGTCTGCCGCGGGACACCGTCTCCCCGTGAGCCCAGCCCGACCACGATGTTGCGCAGAGCCCGGTCGTTGATGTCCAGCACCCGTCTCCAGGTGACCGACCGGGGATCGAGATCCAGGGCGTTGCCCTGATGCAGGTGGTTGTCCACCATCGCCGCGAGCAGGTTGTGTGCAGCCGTGACGGCATGCATGTCCCCGGTCAGGTGGAGGTTCATCACATCCATGGGAAGCACCTGGCTGTAGCCACCGCCCGCCGCCCCACCCTTCACCCCAAAGGTCGGCCCCAGGGACGGTTGACGCAGCGCCACCGTGGCGCGGCGGCCGAGGCGGGCCAGACCCTGGGCGAGTCCGATAGCCGTGGTCGTCTTGCCCTCGCCCAGCGGTGTCGGTGTCACCGCGGTGACGATGACCAGCTTCCCGGAGGGTCGGGTGGCATCGAGGGCCTCCAGATCCACCTTCGCCACGTACCGGCCGTACGGCACGAGATGGTCAGGCTCGATGCCGGCTCGGCGGCCGATCTCAGCCAACGGTGCGAGCGCCGCCGCCCGGGCGATCTCGAGGTCGCTGGGCAACGGAGATGGGCCGGACGCCACGAGCCGGACTCAATCCGCCAGCGGGCCGAACGGGACTCCCAGCCGTCCAAGCATCTCCTCGCCACCGTCCTCGGCGGTGAGCACCCAGACGCCCTGATGGGTGGCAGTGACGGTGTGCTCCCAGTGAGCGGCCACCGAGGAATCCCTGGTCACGACCGTCCACTGGTCGTCCAGAGTGGCCGTCACCGGCGAACCGAGCGTCACCATTGGTTCGATCGCCAAACACATGCCCTTGGTGATCAGCGGACCTCGGCCGGCCCGTCCGAAGTTGGGCACGTCGGGAGGCTGGTGCATCTGCGACCCGATGCCATGGCCGGTGTACTCCCGTACGATCCCGAAGCGCGCACCGTAGGACCGCACATGGTTCTCGATGGCGTGGGAGACGTCGCCGATCCGCGCGCCCACGCGGACGGCGGCGATGCCTGCCCACAGGGCGTCGCGGGTGACATCGTTGAGCAGCGCGCGCTCCGGACTGAGCTGTCCGATGCTGAAAGTGATGGCCGAATCGCCATGCCAGCCGTCGACGGAGACGCCGAAATCGACCGACACGAGGTCCCCCTCGGCGAGCAACCGGCGGCCTGGGATGCCGTGGACGATCTCCTCGTTCACCGAGATGCACGTGACCGCGGGGTACGGGGGGAGGCCGAAACCGGCGCCGTAGTCAAGGAAGGAGGACGTCGCGCCGGCCTGGGCGATAAGGTCGCGCGCCAGCTGGTCGAGGTCCTGAGTGCTGACCCCGGGCGCGGCAGCGTCGCGCACAGCCGTCAGAGTCCGCGCCACGACGAGCCCTGCCTTCCGCATGGCGCGGAGCTGGTCGGCGGTCTTCCGCTCAATCCCTGGGGTGCGCGCCATGCTCAGGCGAGCTTGGCGTCCAGCGCAGCGGTGATCCGCTCCCCGACCTCATCGATGGTGCCCACCCCATCGACCTCGACGAGTTGGCCGCGATCGCGGTAGACGGCCAAGAGCGGGTCCGTGGCCTGGTGGTAGATGTCCATGCGCGCGCGGATGGTCTCGGCGTTGTCGTCGACGCGGCCCTCGAGCTCGGCCCGCTTGAGCAGCCGTTGAACCAGCACCTCCGTGTCGGCCTCCAGGGAGACCACGGCGTCGATCGCCTCTCCGGAGGCGGCCAGGATCCCATCCAGAGCTTCGACCTGGCCTACAGTGCGGGGGAAGCCGTCCAGCAACCAACCCTGGGCGGCGTCGGGCTCCTTCAGCCGATCGGCGACAACGGCTACGGTGACCTCGTCCGGCACATACCCGCCCTCGGCCAGGATGCGGGAGACCTCAAGCCCCAGAGGGGTGCGATTCTTCACGTTCGCCCGGAAGATGTCCCCGGTCGAGATGGCCGGGATGCCGTAGTGATCGGCGATGCCTTTGGCCTGGGTGCCCTTGCCCACTCCTGGGGGGCCCATGATCAGCAGTCTCATCTGAGGAACCCTTCGTAATTGCGCTGTTGCAGCTGGCTTTGGATCTGTTTCACCGTATCAAGACCCACACCCACGATGATGAGGATCGACGTGCCACCGAAGGGGAACTTGGCCTGGGTGCCGAGCACGATGAACGCCAGCGCCGGGATGAGGGCGATCACCGCCAAGTAGAGCGAACCGGGTGCGGTCAACCGGGACAGCACGAACGCCAGGTAGCGCTCGGTGGGCCCGCCGGCACGGATCCCGGGGATGAAGCCACCGTACTTCTTCATGTTGTCAGCGACCTCGACCGGGTCGAAGGTGATCGAGACGTAGAAGTAGGCGAAGAAGACGATCAGCAGGAAGAAGGCGGTGTTGTAGATCCAGTGATCACCCTTGACCAGATTGGCCGCGATCCACGATGAGACCGGATTGGGATTGTCCACCGTACCGGGTTGGAACTGCGCGTAGAGGACCGGCAAGTACAACATGGACGAGGCGAAGATGACGGGAATGACACCGGCCTGGTTGACCTTCAACGGGATGTAGGTGGTCGTTCCGCCGAGCAGCCGACGTCCCACCATGCGCTTGGCGTACTGCACGGGGATCCGCCGCTGCGCCTGCTCCATGAAGATGACTCCAGCCATCACGAGGAGCCCGATGATCATGACCAGGGTGAAGGCCAGCCAGCCCTGGGCTCCCTCACGGCTCTCCTTGATGGCCCACATCGAAGCGGGGAACTGCGCGGCGATCTGGGTGAAGATCATGACCGACATGCCATTACCCACACCGCGGTCGGTGACCAGTTCGCCGAGCCACATGATCACCCCAGTGCCGGCGGTCATGGTGAGGATCATTACGATGATCGGGAAGACGCTCTTGTCGTAAACCAGATCCAGGGAGCATCCCTGGAATAGCTGGCCGTTGACTGCCAAGGTCACGAACGCGGTCGAGTTGAGAACCGCGAGGACCAACGTGAGGTAACGCGTGTACTGGGTGATTTTCGCGGTCCCCGACGCGCCCTCCTTCTTGAGTGCTTCCAGGCGGGGGATCACGACCGTCAGCAACTGCAGGATGATGCTCGCGGTGATGTAGGGCATGATCCCCAACGCGAAGATCGCCAACTGCAGCAGGGCCCCGCCGGAGAACAGGTTGATCATCGAGTACAGGCCCGCGCTCTCACCGGAGGTCGCCTGGGCGCGGCACTGATTGACGTTGACCATGTTCACGTTCGGGGTGGGAATGACCGAGCCCAGGCGGAACACCGCAAGGATGAACAGGGTGAACAGGATCTTCCTGCGCAGGTCAGGGGTCTTCAACGCATTGGCGAAAGCGGACAGCATCCGTTTCCCACTCCCTCATCATCCTTGAACCGGGGCGGGACGCCCCCGACAACCCGGCAAACTCTATCAACCCCGGCTGACAAACCCTTCATGGGCCGATGGCGCTCGGCAGGCGCGGCCTCGCTGGGGTCACCTGAACAGGATGCCCGGACGCGTGAGGGGTGGCCCGTCAGGACCACCCCTCACGATCAGACCACTTTCACTGCCCGCTGACCGAACCGCCGGCCTTGACGATCTTGTCCCTGGCCGAGGCCGAGTAGGCATCGACGCTGACCTGCAACGCGACCGTCACCTCGCCGGCCCCGAGCACCTTGACCAGATGACCGTCACGAACGGCGCCCTTGGCGACCAGGTCGGCGACAGTCACTTCGCCACCCTCGGGATAGAGCTCGGCCAGTTTCGCCAGGTTGACGATCTGGTATTCGACGCGGAAGGGATTCTTGAAGCCCCTCAGCTTGGGCAGCCGCATGTGCAGCGGCATCTGGCCGCCCTCGAAATTCTGTGGAACGGTCTGCCGCGCGCCCGAGCCCTTGGTGCCACGTCCGGCGGTCTTGCCCTTGGAGCCCTCGCCACGCCCCACTCGGGTCTTGGCGGTCTTGGCACCCGGCGCAGGCCGCAGGTGATGAACCTTCAACGGCATGTCACTCAACCTCCTCGACGGCCACGAGATGCGGGACGGCCTGGACCATGCCACGGATCTCGGGACGGTCCTCCTTCACCACGACGTCGCCGATCCTCTTCAAACCCAGCGAGCGCAAGGTGTCCCGCTGGTTCTGCTTGCCCGAAATCCCAGACCGGATCTGGGTCACCCTCAGTTGTGCCATCAGTGCTTCGCCTCCTCGCGGGCCCGCAACAGCGCAGCCGGCGTTACGTCCTCGACCGCCAGGCCGCGGCGCTTCGCCACCGACTCCGGCTCCTCCAGGCTCTTCAACGCCACCACTGTGGCATGCACCACGTTGATCGCGTTGTCCGAGCCCAGGGACTTGGCCAGCACGTCATGGACGCCCGCGCACTCCAGAACCGCACGCGCCGAGCCACCGGCGATCACGCCGGTACCCGGTGAGGCCGGCCGCAGCATGACCACACCGGCCGCAGCTTCGCCCTGGACGGGATGGGGAATGGTCCCCTGGATCCGCGGCACCCGGAAGAAGTGCTTCTTGGCCTCCTCGACACCCTTGGCGATGGCCGCGGGCACCGCCTTGGCCTGTCCGTCGCCGACGCCGCCCGT
>CAZPCM010000019.1:0-32723 GCA_964585085.1 uncultured Propionibacteriaceae bacterium
CCGCGGGTCACCCCGGGTGGGCGTTACCCACCACCCTGCTCTGCGGAGTCCGGACTTTCCTCGACCCCCGTTCGGGGATCGCGATCACCCGGCCGACTCGTCCGCCTCCAGATTAGCGGCGTGTCAAATCAGGATGCGGAACTCGACCTTGCCGGCCAACAGGTCCGCCGCCACCAGTGTCGCCTCCACCTGGTCGCCCAGGACCAGGGCGCCGCCTCGGATCCTGGCTTCCACCGCGGGCTCGCGCAGCTGGAGAAGACCTTCGTCCTCGTCGGCGTCGACCTCTAGGACGGTGCCGGTGAAGGCCTGGCCCATCCGGCCCGACAGGACCATGGCTTCGACCAGGTCCACGATGCCCCTCTCGTACTTGTGGGCTCGGCGGTTGGAATCGTCCATCTCGTCGGGCAGAGCGTCCAGCGCCGCGCTCGCCCAGGCGGGCGGTTGGCGTCCGTTGGCGAGAGCGACGCAGAGCTCGCCGGTGTAGCGGTCGACCAACCGACGCAGCGGCGCGGTGACGTGGGCGTAAGGCGCCGCGATCGCGGCATGGATCGGCTGATCCGGCACCTTGCCCGAGAACGCCGCATAGCCCGCGCCTCGGAAGAGCCGGGTGCAGGCGTTCAACATCGCCGCGTGCGCGGGCAACGCAGCGTCAAGGCTGCGGACGAACGCTGCATAGGGCATCGCCCGGGGCCACGGGATGTCCAGCGCGGCGGCCGTCCGGCGCAGCCTGTCCAGCGCCTCGTCCTTGGCCGGCGGGAGCGTTCGCAGGATGCCCTGGCCGCCGCTCATCATGATCTGGGCCGCCGCCATGCCGGTGGCCAGGGACAGCTGCGCGTTCCACGCCTCGATCGGACGCAGCGCCCGGTAGGCCAGACCCCAGTGGCTGCGGTCGGCCACGATCTCCTGCTCAGGCACCGGGAGGCTGACCCCGCCGCGCCCGGCCTCCAGGCCCACGCGCAACTGCCCCACGGTGCGCAGCAGCACCAACTGTTCGTCATCGGTCCCCGCGTCAAGTGCGGCCTGGGCGGTGGCGTAGCCCAGCTGGGCGCGACTGCGGACCAGGGCCCGGTCGACGTGGGCCGAGGTGGTACGGCCCTCTGCATCGAACCGCAGTTCCCACAGCAAGGCCGGACGGTCCTGCTGCGGCAGCAGGCTGGTGGCCCCCTCCGACAGCACAGGCGGGTGCAGGGGCGTCCGGCTGGTCGGGGCGTAGAGGGTCTGCCCGCGGTGGTGGGTCTCGTGGTCGACGGCCCCGCCCGGGGAGACGAAGGCAGCCACGTCGGCGATCGCGTAGTGGAGGACGAACCCCTCGCCGTCGTGGGCCAAGTGGAAGGCCTGATCGAGGTCGGTGGCCCCTTCAGGGTCGAGGGTGACCAGCGGGAGGTCGGTTCGATCGACCGACGGCAGTCGCGGCTCCCGGGCCTCCGACTCGGCTTCGGCCAGGACGGACGGGGGGAACCCCGCGGGAACTCCGAGTTCGGCGCGGAGCCGACGCAAGCCTTCGCGAAGGACGGCCGGCTCCTGGTTGCGCAGAGACAGGTGACGACTGGGCACTTGGCTCTCCCGTCAGTGGACGCGACTGCGCGGCCGTCCGTCGAGCGCCTGGTTCACCAGCGAGTCGGCGGCCTTGTTCTGCTCTCGGGGCACCCAGGTCCACGTCACCTGCCGTGGACGGAGGGACTGCGCACGCTGCGCCAGCGGCTTCATCGCGGGGTGCTTGATCTTCCAGTGCCCAGCCATCTGTTCGATGACCAGCCGCGAGTCCATCCGTACCTCCACGCCGGCCTGAGGATCGATCGCCTTGGCCATCTCCAGGCCGGCGATGAGGCCAGAGTACTCAGCCACGTTGTTGGTGGCCTCCCCGATCGCCTGCCCTTCGGCATCGAGGACGTCGTCGGTCTCGGCGTCGCGCACGAGGGCCCCGTAGGCAGCAGGACCCGGATTCCCACGGGAGCCGCCGTCGGCCTCGACAATCAACCGCCGCACCGGAGTGGGCCGCGCGACGCGCGGGGGCGCCGGCTTCGGCTCCAGCACAGGCTCCTCGTTGTCGAAGATCGTCGGGCCACCCTGGGGGAGCCGCGGCGGACGTGCCATCACGCGCCGTCCCGCACGAGGATCCGTTCACACTCCTCACAGCGCAGCACGTCGTCCGGCGCGGCCGCCGCATACGCGGCCAGCGCCATGGCGGTGGCCTCCAGCTGGCAGCCGCTGCAGCGTCGCCCATGCAGGGCCGCCGCCCCCACTCCGCCGCTCCTGGCCCTGAGCCGGTCGTACAGCGCCAGCAGTTCGGCCGGCAACTCCTCAGCCATGGACACCCGCGCCTGCCGCTGGGTGGCCAGTTCTCCGTCCAGTGCCTGCAGCTGGTCATCTCGTGAGGCGATCAGTGCGCGCAGCGAGTTCTCTCGCTCGCCGCGCTGGACGACGAGCGCGTCCCGCTGCTCCTGGGCGGCATCGAGCTTCTCCATGAGTTCGAGCTCGGCATCCTCCAAGTCGCTGATCCTCCTGCCGAGGTGCTCGATCTCCTCCACCAGGGCCGTCAGGGCCTTGGAATCGCTCACCGTACCGGCGTCCAGCCGCTGCTGGTCACGCACGCGCCGCTGCCGGACCGGCACCAGGTCCGCCTCGGCCTTGGCCACCTCGAGTTCGAGATCGGAGACCATCGTCTTGGCGGCGATGACCGCCTCGTTCAGCCTGGCCCGGGCCCGCTGCCCTTCGGCGATCGCGGCGTGTTCCGGCAGGGCCGTCCGGCGGTGTTCGAGTCGGGCGATCGCTGTGTCGATGGCCTGCAGGTCGAGCAGTCTGCGTTGGGCAGCGTGGTCAGCCTTCATGATGGCTCCTGTCTCGTGGCCACCGACTCTAGTGGACCCCCCGGTTACGATCGCTCGCGTGACCGAACAGACCCAGCCCGCCCTGCCCAACCGGCAGACCCCCTTCTCCGAGCCGTTCAAGGCGTTCATCCCGCAGGGCTGGGCCGACTACCCCACCGAGCCACCCGCCCTGCTGCCGGCAGCGGTCCACACCGCTGCGCGTCGCCGTTCGCTGGCCGACGCCTTTCCCGGCGAGCGTCTGGTGATCCCGGCCGGCGGTCTTAAGGTTCGCGCCAATGACACCGACTATCGGTTCCGCCCGCATTCCGCGTTCGCGCACCTGAGCGGGCTCGGCGCCGACCGGGAGCCGGACGCCGTCCTGGTCCTCGAACCCACCGACGGCGGCCACGACGCCACCCTCTACTTCCGCCCTCGGGCCCCGCGCACCGACCCCGAGTTCTACGCCGACACCCGCTACGGCGAGATGTGGGTCGGTACGCGTGAATCGCTGGACGAGATGACGGCCCTGACCGGCCTTACTTGCGTCCCGATCAGCGAACTGGACGCGGCCCTGGCCAAGAACATCGAGGCGACCCGGGTCCGGGTCGTGCGCGAAGCGGACGCGTCGATGACCACCCGGCTGGACGAACTGCGCCGCGAGGCCGGGACGGCCCTGGAGGCCGCCATCGCCGGTGACCACGAACTGGCCGTGTGGCTCTCAGAGTCCCGCCTTGTCAAGGATCCCTTCGAACTGGACCAGCTGCGACTCGCCTGCCGGCACACTGCGGACGGCTTCGAAGCCGTTGTGGCCGACCTGCCCGAAGCCGTCCGTCGGGGACGGGGCGAGCGGTGGGTCGAGGGCGTCTTCGGGCTGCACGCTCGCCATGCCGGGAACGCTGTCGGCTACGACACGATCGCGGCCGGGGGCGACCACGCCAACACCCTGCACTGGATTCGCAATGACGGTGAACTCCGGCCCTCAGACCTGCTGCTGCTGGACGCGGGGGTCGAGGTGGAGTCGCTCTACACCGCCGACATCACCCGGACGCTGCCGGTCTCGGGCATCTTCTCCCCCGCCCAGAGAAAGGTCTACCGGGCGGTTCTGGAGGCCCAGGAGGCCGGAATCGCGGCCGCGCGAGCCGGGAACAGGTTCTCCGATGTCCATGCCGCCGCCGTCGCGGTGATCGCACGGCACCTGGCCGAGTGGGGGCTGCTGCCGGTGAGCGCCGAGGAGTCCCTCGACCCGGAGCGGGGCGGGCACCATCGACGCTGGATGGTGCACGGCACCTCCCATCACCTGGGCCTCGACGTCCACGACTGCGCCCAGGCCCGCCGGGAGCACTACCGCGACGCGGTGCTGCGACCGGGCATGGTGATCACCGTCGAGCCCGGGCTGTACTTCAAGTCGACCGACCTCCTCGTGCCCGAGGAACTGCGCGGCATCGGCGTGCGCATCGAGGACGACGTGGCGATCACCAGCGGGGAGGCGGAGATCCTGTCGCACCACCTGCCGCGCGACCCCTCCGACGTGGAGACCTGGATCGCGGCGATCTGGTCGCGCTGATCTGGAAGGTTCTCTCACGGGCCGGGTTTCGGCCTAGAGTGCTGCGCGTGATCGACCCGAAGAAGACCAAAGCCGTCCTCGACGAGGACGAGATGCCCACACACTGGTACAACGTCGTCGCAGACCTGCCCACTCCCCCGCCGCCGGCCCTGCACCCGGGGACACAGCAGCCGCTGACGCCTGACGACCTCGCTCCTCTCTTCCCGATGGGATTGATCGAGCAAGAGGTCTCGACTGAGCGCTGGATCGAGATCCCGACCGAGGTCAGGGACATCTACCGGCTGTGGCGCCCGTCCCCGTTCTTCCGGGCCCACCGCTTGGAGAAGGCGCTCGGTACCAGGGCCCGCATCTACTACAAGTACGAGGGCGCGTCTCCGGTGGGCAGCCACAAGACGAACTCCGCGGTCGCGCAGGCGTACTACAACACGATCGCCGGACGGACCAGGCTGACCACCGAGACCGGCGCCGGCCAATGGGGGTCGGCACTCGCGTTCGCCAGCCAGATCTTCGGGCTGTCCTGCGACATCTGGCAGGTCCGGAGCTCCTACGAGGGCAAGCCCTACCGACACGTCCTGATGGAGACGTTCGGCGCCACCGTGGCCTCCAGCCCATCGGAACTGACCCAAGCCGGACGGGCACTGCGCGAGCAGTTCCCCGACACCACCGGCTCGCTCGGCATGGCGATCAGCGAGGCGGTCGAAGCTGCCGCGATGGACCCCAACGCCTCCTACTCGCTGGGGAGCGTGCTGAACCACGTGGCCCTGCACCAGACCGTGATCGGCCAGGAGACGCTCAAGCAGTTGGCGCTTTTCGAGGAGGACAAGGCCGACTACCTGTTCGCGTGCGCCGGCGGAGGCTCGAATCTGGCCGGCATCGGGCTCCCGTTCGTGGGCGAGAACCTGGCTGGACGGCAGAACACCAAGATCGTCGCCTGCGAGCCCAAGGCCGCGCCGTCCCTGACCGAAGGCGAGTACCGCTACGACTTCGGCGACACCGCCCACCTGACCCCGCTGCTGAAGATGTACACCCTCGGCAACGAGTTCGTGCCGGACCCGGTGCACGCCGGTGGGCTGCGCTACCACGGCATGTCGCCACTGATCAGCCACTGCTACCACGAGGGCCTGTTGGACGCGATCTCTGTCCGTCAGCGCGAAGCGTTCGAGGCCGGCGTCCTGTTCGCCCGCGCGGAGGGCATCGTCCCGGCATCGGAGTCGAACCACGCCATCGCCGGTGCGTTGCGCCAGGTGCGGGCGGCGGCGGAGACGGGCGAGTCGCCGGTGATCGTGATCGGGGTCTCGGGCTCGGGCCAGTTGGATCTGCCTGCGTACGCGGAGTTCCTGGCCGGGCAGATGGCCGACAGCTGACGCACCAACGACAGAACGCCGAGGGGCGCCCGGGGAATGATCCCTGGGCGCCCCTCAACGGTGCTGCTAGGGCGCGGGCCTTTCCTGGCTTCCCGCGTCCTCCCCACCGGACCCGGCCGGACGGGCGAAGCCGGACTCCTCGGCCGGCGCCGTCGGCGCGGGTGGCGCGGGTGGCGCGGCCGGGTACTGACCGGAGGCCGGCGGGTAGGTGCCCTGCGGGTAGCCGGGCGGGTAGGCGGCCTGGGGATAGGCGGACGGGTAGGCGCCTTGCGGGTAGCCGGGCCCCTGCGGGTAGCCGGCGGGCGGCGGGGCGTTCCTCGGATCGAACTGCGCCGCTCGTGCTCCCGGCATCTGCGCAAGCATGTCGCGCGCCTGTGCGGCGACCTTGTGCTCGCAGAGCACCTCGTACCGCGTGGCGACCGTCTGCGAAACCGAGGTGAAGTCGCGCTTGCCCTGGCTCATCCAGTAGCCCAGCGCCGCCATGACCACCCCGATCAGGATCCCGATGCCCAGCGCGGTCGCCAGCAGCGCGAGGAAGTCCGTTGACGGCAGGAACAACCACAACAACAGAGTCACCATCAGACCCGTGGAGATGCCGCTCTGCACGCCCGAGCCCAGCACCGTCCCCCAGTTCCGGCGTCCGAGGACGCGCTCGATGGACTTCAGGTCCGTCCCCACGATGGCCAGGTTCTGGACCGGGAACTTCGCGTCCGACAGGTGGTCGACGGCCCGCTGGGCCTCCTCATAGGTGGCGTACACCCCCACCGACTGCGGGTATTCGAGGTTGAACAGGTTGTTCAGTTTGATACCAGGTCCGGTCATCGTGTTCCTTCCATTCCGGCCGCCCGACCGCGAGCCATGATCGCGGCTGCCAACTTCACACCTGCTTCGTCGACCATCTCCTCGTCGACCACGATCGCCCCGACCGCGCCTCCGGCGAGGCCTGTCGCATGCGTGTAGGCAGCCATGATCCGCTGCGCACGCTCGAAGTCTGCCGCGTTCGGGGAGTAGATCTCGTTGCCCGCGTCCACCTGGGCGGGGTGCAGCACCCACTTGCCGTCGTATCCCAGCGCGGCGCTCAGTTGCGCCGAACGGCGGAATCCCTCCACGTCACGGATGGCCACGTACGGGCCGTCGATGGCCTGCAGGCCCTGGGCGCGGGCCGCCACCAGGATCGACATCAGCACGTGGTGGAACGCGTCGGCAGGGTAGCCGGCGGGCTGCGCACCCACGTTCAGGCTTGCCATGCCCATGCTTGCCATGAAGTCGCCGGGACCGAAGACCAGGCTCGCCAACCGAGGGCTGGCGGCGGCGATCTCGTGGACGTGGAGCAGGCCGACCGCGTCCTCGATCTGCACCTCCAGGGCGATCTTCCCCACCGGGAGTCCCGCGGTGTGCTCGACCTGGGTGAGCAGCATGTCGAGCGCCTGGACCTGCGCGGCGGAGGCTGTCTTGGGCAGCACGAGCGCGTCGAGGTGCACCCCTGCACCGGTCACCACCTCGATCACGTCCGCGTAGGTCCAGGGGGTTTCCCAGCCGTTGACGCGGACGGTGACCAGCGGCGCGGCGAACGGGCCGGCGTTCAGCGCGTCCACGATCCGCCGACGGGACTCCGCCTTGACCGGTGGCGCCACGGCGTCCTCCAGGTCGAGGAAGATGGCGTCCACGGGCAGGTCGCGCGCCTTGGCGATGAAGCGGTCTGACGAGCCCGGGACGGCGAGGACCGTCCGGCGGGTCGCGGTGCGGGAGGCGGTTGTCACGGGGCAAGCCTAGTGGGGCGGGACGGGCCCGGCTCAGCCGACAGGGGTCACCCCGAGGCTCCTGCCCGCAAGACCGCGCTTGCGGGTCGCCAGGCGTCCGGCCAACCCCGAGAGCGCGGCCGCCGCGGGGCTGTCGGGCTGGGTTGCGACCAGCGGGACCCCCAGGTCGCCGCCGGCGGCCATCGCGGGCTCCATCGGCACCTCGGCCAGCAGCGGCACCTCATAGCCCAACCGCTGAGTGAGCGTCCCGGCAACCTCCGCGCCGCCGCCGGCGCCGAACACGTCCACCCGATGGGACGCACCGCAGTGCGGGCAGGTGACATCGAGGAAGGCCATGTTCTCTACCACGCCGATCACCCGCTGGTTCAGCATCGAGGCCATCGTTCCGGCTCGCTCGGCCACCTCAGCGGAGGCCTGCTGGGGTGTGGTCACCACGAGAACCTCGGCGTCGGGCAGCTTCTGCCCCAGCGAGAGCGCGACATCCCCGGTGCCGGGCGGGAGGTCCACCAGAAGGAAGTCCAGATCGCCCCAGTACACGTCGGCGAGGAACTGCTGCAACGCCCGGTCCAGGATCGGGCCCCGCCAGGCGATGACCTGATCGCGGGTGGACTTGAGCATGCCGATGCTCATCACCTTCAGCCCCATCGCCGGCACCGGGAGGATCATCCCGTCCACCGACGTCGGCATCGCGTCCATCAGTCCGAGCATCTGCGGGACGGAGTGACCGTAGATGTCGGCGTCCAGGACGCCCACACCTTTGCCTCGTTCGGCCAGGGCCATGGCCAGGTTGACCGTCACCGAAGACTTGCCGACCCCGCCCTTGCCGGACGCGACCAGGATCACTTGCGTCAGCGACTCGGGCCTGGCGAAGGGGATCTCCCGCTCGTCACGCCCGCCGCGGAGGCTGCGCTTGAGTTCGGCGCGCTGCTCGTCGGTCATCGTGCCCAGTTCGAGCCGCACCCCCGACACCCCTGGGACAGCGGTCACGGCTCCGGTCACGTCCCGTTCGATGGTCGACCGAAGCGGGCAGCCGGCGATCGTGAGCAGCACCGTCACGTCGACCACACCCGACTCGTCGACCGACACCGATTCGACCATGCCCAGGTCGGTGATGGGCCGCTTGATCTCGGGGTCGATCACGGTCGCCAGGGCGGAGTGCACAGCGGTCAGCAGTTCGGACATGGGGGCCACCCTAGCCGACGCGCTTCAGGGCTTCCTGCGGTGGGACGACTCGCCGCGCGCCTCGGCCCCGCGCACCTCATCCAGTTCCTCCACCAGGTCGCGCAGTTCCGAGCGAATGAAATCGCGCGTGGCCAGGTCGTTGATCCGGATCCGCAGCGAGGCGATCTCCCGGGCCAGGAAGTCCATGTCGGCGCGGGCTTGGGCCGACACCTCGCGGTCGTGCTCCAGGCTCACCCGGTCGCGGGCCTCCTGCCGGTTCTGCGCGAGCAGAATCAACGGCGCCGCGTAGGACGCCTGGAGCGAGAGAACCAGTGTGAGGAAGATGAAAGGGAACCTGTCCGGCGCCAGATCCTCGGGGGCCATCGTGTTCCACAGGATCCAGGCGATGATGAAGACCGTCATCCAGATCAGGAACTTCGCCGTCCCCATGAACCGGGCGAACGACTCGGCGAAATTGCCGAACGTGTCACGATCCATCCTGACCCGGGGCAGCCACTCCCGGTGACGGCCCGGCGTGTTCAACCGATCTGGCTCACGCACCGCCCACCTCCTGGTCGAGCTGGTCCAGCTGAACCCCGCGCCAGTCGTTAGGGAGGATGTGATCGAGCACGTCGTCCACGGTCACCGCCCCGAGCATCCGCCGGTCCGAGTCCACGACGGGGGCACAGACCAGGTCGTAGGTGGCGAAGTAGCGGGACACCTGAGCCACGTTCGACTGCGGTGTCAACGGGTTGATCGCGGTGTCGACGAAGGACGCGGCGAGAGCGGACGGAGGTTCGCGCAGGAGCCGCTGGATGTGCACCGCCCCCAGATAGCGTCCGGTCGGCGTATCCAGGGGCGGGCGGCAGATGAAGGCCAGGGCGGCCATCGCCGGGGTGATCTCCTGCCGGCGCAGCGAGGCGAGGGCGTCGGCGACGGTCGCGTCCGGAGCCAGGATCACCGGCTCGGGGTTCATCAGGCCGCCGGCGGTTTCGGCATCGTAGGTGAGAAGGGTCCGGACATCCTTGGCGTCCTCGGGCTCCATCCGCTCCAGGATGTCCTCGGCCAGCTTGGAGTCCAACTCGGCGATCAGATCCGCGGCGTCGTCAGGGTCCATCTCCTCCAGCACGTCCGCGGCCCGCTCGGTGTCCAGGGACGCGATGACCGCCACCTGCTCGTCCTCGGGGAGTTCCTCCAGCGCCTCGGCCAGTCGCTCGTCGTCCATCGCCTCGACGACTTCAGCGCGTCGGGTCGGATCCATGTCGTGCAACTCGCGTGCGACGTCTGCTGGCTTCATCTCCATCAGTCTGGCCACCAGTTGATCGGCAAGCCGTTCATTCGGCCCGTGCAGGAAGTCGGGCACCTCCGACCAGTCGACGATGGTCACGTGACCACGCTGGAAGGGACGCCGGTTCGCGTCCCGCAGCGCCACCTCGCCCAGCTCCCAATCCCGGGCCCGGCTGCGCCGGATCGCCACATCGAAGATCGTCGACGGTGTTGCGGTGCCCCTGCGGGTGACCGTCCGGTCGAACAACCCGTCGATGACGAGGATCTCGCGTTCGCGCAGCACGAACCGGCGGGTGTTCACCAGACCGGAGATGATCACCTGGTTGGCGTCGATGGAATGAACCCGTTCCATGGGGAAGAAGATCTTCCGAAGCGCGAACAGCTCCACCACCAGGCCCTTCACCCGCGGGGGACGGTTTCCGGGACGGTTCTGGATGACCACGTCACGGACTTTGCCCACCTGCTCCCCGTTGGCGTCGAGCATGGGCAACCCCTTGATCCTCGACACGAAGATCGACGTCGTTGCGGTCACGTGTGGAGGGTATCGCGTCAGGTGGATTCAGGGTCGAATGCGACGATCCGGGAGCCGTCCGACAGGTCGCCCGCCGGCACTTCAGCGTCGTCATCCATGACGCCACGGGTCAGGGCCCGCACCTCTTCAGCGGTCTCGCGGAGTTCACGGGTCGTCTCGTCGCCCAGCATGTGCTTGGCGACGAAGTTCTTCGGGTTGAGGTCGGAGAGATGGATGTCGTCGAACTCCGGCCCGAGTTCCTGCCGCAACTGGCCGCGCGCGTCGTTGGCGATCGTGCGCAGGTAATTGAGGACGCGCGCGGCTTTGCGCGCCACCTCCGGGAGCTTTTCCGGACCGAAGATGATGACCGCCAACACTGCCAAGACCACGATCTCGGACAGGTTGAAATCGATCATGGCATCAGGGTATCGGTCGCTCAGAAGCCGGCCGCGTCCAGCACCGCCACGAAGGTCGCCGCCTGGTCGGCGGTAGCGTCGAGCAACGGACGGCGCACACCACCGGGGTTGAAACCGCGGGCGGCGAGCCCCGCCTTGACCAGCATGCAGCCCTGCGTGGCGAAGACCCCGGTGTACACCGGGAGCAGTGCGGCGTTCTGCGCCACGGCACCGGCCAGGTCGCCGCCGATGAAAGTCTCAACCATGGTCCGGGTCGCCCGTCCCGTGAAGTGGGTGGACGTGCCGACGACGCCGACCCCCCCGACCGCCATCAGTGGCAGCGTCATCGCATCATCGCCGGAATAGTAGGCCAGCCCGGTGGCGGCGATCACCTGCGCCGATGCGACCGGCAGACCCTTGGCGTCCTTGACGGCGACGATGTTCGGATGCGCGGCCACCTGGATCATGGTCGCGGTCTCGATCGGGATCCCGCTGCGGTGCGGGATGTCGTACAACATGATGGGCAGCGACGTCGCCTCCGCCACTGTCAGGAAATGCTCCGCAAGCGCATCCTGCGGCGGGCGCGAGTAGTACGGGGTGACCACCAGCAGCCCGTCCGCGCCGGCGTCCTCGGCCTGCCGCGCCAACTCCAGGGTGTGACGGGTGTCGAACGTGCCTACCCCGGCCACAACCGCGGCCCGATCGCCGACTTCGGCGATCACCGCCTTGAGCACGGCCAGCTTCTCCGCGTCGGTGGTCGTGGGCGATTCCCCCGTCGTGCCGTTGATGACCAGGGCGTCATTGGTCTGAATGTCGACGAGGTAGGCGGCCAGACGCCGGCTCTCAGCCAGGTCCACTGAACCGTCGGCTGCGAACGGCGTCACCATCGCGGTCTGGATCCGACCGAAAGGCAGCTGGGTCATGGGCACTTCCTACGTGTTGGCGATGACAACCATGGGATCGCCGTCACGGACGACGTCACCCACCTTGACAACGACTTCGGTCACCGTGCCCGCCACGTCGGCGAGCACGGGGATCTCCATCTTCATAGATTCGAGAACCACGACGGGATCAGCAGCCGCAACGCGCTGGCCGACCTGGACCTCGACGCTCAGCACGTTGGCGACCAGCTCAGCTACTACCACGTGGCTCATGGGACTTCATGGTAAGGCGTTCGCTAGGCTGCAACCCGTGAATCCAACACCGAAGACGGCCGGGAAGCCAACCACGCTGCCCGCCTCCGTCGCGTTCGCCGAGTCCTTTGTCGGCGAATCCGACAGCGCTGCCACCGCCCGTGCGAGGGCCGACGAGTTCGGGCTCCCCAGCATCAGCCGCGGCGTGTCCGCCGTGCTGACCCTGCTGGCCCGGACGCTGAAAGCCAAGGCTGTCGCCGAGATCGGCACCGGCACCGGCGTGTCGGCGCTCGCGCTCCTGTCCGGCATGGCCTCTGACGGAATCCTGACCAGCATCGACCTGGAGACCCAGCACCAGGCGATCGCACGCGGCATCCTCATGGCCGAAGGCATCGCTCCCCGCCGGATCCGGCTCATCGCCGGCCCGGCTCTGGGCGTCCTCCCGAAGCTGACCGACGGCGCCTACGACCTGGTCTTCATCGACGGCGACCCCCTGGAGTACGTCGAGTACGTGGCCCAGGCTGCGCGGCTGCTGCGCAGCGGCGGCATCGTGGTGATGCACCATGCCCTCTGGCAGGGACAGGTCGCCGACGAGCGTAACGACGCCGACGAGCCGCTCATCATCCGGGAGGCGCTGACTGCGGTCGTCGACATGGCCGACTTCACCCCGGCACTCCTGCCGGTCGGAGACGGCCTGTTGGTCGCTGTCAAGGGCTGACCACCCAAGCCCACCTGGCCAAGCAGCGGCCCCCGGACCAGTCAGGTTCCGGGGGCCGCTGCTGTTGATCTCAGGGGGAATCACCAGTTCGACGGGACCCTGGTGTTCTTCGGCACCACCGTGACGCCGGCCTCGACGTAGAAGCCGCGAGCCCGATCGTGATCGGGGTTGACGCCGATCTCGACCCCGTCGGGGACGACCACGTTCTTGTCGAGGATGGCGCGGCGGATGACGGCGTTGCGTCCGATCCGGCAGCCGCTGTAGACCACGGACTCCTCGATTCTGGCCCACTTGTCCACCATGACGTTCGGCGATAGCACCGAGCGGTCGACGTCACCTCCGGAGATGATGCAACCGGAGCTGACGATGGAGTCCTCCGCGGTTCCACGCAGGGTGAACTTGGCGCCCGGCAACTGGGCCTGCGAGGTCCAGATCGGCCACTTGCGGTTGTACAGGTTGAACTCGGGATCGACCGAGACCAGGTCCATGTGCGCGGCGTGGTAGGCCTCGATGGTGCCAACGTCGCGCCAGTAGTTGCGGTCCTTGTCGGTGGCGCCCGGGACGTCGTTCTTGGTGAAGTCGTAGACCTGTGCCCGGCCCTGCTCGACGAACGACGGAATGATGTTGCCACCCATGTCGTGCCGTGAGTTCTCACTGGCCGCGTCGGCGTTCAGGGCGTCCACGAACGCCTTCCGGGTGAAGATGTAGTTGCCCATCGAGGCGAAAGACTCTTCAGGGCTGTCCGGCAGGCCGGGCGGATCCGCCGGCTTCTCCAGGAACTGGTTGATCTTCGCGTCCGCTCCGGCATCGATGATGCCGAAGGCGCTGGCCTCCGAGCGGGGGACGCGGATGCCCGCCACGGTGCAGTCCAGACCGGAGGCGATGTGCGCCTCCACCATCTTGTCGACGTCCATCCGGTAGATGTTGTCGGCACCGAAGACGACCACGTAATCGGGATCCTCATCGTTGATCAGGTTCATGGACTGGTAGATGGCGTCCGCGCTGCCCTGGTACCACTGCTTGCCCGTCCGCTGTTGGGCCGGCACGGTGGCGACGTAGCTGCCGAGCATCGACTCCAGCCTCCAGGTCACCGCGATGTGCCGGTCGAGCGAATGGGACTTGTACTGGGTCAGGACGCAGATCTTGGTCAGGTCGGAGTTCGCCAGATTGGACATGACGAAGTCGATGAGGCGGTAGGTTCCGCCGAAGGGAACCGCTGGCTTGGCCCGGTCGGCAGTCAACGGCATCAGGCGCTTGCCCTCTCCACCGGCCAGGACAATCGACAAGACATTAGGTCGATCAGTCATGGCACCGAACCTAGGACCTCGGCACAACCTTCACAAGGAAACGACCAAAATGCGTCGGCCGATCGTGTGACGGACCCAGTGTTCCCGCGATTGGGGTGCCTGCTCAGGGCATCTGTGACACGATCGGCGCTATGTCACTGCGTGTCTCCATCCTGACCCGGGAGTACCCCCCGTTCATCTACGGCGGCGCCGGCGTGCACGTCGGCCAGCTCGTCCCACAGCTCCGCAAGTTCACTGAGTCGGTCGATGTTCAGTGCATGGGCCAGGAGCGCGAGGGCGCCACAGCTCACTCCGAGGACTGGCCCGAGGGCGCCAACGCGGCCATCCGCACGGTGGGCGCCGATGTGGCGATGGCAGCGGCGATCCCTGAGGTCGACGTGGTGCACTCGCACACCTGGTACGCCCAGTTCGCCGGCATCCTCGCCTCCCAGTACCAGGACATCCCTCTGGTGGTGACCGCCCACTCCCTGGAGCCGGACCGCCCCTGGAAGGTGGAGCAGCTGGGCGGTGGTTACCGGGTGTCGTCGTGGGTGGAGAAGACCGCCTACGCCAACGCTGACGCCGTCATCGCGGTGAGCGCGGCGATGATCAAGAACATCCAGGACGCTTACCCCTTCGTCGAATCCGAACGCATCCACGTGGTGAAGAACGGCATCGACCCCGAGGAATTCAAGCCCGACCACAACACCGACGTGGTGGATTCCCTCGGCGTGGACCTCTCCAAGCCACTGGTCGTCTTCGTCGGCCGGATCACCCGTCAGAAGGGCCTGGTGCACCTGGTCCGGGCCGCCGAGCAGTTCGACCCCGACACACAGTTGCTGCTGCTCGCCGGCGCCCCGGACACCCCCGAGATCGCGGCCGAGTTCAACGAGGCGTTCGGCAAGCTCAACGAACTGCGCCCCGGCAAGGTGAAGTGGGTCCAGGAGATGCTGCCGCGGGCTGCCGTCCGCCAGGTCAACACCCACGCCGACGTCTTCGCCTGCCCGTCGGTATACGAGCCGCTGGGCATCGTGAACCTCGAGGCAATGGCCTGTGAGACCGCCGTGGTGGCCTCCGCGGTCGGCGGCATCCCCGAGGTGGTGGTGGACGGCGAGACCGGACTCCTGGTCGCCTACGACCCCAAGAAGGCCGACGACCCCGAGTATGTGGCCAACTTCGAATCCCAGTTCGCCGCCAAGGTCAACGAACTGACCCGCGACCTCGACCGGGCCAAGGCCATGGGCAAGGCCGGACGCCAACGCTGCATCGATGAGTTCTCGTGGGAGAAGATCGCCCAGGAGACCGTCGAGGTCTACGAGAAGGCGATCGCGTACCACAAGTCCAAGTAGTCGTGACGTTGAAGGGCCCCCGGGGATTGACCCGGGGGCCCTTCAACGTGCTCGAAGCCGCACAATCAGGCGACGACGACGCTCTCCAGCGCGGACTTGAGTTCGGCTGCCTCGGCGGCGTTCATCTCGATCACGAGCCGCCCCCCGCCCTCGGCCGGGATGCGCATCGCAATCACGCGTCCCTCCTTTGCGACCTCGATCGGGCCGTCACCGGTCCGCGGTTTCATCGCTGCCATCGCTTACCTCATCTTCTGCTCGGTACCAACTCCCTTATTATTCCACTCCCGGCGGACAGGGAACGACGCGAAACTCCCGGCCGGGTCAGCCCTCGGGATCCAACTGCCGGGCGACCCGGTCCAGCAGTTCGTCGACCTGCTGCATCGAGTAGCCACGCGTGACGACCGCGAACCGGAGGGTGCGCAGGTCGTCGCCGGTGAGCGTGCCGCTCGGAACGTGCGGGCGGGGGGTGTCGGTGACCGTGTCGGGCAGTTCGCCGAGCCTCCCGCTGGCCGCCACCGCGGCGAGGCCGAGGACGGCAACCGCCATCATCCACAACAGCCACTCCATGGCAGTCACCTTACCCAGGACGCCCACTCAGCCGAGCCAGCGAACCAGTGCGTCCCGGCAGATCGAGAGGTCCTCGAGTGGACATGACTCGTCGTCAGCGTGCGCCTTCTCGGGGTTGGCGGGTCCGAAATTGACCGCCGGGATGCCCAGCGCGCTGAAGCGGGCCACGTCGGTCCAGCCGAACTTCGGACGCGGGACGCCGCCCACGGCGGCCAGGAAATCCTGGGCGATGGGCCGATCCAGCCCCGGCCTGGCCGCCGGCGCCGAGTCGACGACGTCGAGGGAGAAGCCGCTGAACACCGCCCGGCAGTGCGCGACGGCGTCCGCCTCGTCACGATCGGGGGCGAACCGGAAGTTGATCGTGATCTGGCACTCGTCAGGGATGACGTTGCCGGCGATACCGCCGGCGATGGCGACCGCGTTCAGCCCTTCGCGGTACTCCAGGCCGTCGACCACCGCCCGTCGCGGCTGGTAGTCCACGAGCCTGGCGATCACCTCGCCGGCGTCGTGGATCGCGTTGTGCCCGGTCCAGGAGCGCGCGGAGTGGGCCTTGCGGCCGCGCGTGGTGATCGTCACGCGCAGCGTGCCCTGGCAGCCGCCCTCGATCCCGGCGCTGGTCGGCTCCATGAGGACCGCGAAATCACCGGCCAGGTATTCGGGGTGGTCCCGGGCGATCCGTGTGAGGGAATTCAGCTCCGCGGCGACTTCCTCGTGGTCGTAGAAGATCCAGGTGATGTCCCGCGTCGGCGCGGCCATCGTGGCGGCCACCCCCAGCATTACCGCCAGGCCGCCCTTCATGTCGGCGGTGCCCCTGCCGTACAGGACGTCACCCTCCAGCCGGGAGGGCAGATTGCCGGCCACCGGCACGGTGTCGAGGTGACCGGCGATGACCACGCGCTGCGGGCGACCGAGGTCGGTCCTGGCGATCACCGTGTCGCCGTCGCGAGTGACCTGCAGGTGGTCGCAGCCACGCAGGGCCTCCTCGACCAGATCGGCCAGGGGCCCTTCATTCCCGCTCACCGAGTCGACATCGACGATGGTCTGGAAGAGAGCGACCAGGTCGCCGTGCAGGTCGAGGGCCATGCGCTGAGCCTAGCGGCCACGAAGGGACGCCTGACGGCCCGGTAGTCTGGCTGGCATGACTCGACCCGCCCACGGCTGGGGGCTGTGCAGCGTCCACGATTCCGGACAGGTCCTCGACAGCTGGTTCCCCGAGCCCGCCTTGGGCCTCGCACCCAGCGGCGAAGCGCCGCCGGCGCTCGTCGCTGCAGCACGCCGCGACGAAGAACGGCAGGTGCGGACCGAACCGCAGCTGGTCGAGATCGACCTGGACGCGGCTCCGGATTCGGTCCCTGACGCCTATCTGCGCCTTCACCTGCTCAGCGCCCGCCTGGCCCTGCCGCGCAGCCTCAATCTCGATGGGCTGTTCGGGGTGCTGCCGAACGTCGTCTGGACGAACCATGGCCCCTGCGCCGTGGACGGCTTCGAGGGCGTGCGGATGGCCCTCAAGCGCGCCCGAGGGCATGTCACGGTCCTCGGGGTCGACAAGTTCCCCCGGATGGTCGACTATGTCGTACCTTCCGGCGTCCGGATCGGTGACGCCGACCGGGTCCGGCTCGGCGCCCACCTGGCTTCCGGCACCACGGTCATGCACGAGGGCTTCGTCAACTTCAACGCCGGAACCCTCGGCACCTCGATGGTGGAGGGGCGCATCTCGGCGGGGGTCATCGTCGGAGACGGGACGGACGTCGGCGGCGGAGCCTCGATCATGGGGACGCTGTCCGGCGGCGGTCAGCAGATGATCACGATCGGCCAGCGGTGCCTGCTCGGCGCCGAGTCCGGGATCGGGATCTCGCTCGGCGACGACTGCGTGGTCGAGGCCGGCCTCTACGTGACCGCCGGGACGAAGGTGACCCTTCCCGACGGTTCGGTGGTCAGGGCCGCAGACCTCTCCGGGCGCAGCGGGCTGCTCTTCCTGCGCAATTCAGTCACCGGCACGGTTGAAGCCCGGGTCCGGCGCGGCACGGGCGTCGAACTGAACGCGGCTCTGCACGCGAACTGAGTCGATGATCCGACTCAGAGTCCTGATCCCAGCGGTGGCGGTGGTGGTGGCCTTGGCCGCCATCGCCGGCGCGGTCTGGGTGTGGGCGACCTACAACAAGGCGCCACTTCCGATCGAGGACCGCTGTGTGGCAACGGTGAACGGCGCCACCGCGACGATCGATCCCGAGCAGGCGCACTACGCCGCGCTCATCTCCGGGGTCTCCCTCAAACGCGGGCTTCCCCCGCGGGCGGCCAGCATCGCTCTCGCGACCGCCTACCAGGAGTCGGGTATCCGAAACCTCGACTACGGGCACGCCGACTCGCTGGGCCTGTTCCAGCAGCGCCCGTCGACCGGCTGGGGAACGGCCAAGCAGATCATGGACCCTTGGTACTCCTCGGCGGCGTTCTACGCGGCCCTGGTCAAGGTGAAGAACTGGCGAACCGCGGACATCAACGACGTGGCGCAGGCCGTCCAGCGCAGCGCGTACCCGGAGGCCTACCGGCGGCACGTCGCCAACGCCCGCACCTTGGCCAGTTCGCTCACGGGAGAGACGCCGGCATCGTTCTCGTGCGTGGTCCGCTCCCCCGACCCCGGCGATCCGGACGGGATGAAGGCCTTCCTGACCAGGACCCTCGGCCAGAAGATCACGGCGACAACGGATGGCTCGTCGCTGACCGTGGTCGCGTCCAGCCCGACCGTGGCCTGGGCCGTGGCACACCAGGCCATCGCGAACACCGGCCGCTACGGCCTGTCCTCGGTCACGATCGGGGGCCACAGCTGGACCGCGAGCCGGTTCGGCCCGGCGGACTGGGTCGGCTCCGGACCGACCGAGGCGACCAAGGTCGTCCTGGAGTTCACCCCTGCGGCGACGCCGTGACGCCGACGGCCATCAGCCGTCGGGCGGCTGCGGCGATGCGCTCGTCGGTGGCGGTCAGGGCGATGCGGACGTGGCGGCGACCCGCCTCTCCGTAGAAGTCGCCCGGAGCCACGAGGATGCCGAGTTCGGCCAGGGAGTCCACGCTGAGGCGGCAGTCCTCGTCCCGCGTGCACCACAGGTACAACGACCCCTCGGAATGCTCGATCCGGAAGCCTGCCGACTCCAGGGCCGGACGAAGCCGGGCCCGCCGGGCGAGGTAGCGCTTCCTCTGCACTTCGACGTGTGCCTGGTCGTCCAGAAGAGCGACCATCGCGGCTTGGACCGGGGCAGGCACCATGAGTCCGGCGTGCTTGCGGACCTCGAGCAACTCACCGACCACAGCCGCGTCTCCCGCCACGAAACCGGCTCGGTAGCCGGCAGCGTTGGAGCGTTTCGACAGCGAGTGGACCGCAAGCAACCCGTCCGTCGATTCCCCGCAGACGCCGGCGTGCAGCACCGAGACCGGCTCGGCCTCCCAACCGAACTCTCCGTAGCACTCGTCGGAGGCCAGCACAGCACCGGTGGCCCGCGCGAACTCCACCCACTCCCGCAGTCGAGCCGGCGGGAGGATCTCGCCATGCGGATTGGCCGGCGAGTTGATCCACACCAGCCGGGGCCGGAGACCCGCGAGGTCGACGGGGTCGTCGCAGGAAACCACCTCGGCTCCGGCGATGCGCGCACCGACCGCGTAGGTCGGGTAGGCGGTGGTCGGGATGACCACGGCGTCCCCGGCGCGAATCCCCAGCAGTGTCGGCAGCCAGGCGACGAGTTCCTTCGTGCCGATCACCGGGAGCACCTGGGCGTCGGTCAGTCCTTCGGCGCCCCAGCGACGGGCGAGGTACCCGCGGATCGAGGCCCGGAGCCGTGGCGTGCCCCACGTGGTCGGGTAGCCGGGGGCATCAGCCGCTGCGGCCAGCGCGAAGCGTCCCGCCTCCGGCGTGGGATCGACTGGCGTGCCGATGGACAGGTCGACGATCCCGTCAGGGTGGGCCGAAGCGCGCGACTTGGCCCCTGCCAGCGAATCCCAAGGGAACTCCGGCAGGGACGCCGACAGGCTCACTCGCCCTGGGGAGGGAGGGCCTCGACGTAGGGGTGGTCGGCGTCGACCGGACCGAGCCTCGCCGCGCCGCCCGGGGAACCGATCTCGTCGAAGAAGTGAACGTTGACGTCGTAGTACTGCTTCTGGTCGGCTGGGACATCATCTTCGTAGAAGATCGCCTCGACCGGACACACCGGCTCGCAGGCCCCGCAATCGACGCATTCGTCCGGGTGGATGTAGAGCATGCGATTGCCCTCGTAGATGCAGTCGACCGGGCACTCTTCGACACAGGCGCGGTCCTTGACATCCACACACGGCTGCGTGATGACGTAGGTCATGGTCGGCTCCTCCTTCGGCGATAATGACGCCGTCACTCTACAACTCCGGCACTGACGAAAGGGTGATCCACCGATCGTGACGGTGAACTCCCCGCGCCCCACTCCGGCCCCAGGCGAGCGGGTCACCGTGCGCCGGAGACTGCCCGAGGGAGCCCTCGGCGACATCGTCGGCTGGGTGCTCGGCGTGGATGACGACGGGCTGACCGTGGCTGATCGGCGGGGTCGGGAACACCGTGTCGCTTGGACGGCTGTGCTGGCGCTGCGCACGGTCGGGGTCGCCCTGGGCCGGGATCCGCTGCGGACGCCGCTGGACCTGTTGGACGCGCTGGCAGACCGGGCCGGCCTGTCGGGGCGGGTTTTCGTGGCCCGCCTCAGCGAACTGCTGGGCGGGCGTCGTCCGCCTGCTTCAGTGCTGACGGGCGGTGACATTCTTGCCGTCGACGGCGGCTTCGCCCGGTGCGAGGGCGAATGGGTCACCGCCCCCGCCGGCGCCGACCTGGTGGCCGTGGCCTGGTGGGGCGCCCGGCGGGACGCTCGCAGCATGCAGGTGCGCACCGACGATCCCCAGGCCGTCGCCCGGTTGCTCGCCCTCGGTGCTTTCCGGGAACTGCCGGGCAGGGATTAGGGCTTCTTGCCGCAGACCACCGGGGTCAGTGAGTTGTACCTCCAGAAGAACGGTTCGGTCCGCACCAGCTTCTTGCCCTGGTAGAACAACCGGTTGAAGCGGACGTCGAAGCCCGACATCGCGCTTTGCGGCCGGCAGCCCGGGCTGGAGTCGTAGACGGTCGCGCCCGGCGCGCGGTAGTTGCTGCGCACGGGGTTGGAGGACTTGATCGTGTACTGCTTGGTCGACCAGACCCGGACGGTGACAGTACCGGTGCTCCCCGTCCGGCCCGTGATCCAGGCCTGGAGGACCACCCCGTAGGGGGAGTCGTTCTGGAACTTCATGTCCACCGACACCCAGTCGAGGGTTGCTTCGCGTCCGACGGGGTAGCGGCTGAAGTACAGGGAGTGCGGCTTGTGGTAGATGTCCTTCAGCCCGGCGAAGTAGATCGCGTTGAAGGTGGTCGTCGTTGCCTGCGAGATGCCGCCGCCGAGACGCTCGACGATCTTGCCCCCGTCGATCGCGCCCCCGGCCATCCAGCCGGCCTCCCGTGTCCGCTTGCCGAGGGTCTGGTTCATGCTGAAGATCTCGCCCGGCTTGAGGAAGGTCCCGTTGATCAGCTTCGCAGCCTTGCCGATGTTGTTGTAGCGATAGGCGGAGCCGGGGAAGGAGGTGGTGAACGAGCCGGTCACCTCTTTGACCTTCAGCGCCTTGGCGTCGTCTGTGGTGAAGCTCGCCGCGCGACGGACCGCCTCGACACTCACCGAGCGGCCGGACGACTTGCTCAGGACTGGGACCACGGCGGACGCCAGGGCCTCGGTATCCACCCCCTTGCCGTCAGCAGAGGCGATGATCTTCGGCTTGCCCGAGGCGATGGTGATGGTGGCGTTCTTCGGCTGCTTCAGGCCCAGGCCTTTCAGTTCGCCGGCGATCTGGTCCGCGAGGGCCTTGGTGTCGAAGGACGGCACGAGCGTCCCGTCCTGGGCCCGGAAGGACAGCGTGGCGGCGATGACCTCTGGCTCCAGCAGGAACGTGCCCGCGTCGCCGACGCGGACCGTGACAGCGTCGGCGACCGCCGGCCCGGCCAGAGAGGACAGGAGTTGGTCGGCCTCGGCGGTGGTCACCGCCGGCTGGGTGGCGGCCACGACGGCATCGACTCGGGTGGTCTCCAGGTAGGCCTCCCTGAGCGCCGCGGCGGTGGCCGTACGGTCGAGCGTGACCCCGTCGCGTCCCTCGGTCCGCACGGGCTTGAGCTGGGAGTAGGTGATGCCGGCGTCGACGGGTGCCACGTCCACTGCGCGCGCGAGGGTCGCGACCGTCTCGTCCAGAGCCGCTTGATCGACGGCCAGGACCGCGCGCGTGCTGGCGCCGCCGAAGAGGACCGTCAGGATGGTCGCCGGGTTCCAGCTGCGCCCACCGCCGGCCTGGGCGATAGCGGCCGCGTAGTCTACGGCGAGGCCCGCCTTGGCCGGCGTCGTGGTCAACGACTCCTTGCCCGCGGTCAAGGTCAGCTCCGCCTGTGCACGGGGCCCGAGTTCGGTCCGGAGCTTCTGTTCTGCCTCGGCAGTGGTCATCCCGCCCACGGGAACACCGGACACGACGGCGTTGCGCGGCAGGTTGTCCCCGGCCAGCGCGTAGCCCAGGGCGTACCCTCCGCCGAGCACCACGATCGCTCCGCCGGTGATGGCGAGGGTCAACTTGGCAGTTCGAGACATCTTCTTCGGGGTCGGCGCAGCCACGCGGGTTTCCTCTCTCAGGCAGGTGAGCCGACATCCATGCTACGTGAGTGCCTCGGACGGGTCCTCCCGGGTGACCGGGCCGGGCAGAGGACGGGCAGGCAAGACCGCCTGCGATATGCCGATCCCCAGCAGCATCAGGGCGGCGCCCAGGTAGCCGCGCGGCCCCATGTCCTCGCCGAGGATGAGGGCGCCACCCAGCGCCCCGAACAGCGACTCCGAGCTCATGATGAGGGCCGCGTGGCTGGCCAGCGCTTCACGCTGGCCGATCACCTGGAGTGTGTAGGCGACCCCCACGGAGATGATGCCGCCGTACAGGAGCGGGACGACTGCGGCGTCGAGACCCGTGAACGGGGCCGGCTCCACGACGAGTGCCACCACGGCACTGACCGATGCGCAGGTGGTGAATTGCGCCACCGCGAACCTCAGCGCCCCCACCCGCTGGCTGTAGTGCTCGACGAGGAGGATCTGGCCGGCCCAGAACAGGGTCGACAGCAGGACCAGGGCATCACCGCGTCCGACGGTGAAGTCGCCCTGGACGCTGATCAGGTAGAGCCCGCTCAGCGCGGCGGCGATGCCGAGGATGGTGAGGAGGTTCGTCCGGTGACCTCGAAATGCGGCGATCACAGGGACGAACACCATGTAGAACCCGGTGATGAACGCGGCGTTGCCGGCCGTCGTCTCTGCCAGCGCGACCTGTTGCATGCTGACCGCGATGGTCAGGAACAGTCCGGCCAGCAACCCCGGCACCACGACGGCTGCCGTCGATCGGCGGCGGAACTCACTGGTGAGTCGTCGGCGCCGATCCTGGAAGGCGATCACGGGGACCAGGCAGGCCGCGCCGAGGGCGAACCGAACGGAGTTGAAGCTGAACGGTCCGACGTGTTCGGCCCCGACCCGCTGGGCCACGAAGGCGAACCCCCACAGCGCGGACGCGAACAGCAGCGCGCCGTTCGCGCGCAGATGCCGCGTCCGCAGGCTGGGGGTCACCCGGTGAGGCTACCGCAGCGCGCCACTCACCCCTGGACGCGGGCGAGGGCTGCTTTGGCCTTGGCGGCGATGTTGTCGGGGGTGAAGCCGTACTTGGTGAACAGGCGGGCGCCGGGGGCGGATTCGCCGAAGTGATCGATGCTGATGATCTCGCCGGTGTCGCCGACGTAATCGCGCCAGCCCATGGCCACACCGGCTTCGATGGCGACCCGGCCGGTCCCCGCCGGGAGGACGTCGGCCTTGTACGCGGCGTCCTGGGCGTCGAACCATTCCTGGCAGGGCATGGAGACCACGCGGGTACCGATGCCGTCGGCCTGGAGGAGGTCGCGGGCTTCCAGGGCCACCGACACTTCCGAGCCGGTGGCGATGAGGACGACCTGGGGGTCGCCGTTGGTGGCGTCGATCAGGGTGTAGCCGCCGCGGGCCAACAGGTTGGCCGGTGCGCAGGCGCCGTCGCCGCGTTCCACGATCGGCAGGTCCTGGCGGGACAGGATGATCGCGGACGGACGGCCGGTGTTGCGGAGAGCGGCGGCCCAGGCCTGGGCGGTCTCGTTGGCGTCGGCTGGACGGATCACGTCCAGGCCGGGGATCGCCCGCAGCGAGGCGAGGTGCTCGATCGGCTGGTGGGTGGGGCCGTCCTCTCCGACGCCGATGCTGTCGTGGGACCACACGAAGATGCTGGGCACCTTCTGCAAGGCGGCCAGCCGGACCGCGCCGCGCATGTAGTCGGCGAACACCAGGAACGTGCCGCCATAGGCCCGGGTCAGCCCGGACATGCAGATCGCGTTCAGGATGTTGCCCATCGCATGCTCACGGATCCCGAAATGCAGCGTCCGGCCGTTGTAATCACCCTTGAAGTCGTGGCTGGACTGTTCCGGCGGCAGGAAGGACGGCTGCCCCTTCATCGTGGTGTTGTTACTCCCGGCCAGATCGGCAGACCCGCCCCACAACTCCGGCACCGCCTCCGCCAACGCCGTCAACACCTCACCCGAGGCCACCCGGGTCGACTTCTTGCCCACCGCGAAGACCGGCAACGCCGCGTCCAGACCTTCCGGCAACCGGCCCGCGACCAGCCGGTCGAACAACACGGCCCGGTCCGGGTTCGCCTTGCGCCACGCCTCGAACCGGGGCTGCCAGAGGGCCTTCGCCGCCGCCGCCCGCGCCGCCGCGTTTGCCCGCGTGTACGCCAGCACCTCCGGCTCGACCTGGAACGACCGCTCCGGGTCGAACCCCAGCACCTGCTTCAACCCGGCCACCTCATGGGCACCCAACTTCGCCCCGTGCACACTGTGATGCCCGGCCTTGGTCGGCAACGGCCAACCGATGACGGTGGTCAACTTGATGAACGACGGCCTGTCGGTCACCTTCTTGGCTTCCTCGATCGCCTCGAACAACGCCCGTACGTCCTCGACGTAGGTCGTCATGCCCTGAGTCCAGTCGACATTCTGCACGTGCCAGCCGTACGCCGCGTAGCGGGCCATCACGTCCTCGGTGAACGCGATCTGGGTCTCCCCTTCGATCGAGATCCGGTTGTCGTCATAGATCAACACCAGGTTGCCCAGCTTCTGCGCGGCAGCCAGGCTCGAGGCCTCCGAGGCCACCCCCTCCTGCATACAGCCGTCCCCCGCGACGCAGTACACCATCCGATCGAACACGCTCGGCAGTTCCCAGGGGACCTCCGGGTCCAAGAGGGCCCGTTCCCGGCGGGCCGCCATCGCGAACCCCACCGCATCGGCCACCCCGGCACCCAACGGACCCGTCGTGCACTCCACGCCGGCGGTGTGCCCGAACTCCGGATGGCCCGGCGTCAACGACCCTTCCGTCCGCAACGCCGCCAGATCATCGACCTCCAAGCCGTAACCGGCCAAGAACAGCTGCGCGTACTGCGTCAACGAACTATGGCCGGCCGACAACACGAACCGATCCCGGCCCACCCACCGCGGATCCGCCGGATCACCGGCCATCACCTTCTGATACAGCAGATACGCCAACGGGGCCAGCGAGATCGCCGTCCCCGGATGTCCGTTCCCCGTCTTCTCCACCGCCTCCGCGGCCAACACTCGCGCGGTATCAACCGCACGACGATCAACATCGGTCCACACAAACGGAGCAGTCATCATCGGCCCTTCCCTCGTGATAGCGCTAACAGCAGCCTATACCTTCGCAACGTTCCTCGCTGCGGTTCCACGCTAGTCAGGCCACCCCTCTCGGGAGTGCAGGTGGCCGGAAGTTGCAGTCTGGTATACCCCTAGGGGTACGCTGTCCCCCGACGTTTCGAGCAGGGAGCTCTCAATGAAGAGACTGGTCATCCTCGGTGGCGGCACCGCGGGCACGATGGCGGCGAACAAGCTGCGAGCAGCCCTTGGAAAGCACGAGCTGCACATCACCGTGGTGGATCGCGACGACGCCCACCACTACCAGCCCGGCTACCTGTTCATGCCGTTCGGCATCTACAACACCAGCGACATCGTCCGGTCGCGGCACAGGTTCCTCGACGACGGAGTCGACCTCGTCCTGACCGAGATCGACCGCGTCGACCCCACCTACAAGGTGGTCCATCTGGCCGACGGCCGACGGCTCTCCTACGACATCCTCGTCATCGCGACCGGGGTGAGTCCGCGACCGGACCAGACCCCGGGAATGCTCGGCTCTCAATGGGGCGAGAGCGTCCACGAGTTCTACAGCCTGACCGGGGCCCAGCGGCTGACCGAGGCGATGCGCAGGTTCCGCGGCGGGAAGTTGGTGGTTCACATCACCGACATGCCCATCAAGTGCCCGGTGGCGCCGATGGAGTTCACGTTCCTCGCCGATGACTGGCTGCGCAAGCACGGGATCCGGACCAAGACCGAACTGACCTACGTCACGCCGCTCGACGGCGCGTTCACCAAACCGGTCGCCAGCCGCGAGCTTCTCACCGCCCTCACGGACAGGCAGATCGCTCTCGAAACCGACTTCATGATCGAGTCGATCGACAACGACGCCAAGGAGATGGTCTCCTACGACGGACGCCGGATCCCCTTCGACCTGCTGGTCACGGTGCCGCTCAACATGGGGCCCGACTACGTCGAGCGCTCCGGGCTCGGCGACGACATCAACCTCGTACCGTGCGACCAGCACACCATGGCGTCGCTGGCGCACCCCGACATCTTCGTGCTCGGCGATGGGGGCACTCTCCAGACCTCCAAGGCAGGGTCGGTGGCCCACTTCTCGGTGGAGGTGTTCGTGGAGAACTTCCTGGCTGTGCATCGTGGCCGGCCGGCCACGCACGGATTCGACGGCCACGCGAACTGCTTCATCGAGTCAGGCAACGGTAAGGGCATGCTGCTCGACTTCAACTACGAGACCGAGCCGTTCACCGGCGACTTCCCGCTCCCGGGCGTCGGGCCGTTCAAGCTGCTGAAGGAGACCCGATTCAACCACTGGGGAAAGCTGGCCTTCCGGTGGGTGTACTGGAACATGCTGCTGCCCGGACGTCCGATCCCGATCCCGACGAACATGTCGCTGCTCGGCAAGCGGGTGGAGAAGGACGTCAGCCCAGCCGCCACCGGGATGCCGACCGCAGTGAGTTCGCCCACGCCGGCCTCGGTCCCGGTGACGCGAGCCCCCAAGCCGGCAGCTCCCAAGGCTGCAGCGCCAAAGCCTGCAACGTCCAAGCCGCCCACGACCTCCGCGCCCAAGCCCGCCGCCAAGGCCGGCGCCCCGACGCCTCCGCCCCCGGCCTACGAGGCCAAGCCGGCCGTCGACTCCACGGCCGATCCGTCGACCGTGCTGCCCAACCCGATCATCCCCAAGTTCTGACATCGAGCACTACGAGGACCAACCATGCCAACCACCATGATCGCCGGTCGACCGATCGACGTGAACGACGAGGGATTCCTCACCGCCTACGACCAGTGGGACGAGGCCCTGGGCGCTGAACTCGCCCGGCTCATCGGCATCGAGATGACCGACGCCCACTGGGCACCGATCCGCTTCCTGCGCGCCGACTACCCCGCCCGCGGGGAGACCGCGACGCTGCGGAGGACGAGCACGGTCGGGGGCTTCCCGATCAAGGAGCTCTTCGCATTGTTCCCGGGCAAGCCCGCCAAGAAGATGTCCTACATCGCCGGGCTGCCCAAGCCCAAGGGCTGCGTCTGAGGCCCCCGCATCACGATCTCGAAGGAACAACCATGACCGACACACCGATCGTCCCCTCCTTCGGCGAGGAGTCCGCCTCCGAGACGCCCGGCGGACGGAAGATCTGCTTCATCTGCTCCAAGGGCAACCTCGACATGGCCTACCCGGCTCTCATCATGGGCAGCGCCGCACTGGGCGAGGGCATCGAGACCCACTTCTTCTTCACCTTCTGGGGGATGGACATCATCACCCGTCGCACCATGGGAGAGCTCAAGTTCTCCATGGTCGGCAACACGGCGATGCACATGCCTCAGGCGCCGACGATGCCCTTGCCGGCGATCATGGGCTCACTGCCCGGCATGACCGGCATGGCGACCAAGATGATGAAGAAGCAGATCGCCGACCTCGAGGTGCCCGAGGTTCCCGAGTTCCTGGACCAACTCGTCGAGATGGGTGGCCACATGTGGGCCTGCAAGATGTCCTTCGACATGGGCAAGCTCACCGAAGCCGATCTCTACGAGGGTGTCGAAGCGGTGATCAGCGCCACGGACTTCATCGAACTCTCCGAGGGCGCCCAGGTCATCTTCATCTAGGGTCTAGCGCGGCTCCGCGAAGACGGCCACCGTCCGTGCGGGAACCCTGAACCCGCCATCGACCGCCGCCGCCTCACGAACCACGTCGTCGGCACCGAGGGCTTGGACAGGGCACAGCGTGAACCGGCTGGTAGATCCCGGGACGCCCTGGTGGACCGTGCGTGGGGTGGCGTTGAACACGACGGCTACTCCGACATGCCGGTGGTCGACGGGGTCGCCGACGCGGTCGTTGATCCGCATCACGATCACACCCGGGATCTGCTGCCAGGTGTTCGACACCGGGAAGGAGACCTTCTCACGGATCTGGCGGGCCGTGCGGAGCCTGAACAGGCGCGTCCACCTCCGCAGCGTCAGGACGTCGAGAGCCTGTTCGTGGGCCTGCCGGATGTCCTCCGGTGACGGCTTCAGCGCAGGGTTGGCCAACAGCGGCTGCAGGTACTCCCACTTCGCCCCGTTATCGTCCTCGGGTGGGAGTCCGGCAGCGAAGCCGTTGTCGGTCATGGTGAAGTCGAGGAAGTTGAACCAGTCACCGGAGTTGTACGAGTTCCGGTCCAGGCTCTTGCTGCGCAGCATGTCCGTCCCCGCGTGCCACATCACCGGGCTCTGGGAGAGGGTGGCCAGAGCAAGGCAGAGAGTGTTCATCCGGACCCGATCCGACATGGCGGTCTCGACGGGGAGCTTCAGCGTGAGCGCATCGAAGAGGGTCTCGTTGTCATGGGCGTCGACGTAGCTGATCACCTCGTCCGGAGCGTCGGCGTACCCGGCTGGGGCGCCGTGGAAGTCCAGCTCATCACCGCGCACCACACGGCCGTGCGCGTTCGACTGGAACTGGAAGTCGCGCAGGGTCCCGGCAAGGCCGAGCTGGACCAGGTCGGTCGCGTACTGCAGCTGACCCCGTTGGGCGAAGGCGTCCCCGTTCGCCGGTGAGCCGTTGTCGGCGGTGAACAGCCCCGTCCCGAAACCCTGGATCCGGGGGTCGGCGTCGAAGGCCGAGCCACCGCGAACTGCATCGCGGAGCCGGTCGGAGAAGGTGGCGATCCCCGTCCCCCCCAGTTGGCCCTGGCTGGCCTGGATGAAGCGTGCGTTGTCGGCGATCTCGCCGAAGTTCCAGCCCTCACCGTAGAGGGTGACCAGGCGGCCGTCCACGCCATCCCGGGCCGGGGTGAGCGCGTCCAGTGCCCTTCGGACGGCGACCATGTTGGCGCGGCTGTGGTGCCCCATGAGGTCGAACCTGAAGCCGTCCACCTTGTAGTGCCTGGCCCACGACACGCAGGCGTCGACCATGAGCTTCTCGGCCATCAGGTGCTCGGTGGCCACATTCGGGCAGCAAGTGGACGTCTCGACAACCCCGGCCGGCGAAAGGCGGTGGTAGTAGCCGGGGACGATCCGATCCAGGACGGACTTGATGTCCTGGCCCGAACTCGCCGTGTGGTTGAAGACCTGGTCGAGGACCACCCGCAGCCCGGCAGCATGCAACGCGCCGACCATGGTGCGGAACTCCGCGACCCTGCCGCGCCCGTCGGCGGTCTCCAGCGAGGAGGAGTACGAGCCCTCCGAGGAGAAGTAGTGCCAGGGGTCGTAACCCCAGTTGAACCCGCTGACCGGAGACTCTCGGATCGCCCGCTGCTGCTCGGGGCTGTCCGGCGGAAGTGACCGCAAGCGGACCTTCTCCGGACGCGTCTGGCGCTCTCGGGCCTCCTCGACGGTGGCGTTGTCGAACACCGGCATCAACTGGACGGTGTTCAGGCCGGCGGCGGCGAGCCTGCGCAGGTGATACATGCCGGCGCTGTCGCAGTCGAAGGCCAGGAAGCTCCCGCGGAGATCCTCGGGCACGCTCTTGTCGCTGATGGAGAAGTCACGCACGTGAAGCTCGTAGATCACCTGGTCGACCGGGTGCTCCAGAACCGGCGGCGACGCGTGCCGCCATTCTTCGGGCGCAAGGTCGGCGTCGGACAGATCCACGACCACCGAGTGGGTGGAGTTGACCGTCAGGGCGACGGAGTAAGGATCGGTGACCTGGTTCGAGACCACCCGCATGTGGTGCGGGGTGTAAACAGTGACCTCGTACTTGTAACGCGCGCCGCTCCAGCCGGGGGCGCCGACGATCTCCCAGACCCCGTCGGAGTCGCGCGTCATCGGCAGGGGCGAACCGGCCTCGTGGAGATTCGCCTCGGGAGGCCACAACAGCAACCGGACATCGATCGCCGTCGGCGCCCACAGGCGGAGCGTGGGCGTCCCGTCAGCCCAGGAGATGCCCAGCGTCGCCGACGCGGCGCGCGCATAGACCTGGTCGACGACGCCGGGGATCTGAAGTCCGCCCGCGGTGACCAGCCGCCCCGAGTGCAGGTGGACACTCACAGCGATCTGACCGCGCAGCACCTCGTCGACCCTGTCAGCCGTCCGGGCGTCCACGCGCAGGGCGAGGTGGGAGCGCAGGTGCGGGAACGCAGCGCCCACCTCGGGGGGGATCCCGGAGGGGTCGGGGAGCAGCGTCGCGGTCGACCAGCGCACCGGCTCCGGCTCCCGCGGGTTGATGCCATCGTCCGGCGACCAGTGGAGTCGCCAGTCCAGGGCGTCCGGATCCAGCCCCGGCGGCAGGTCGTCGGCCGGCCAGGCGATCAGGTCACGGCGCAGCCAGTGGCCCCGGGCTACCCCGAGCTCGGGTACGACCGCCGACACCCTTGCCACAACTTGATTGTGCCAGCCCTGTGGGTGCGCCACGGGAACGGCGCGAGAGCTTGCGGCGGGGCTGGGCCGGATGGGTGACGACGCTGTCTAGACTGCCGGTGGATCACGAACCGAAGGACCGCCATGGAACTCATCGAGCTCGGCCTGGCCCTCACAGTCGCCCTGGTCTTCGGGGTGACCGGCGTCGTCCGAGTAGTCCGGACCCTGACCGAGTCCCGCCGGGTGAGTGCGACAGCGGGGGCACGGCGCGCCATCGAAGCCCCTGCCTCCGGTCGCGCCTGGGACGTGGCGCGTGGCATCGGAGAGGGCGCGGGCGCGAGCGCGGTCGCGGTCGGGATCCGCTTCCCGGAGGTCGGGCTCGCCGGCGGAGCCGTCCTGGCGGTCTTCGCCCTCTGGTCGGCGGCTGCCGCGTCGCGCCCGCCCGTCCGCGTGGGCTCCCTGATCCTCTCCGCGCTGAGCTTCCTCCTGGCGGCGTTCTACCTCGGGTTCCGCGACTGACGTGGATCGATGGGAAGTCCTCCGCGCGCGGCTGACCACCCAGCGTCTGACCGGGCCACCGGCGTCCAGCGCGGCCGACGCGGTGTCCTGGCTGCTGGCGGTCCAAGCCCAGGACGCCCCCATGGCGCACGCCATGGTCGCCCTGCGCTCGGAGGGCGGCACTGCCGCGTCCGTGCGGGCCGCCATCGACTCCGGCGCCCTGATCCGGACCCACGTCCTGCGGCCCACCTGGCACCTCGTCGCAGCCCCGGACCTGCGTTGGCTTCTCGCTCTGACGTCACCCAGGGTGGAAGCCGGACTTGTCGGACGGCACCGCCAACTCGGGATCGACACCAGCCTGATCGGGAGGGCGCTGGAGGAGGTCACCTCGGCGCTGTCGGGAAGGAACTTCCTCACCCGCCCACGGCTGGCCGACCGTCTGCGCGTCCGCGGTTTCGTGTCCGCCGAACAACCGCTCTTCGGGCAGCAGGTCGGCCACCTGCTGCTGATCGCTGAGCTCCGGGGGCTGATCTGTTCCGGGCCGCTGGCCGCACGCGAGCACACCTACGCCCTTGTCGATGAGGTGGTGGCACCCTTTCCGGCCCGCGAGCGCGCGGAGGCTCTCGCCGAACTCGTCCACCGTTTCGTCGCCGGTCACGGGCCGGTGTCCACGGCGGACCTGGCCCGTTGGACGCGACTCACCCGGGCGGAAATGCGCCAGGCCCTGGCCGAGCCGGCAGACGCCATCGAATCGGTGTCCGTGGACGGGGAGCAGTTGTGGCTCGCCCCGTCCGCCGCACTTCCCGAGACTCGGCCGGCGCGAGCCCAGCTGCTGTCGACCTTCGACGAGGCCTTCCTGAGCTACCGGAGGGTGGGCTTCCCTCGATCGGCGGCCCATCCGGCTGGTGACAAGGCGTACCGTTTCGCCGAGGCCGGCGGCGGGGTCGTGATCTGTGATGGATTCGACGTCGGCAAGTGGAAACGGACCCTCCGCGGGGGCGAATCGAGGCTGGGCCTTGAGCTCGACTCCAGCCTCTCCGGGGATTGTCTCAAGGCCATCGAACTGGCCGCGGGGCGGCTGCGGTCTGTGTGGTGAAGCGACTTCGCCCCGGGGCGGTCAGCGACGCCCCACCTTGGGATGGATGTCATCGAGCCCATCGCCCAGCGGGCTCACGACTTCCCGAAGCGGAACTCGACCACGTCCCCGTCGGCCATGACGTAGTCCTTGCCCTCCATCCGCACCTTGCCGGCCGCGCGCGCGGCCGCCATGGAACCCGCGG
>CAZPCM010000020.1:0-25759 GCA_964585085.1 uncultured Propionibacteriaceae bacterium
TCCACGTCTCCGACACCTACTTCGTGGTCGCGCACTTCCACTACGTGCTGTTCGGTACCGTCGCCTTCGCGATGTTCGCCGGCTTCTACTTCTGGTGGCCGAAGCTCACCGGACGCATGCTGGACGAGCGCTTGGGCAGACTGCATTTCTGGATGCTCTTCGTCGGCTTCCACCTCACCTTCCTGGTGCAGCACTGGCTGGGCATCGAGGGCATGCAGCGGCGGATCGCCGACTACCTGCCCGGCGAGGGCTTCACCTTCCTGAACCAGGTCTCCACGGTCGGTTCCTTCCTGCTCGGCATCTCGATGTTGCCGTTCATCTGGAATGTCTGGGTTTCCCGCAAGGCACCGAAGGTCGGCGTCGACGATCCGTGGGGCTGGGGGCGCTCGCTGGAGTGGGCCACCTCCTGTCCGCCGCCCCGACACAACTTCGTCGAACTGCCCCGGATCCGCTCCGAACACGCCGCTTTCGACAAGCACCATCCCGACCTGAGTGACTCCTCGTACAAGGAGGTCGAGTCATGAAAGCCGAGACGTGGATCTTCGCCGCCATCGGACTGTTCTTCCTGGTCGTCGCACCGGCCTACTGGTTCATCACCGGTGAGATCATCGGCACGGTCGCTCTGCTGCTGACGCTGGCCTTCACCGCGATGCTCGCGGTCTACTTCAGCATCCAGGCCCGCAAGATGGACCTGCGCGCCGAGGATCGCAAGGACGGAGAGATCGTCGAGGGTGCCGGGGCGCTGGGGTTCTTCCCGCCGAAGAGCATCTGGCCGTTCTGGGTGGCCGTGACGGTTTCGGTGATGGCACTCGGGCCGGTCTTCGGCTGGTGGATCACTCTCTTGGGGATGGGGCTGGGGATCTGGTCGCTGACCGGCTGGGTCTACGAGTTCTACCGCGGCGACTACCAGCACTGATCTGATCCCCCTCCCGTTCACAGGGCGGCTGGGTCTCACCAGCTGGCATGCAGCGGCCGTCCCTCCTCGTAGCCGGAGCGGGACTGGACGCCGACGATCGCGAAGCTGTGGAACTCTCCGAGATTGCGCGCACCGGCGTATGTGCACGAACTGCGCACGCCCGAGACGATGAAGTCGATCAGGTCCTCCACGCCTGGTCGCGCCGGGTCGAGGTACATCCTGGAGGACGAGATGCCTTCCTCGAACAGGGCGGCGCGTGCCCGCTCGAACGCCGACTGCTGGCGGGTGCGGGCGCGGACGGCGCGTGCAGAGGCCATCCCGAAGGACTCCTTGTAGGGGCGTCCGGACTGGTCGATCAGCAGGTCACCGGTTGATTCGTGCGTGCCGGCGAACCAGGATCCGATCATGACCGCACCGGCGCCGGCGGCCAGGGCGAGCGCTACGTCCCGGGGGTGGCGGACGCCGCCATCAGCCCAGATCGCGCGACCGGCGTCCCTGGCCTCCTCGGCGCACTCGAGCACCGCCGAGAACTGCGGACGCCCGACGCCGGTCTGCATCCGCGTGGTGCACATGGCTCCTGGGCCAACGCCAACCTTGATCACGTCAGCGCCCGCCTCGATCAGGTCAGCGACTCCGTCCGCGGTCACGACGTTGCCCGCCACGATGGGGACGCGGATCCCCTCAGTTCCCATCAACGCTCGGACCCGCTGCACCGCGGAGATCATGCGTTCCTGGTGCCCGTGGGCGGTGTCGAGCACGAGCACGTCCGCGCCGGCCGCGAGCAGTTCGTGGGCGCGCTTCTCCACGTCGCCCGAAATGCCGACGGCAGTGCCGATGCGCAGCCGTCCGGAGCCGTCCAGAGCCGGGGGGTACAGGGTGGCACGAAGAGCGCCTTTGGCTGTCATCAGTCCGACCAGGCGTCCTTCCGCCACGGCGATCGCAGCCTTGTGGCGATGGCTGGAGAGCAGGTCGAAGACCTCGGTCGGGGAGGTGTCCGGCGTCACGACGGTCAGTTCGGTGCTCATCGCTTCGTGCACCTGGGCGAACCGGTCCAGACCCTCCGCTTCGGCCGGGGTCAGGGTACCGATCGGCGCCCCGTCCTCGACCACGACCACCAGACCATGCGCCCGCTTGGGCATCAGGGAGAGGGCCTCGCCGATCGTCGCTCCGGGCTTGATCGTGAGAGCCGTATCGAACATCGGATGAGCTGCCTTCACCTTGCCGATCGCCTCGGCCACGATGGCTGTGGGCAGGTCCTGCGGGATGATCGCCAGTCCGCCCCTCCGAGCCACGGTCTCGGCCATGCGGCGCCCGGAGATCGCGGTCATGTTGGCCACGATCAGGGGCAGGGGGAGCCGTACCCCATCGGTGCTGGTCAGGTCGACGTCAAGCCTGGAGGTGACCGACGAGCGGCGTGGCGTCATGAAGACGTCGTCGTAGGTCAAGTCGTGGCTCGGCTTGGGAGTCAGGAATCGCACCGCACGATCCTAGCCGCGGGCCCCGCGGGGGGTCACCTGCCCGCGGCCGGGATCTCCGGGCGATCCTCCGCGGCAGGCAACTCCTCGTGGTGGGCGGAGGAGGCGATCTCCGCGGCCGTCGGCTTGGAGACCACGTCGTGCAGGTACCACCGGGACAGTCGGGCGCGCAGCCGCGAGATGCCCTTGCCCTTGGCGCGGATGCCGCGCTCGTCCACTGCGGGGGTCTCGGCCAGCGCCGGCAGCTGGGGGTGCCGGGTCAAGGTGAAAGCCTCGTCGTCAGAGATGGGCAGGTGCGCCTCGCTGTACCCGCCCTCAGGGGAGCGGACGATGATGCCCGACTCGCTGCCGTGCAGCACCCGCTCCCGATCCGCACGCTGCAGGGACAGGCAGACCCGCTTGGTGACGATGAAGGCGATCACAGGGGCGACGAAGACCGCAACGCGCATGACATGCGTCACCGCGTTCAGGGACACGTGGAACTGGGTGGCGATGATGTCGTTGCCGCCGGCCAACCAGAACATCGCATAGCACGTCATGCCGGCAACACCGATCGCGGTCCTGGTCGGAGCGTTGCGCGGACGGTCCAGAACGTGATGCTCCTGCTTGTCACCGGTGATCCAGGCCTCGATGAACGGGTACACCGCAAGCCCCGTGAACAGCAGGCCCATCAACCCCACGCCAGGCAGGAAGATGTTCCACGACCAGGTCGTACCCAACAGGTAGGTTTCCCAGTTGGGGATGATACGAATGGCGCCTTCGACGAACCCCATGTACCAGTCGGGCTGGGATCCGGCGGTGACCTGGGCCGGGTTGTAGGGCCCGAACAGCCACACCGGGTTGATCTGCATCAGGGCGCCCATCAGGATCGTGATCCCGAAGACGATGAAGAAGAACCCACCGGCCTTCGCGACGTAGACGGGGAAGAACGGGTAGCCAACGATGTTGCGGTTGGTGCGCCCAGGGCCCGGCCAGTGGGTGTGTTTGTGGTAGACGAGCAACGCCATGTGGGCCCCGATCAGTCCGAGGAGCAGTCCCGGGATGAGCAGGATGTGGACCATGTAGAGGCGCGGAATCACGATGTCGCCAGGGAATTCACCGCCGAAGACGAAGAACTCCGCCCACGTGCCGATCAGCGGGATCGACCGGACCAGGCCGTCCACGAACCTCAGACCAGTGCCCGAGAGCAGGTCGTCCGGCAAGGAGTAGCCCGCGAAGCCTTCGACGAGGCCCATCGAGAACAGGCCCACGCCGATGATCCAGTTGATTTCGCGCGGCTTGCGGAACGCGCCGGTGAAGAACACCCGCAGCATGTGGACGGTCATCGCCGCGACGAAGAGCATGGCTGCCCAGTGGTGGATCTGGCGGACCAGGAGTCCGCCCCGGACATCGAAGCTGATGGCGAGTGTGGATGCGAACGCCTCCGACATTCCGATGCCGTGCATCAGTTCGTACGTGCCCGCATACTCGACCTCGGTCATCGATGGCTTGAACCAGATGGTGAGGAACACCCCGGTGAGCAGCAGGATCACGAAGGAGTAGAGGGCGATCTCGCCCAAGAGGAAGGACCAGTGGTCAGGGAACACTTTACGAATGTTCCCCATCAGCTTGGCCAAGCCGATCCGGTCGTCCAGCCAGGCGACCGGACCGCGGAACAGGCCTTCGCTGCCGCCCTTCTTGGGTGGGGTCTCGGTGACGAGTGCGGGTGATTCGGGGGAGACCTCGGCCGGCTTTGCCATCACCGATCACCCTCTCGGAAGTCCTGGGACGAATCCCGTTCGAAGAAGCTTGGGCCGACCGGAACGGTGAAATCGCTGCGGGCGATCAGGTAGCCCTCGGCGTCCACCGTGATCGGCAGTTGCGGCAGGGAGCGCGCTGCCGGGCCGAAGACGACGACGCCCGAGTTTCCGAGGTCGAAGGTGGACTGGTGGCACGGGCAGAGCAGATGGTGAGTCTGCTGCTCCCACAAGCTGATCGGGCAACCGACATGGGTGCAGATCTTGGAGTAGCAGAGGATGCCGTCCACGTGCCAGTCGCGACGCGACTCGGGGATCTTGATCGAGTTCGGATCCATCCTGACGACGATGATGGACGCCTTGGCCTTGGCCCGCTGGAACTCGACACCGTGGAGAGCTGCCAGGTTGGCGGGCTGCGCGTTGACAAGTTGGCCGAGCTGAACCTCGTTGGCCTTGAGCGGGATGTAGGTGACGTCGTTCACCAGACGGACGCCCTCGGCCCAGATGGTCTTCTCGATGGTCTCCCGGCGGACCGCTGCTGTCGGCCAGGGTCCCATGTCGGCGAGCGTGACCAGCGCAGGGACGACCATGATCCCCAGGGCTCCGGCCATGCCGGAGCCGAGCAACTTGCGACGGCGGATGCCGGTCGCCTCGACCCCGATCTCGATCTTCTCCTGCAGCGCCGTTTTGACATCCTCAGGGGAGGCCGCCCCGTGACGGTCGCCGGCGATCTCCTCGTCGCTCATCAGCATCCTCGCCCAGTGGATGGCCGAGACCCCGATCAGGAGGGACGCCAGCCCGCCGACCAGGCCGAGCAGCACCGGCAGCATCATCAGCGTGCTCCCGAGGACCACCAACTCGGCATCTCGCGGGACGGCGAAGTAGATCACCACGAAGGCGATCGCCAACACCGGAACCAGGGCGAGCATCACCACGATCTGGCGGTACGCGCGGTTGGCCGCAGCTTCGTCGGTGTCGGTGAACCGCTCGACGTGCGGTTCCAGCCCTGGATCGGGCACCGGGAGGTGCTCGTCGAACTTCTGCAGGGTCATGCGCGGGCCCCCCTCGTTGCGATCCAGACGGCGAACAGCACCAGTCCGCCGATGCCGACGATCCAGCCCCAGAAGCCTTCCGACACCGGCCCGAGCCCGCCGAGGGTCATCCCTGCGGACGGTTGTGCGTGCACTTCTTCGAGGTAGCCGATGATGGATCTGGCGTCTGAGTCCGGGACGGCGCCGGGGGCGAAGACGGGCATCTCGCCGGGGCCGGTCCGCATGGCCTCCCAGATCTCCCGCGGCTCGACGCCGATGAGGCTCGGCGCCACCTTGCCGCTGGGCAGAGCGCCTCCGCTGCCCTGGAAGTTGTGGCACGCAGAGCAGTTGGTGCGGAAGAGTTGGCCGCCTCGTGCGATCTCTTCGGCGGTGAGTCCTTCGGGTGAGTACTGCCACTCCTCAGGGACGGACGGACCGGACCCGAGGCTGGCCACGAAGGCGGCCAGAGCTGCGATCTCGTCATCGGTGAAGGTGTTCTCCTTGCGCGGTGCCTGCACCAACGGATTGGCCATCGGCATGCGTCCGGTGCGCACCTGGAAGTCGACCGCGGCCGCTCCGACACCGACGAGCGAGGGGATGTTCTGAGCGGCCAGGCCCTCCCCGTTCAAGCCGTGGCAGGACGCGCAGGACTGGGCGAACAGGCCCTTCCCCATGACGATCTGCTGATCCGCCGTGGCTCCGTCAGCGGCGGACGGGGTGGCCGGAGCGACAGCCGAATAGAGCGAGCCGATCGCGAAGAGCGCCAGGACCAACAGCAACGGCTTGGCTGCGCGATGGCGCCTTGTGGAAGTCAGGAATCGCACGGGTTCCTCCCGGTGGGTCAGACGCGTCAGCGCAGCAGGTAGAGCACACCGAACAGCACGACCCAGATCGCGTCGACGAAGTGCCAGTAGTACGAAGTCACGATCGCATGAACAGCCTGCTCGTGGGTGAAGACACGGGTCAGGTAGGTCCGTCCCAGCATGAGGAGAAATGCCACGAGGCCGCCGATGACGTGGAGTCCGTGGAATCCCGTCGCCAGGAAGAAGGCCGAGGTGTACGCGTTCGTTGAGGGCACGAAGCCCTCGCCGACCAGATTGGCGTACTCGAAAGCCTGGCCGCCGATGAAGACGGCGCCCATGATGAACGTCAAGGTGTACCACTCGCGCAGGCCCCAGGACCCCATCGTGAGCAGGGAGCCCGTCCGGGACACCTGCCCCTTCTCGGCGGCGTGCACACCCAGCTGGCAGGTCACCGAACTGAGGATCAGGATCGTGGTGTTGATCGTGGCGAACCAGGGGAAGGTGATCCCGAACCAGGTGTTGTCGAGGTGGGACGCACCCCACTCCCACATCGTCGTTGTCCCGGGCGCTGCCGCAGCGTTGGTGATCTCCCGCAGTGAGAAGTAGGCGGCGAACAACGCCGCGAAGAACATCAACTCACTGGCCAGCCAGATGATCGTGCCGACCGAGACCGCATCGGGTCGTCCCTTGACCCCGTGGAGGCGCGTGGGGGCGACCGGATGCAGGGCGCCGTGAGGTGTCACGGCAGCCGCACTCGCCGATGGTGTGTGTGCCATCCGCACATTATTGCCGGTCCGCTGCGTTTGGTCATCCGATCTGCGGGGCGAATCTTGCGCCTTGTCATCGCACAGAAACGAGATCATCCCGATGATGTGGGAAGTGGCGCACGAGCGGATCTCCACCTGTGGCTTGTGCGCCGGTCGCCGCCCCGATACGGGTTACCATGACGACACGCCACGCTGCGCCGGCGGGGCATCAGACGAGGAAGACCGATGAGCGACGACCGTCCCACCGCCACCGCCACCGCCACCGCCAGGGTGCTGTTGTATTCCGACGACCGGACCGTCCGCGAGCAGGTCCGGCTGACGCTGGGTAAGAGGGTCGCCCCCGACCTCCCCGAGGTCGACATCTTCGAGGTCGCCACCCAGCCCGCCGTCCTTTCGGCGATGGACGCCGGCGGCTATGACCTGGTGATCTTCGACGCTGAAGCGACCCCCTCGGGCGGTATGGGACTGTGCCATCAGGTGAAGGACGAGATCGTCGACTGTCCGCCCGTCCTGCTCCTCGTGGCGCGGGTGGCTGACGCCTGGCTGGCCACCTGGTCTCGCGCTGATGCGGTCGCCGCCTACCCGGTCGACCCGGTGCGTCTCCCCGCGGCGGCGGCGGACCTGCTCCGTGCCCGGCTGTCGGTCAAGGCCGAGTAGTGGCGCACACCTGGCCGGAACTGCTCACCAGCCTGATCGCGGGTGTCGATCTGACGCCACAGGCAGCGTCCTGGGCCATGGGGCAGATCCTCTCCGGAGAGGCCACCAGCGTCCAGATCGCCGGATTCGCCGTGGCCCTGCGGGCCAAGGGTGAGTCGGTGGAGGAGATCTCCGGGTTGGCCGAGGCCATGCTGACTCACGCCACCCCGATCGCCCTTGATCCTGAGGCCGTGGATGTGGTCGGCTCGGGCGGCGACCGCGCCAACACTGTGAACATCTCCACGATGGCGGCCATCGTCGCCGCAGCGACTGGCATCCCGGTTGTGAAGCACGGCAACCGGGCCGCATCGTCGGCCTGCGGTACGGCCGACTGCCTGGAAGCCTTGGGCGTGATGATCGACGTGGCACCGGCTCAGCAGGCCGGGGTGCTCGCGGACGCGGGCATCGTGTTTCTCTTCGCCCCGATCTATCACCCGTCGCTGAGGTACGCGGCCACTGCGCGGCGGGAGTTGGGCGTGCAGACGACCTTCAACTTCCTCGGTCCGCTGGCCAATCCCGCACGGCCTGTCGCTCAGGCGGTCGGTGTGGCCGACGCCAGGATGGCGCCACTGGTGGCAGGGGTCTTCGCCGCCCGCGGCAGCCGCGGCCTGGTGTTCCACGGCGAGGACGGCCTTGACGAACTGACCACCACGACGACGTCGGATGTGTGGCTGATCGCGGACGGGCGGGTCGTCAGGACGGTGCTGGACCCTCTTGCGCTGGGCCTGCCGCGCGCTTCTCGCGCGGACCTGACCGGCGGGGATCCGGCTCGCAACGCCGCCATCGTCGGCGAGGTTCTGTCCGGGGGGACGGGGCCCGTCCGGGACGTCGTCATCCTGAACGCCGCTGCGGCCAGTCTGGCCTACGCCAAGCCCGATCTGGCCGCACCGCTGGTGCCGCAACTCGCCGAGCATGTGGAGCGGGTCTCCCGGGCGATCGACTCCGGTGCCGCTGTTGCGGTGCTGGAACGCTGGATCGCCCGGACACGGGCGGCTGGAAGTCGTTGAGCCGCGTCCTCCCACGGCTCAAGCCGCGAGTCCGGCGGACGCCACCAGCGCGAGGAACGGCCCGATGACAAGCGAGGGGCCGTAAGGGAAGGGCCCGTCGGAGCCCCGACGCACCCGGGTCGCCAAGCCCCAGGCGACTCCGACCAAGCCGCCGATGAGCAGCGACCATCCGGTCAGCCTCAATGACGTCGCTCCGGTCACCGTCCCGATCAGGCCGGCGAGCCGGACGTCGCCGAAGCCCATACCAGCGCCGATTCGCCACAGCGCCCAGAACATCCCGCCCGCGCCCAGCGTCCCGGCGATCGCGGAGACCGCGATGCCCGCGTCGCCCCCGGCGAGGGCGGCAACCACAACCCCGCACCCCGCGGTCGCCCAGGTGGTCAGGGTCAGCACCCGAGGCAGGAAGCCGGTGTGGGCATCGATGACCGCCAGCAGGACGCCGCCGGTCGAGAGCGCGACCCATGGTCCCCACGACCAGGGGTTGGTGCAGGGCAACGCGACGGCCAGTGCCGCCAGTGTTCCGAGGCCGACCAGCCAGCGGAAGCGCGGGGATGCCAACTCGCGGTAGGGACGTGCGTCCGGTTCGTCCGGAGGGGTAGGCAGGCGCTGCAGAAGGAACGGGGTGGCTGCCGCGAGCCCGAGCGCGAGCACGATCGCCACCGCGAAGGGGAGCCAGGCCACGATTCGAGCCTAACCTCAGGCGGCCCGGCTGAGCCGAGCCGACGAACCGGCGGACAGCTGGCAGGCGGCTTCGACCAGCACTTCGGTGAGCCTGGAGCATCTGGGGGCTCCCGGCAGCGCGCGCAGTTCGAAGTCCGCCAGCCGGCAGAACTGCGCCAGCCGTACGGCATCATGACCGGCGGCCAGCAGGGCGCTCACGCGTGAAGCCGTCCGGGCGGCGGGGACCCGGCGCGCCATCGTCTGGTGGAGGTCGGCCGCCTGGAGGCTGAGGAGGCATTCAGCGACATCCTGGGGGATCCGGGGGATCGGCCGGCCGCGTCGTCCGAACAGCAGGTGGTGGAGGAAGGTGGTCGACACGCCCGCCTCGATGGCGATGGCAGGCCAAGGGAGGCCTGTGCTGTCGATGAGGTGGCGGACATGGGCCCGGAAGGGGTTCGCAAGAACCCAAGCGTGGACGCTGTGGGGGTCGGTCATCGGCTCTCCTGACAATGAACGGTGTCGCTGGAGAAGGCCCCAGCGACACCGTCCTTGTGACAGGAGATGCCAGGTTCTCAGAAAGTTCTCAGGAGCTTCGTCAGCGCTGCGTCCGCACGAAGCCTGCGGCTTCGGCCGACTCAGGGCTGTCGAACCACACGTCGGCGATCGTGCGCTCGTAAGCGCTCGTGCCCGGCAGGTGGTACTTCATGGAGCGGTTGTTGCCTTTGATGGAGAACCCCTGCGGCGGCTCGGCTCCCACATAGGAGCCAGGGCCGTAGGGGCTACCTGCTAAAGGGGAGGCATCGCCTCCCTCGGCCTTGTCCGCGACCTTTTCCAGTTCCTCCTCGACCGACTCGGCGACGTCCTGGGTCGCCTCCTCGGGGAATTCCAGGTCCTGCTCGACTTCCTCTCCGACGTCACCCTCCATCTCGGGCTCCTCGGGTGCGGCTTCGTCGGGCTCTTCCACCTCGGCGGCCACGTCTTCGACGACATCGGCGACAGGGTTGGCGATATAGGCGTCGCTGGGGGTGTGCGCCTGCCAACCGGAGGAGGAATCCGCCATGAGCTTGCGGACCGCGACCACGACGCCGGCCAGGACCGATCCGGCGATCACGACCGTGGCGAGGGTCTTCCCGAACGACCTCTTCTTCTTCGTGACCAGAACAACCTCGGCCGGCGTTTCGATCGTGCTCACCAAGGCGGCCGTGGCGGCGGCGAGTTTGGCGGCGATCTCGGTGGTCAACGGCTGCGACGCGGCTTCGTGGAGGGCCGAGGCGAACCGGGGGAGCAGGTCGTGCTGCACTTTCGTGCGAGCCAGGTCAACGCTTGGGGTGACCCGCGAGAGCGCCTCGTCAACAGCCGGGGTGACCTTGCGCATGGTGCGTTCGACGGTAGGTGTGACCTGGTCGAGCGCCTCGTCAATTCCCGGTTGCACGCGGTCGTATGTCTCGGCGGCCAGACGCGCGCCGCGGATCCTGGCGTCGCTGATCACCGGTCGGAGCCGGGTGACCGCATCGGCGGCGATCTCTGTGCCACGGCGGCGGGCTTCCTGGGTGAACGGGCTCACGTATTCCCCAGCCTGCTCGACCAGCGGGGCGAGTCGGTCCGCCGCTTCGCTCAAGCGCTCGGCCGCTTCACTGAGTGCTGCCTGCCCCCTCTCGACGGCCGTGTGGGTACCCTCCTCGACAGCCGCCAGCAGCTTCTTTCGGTTCACGGTTCCTCCGATGTTCGGCGCATTCGGTCGCGATTACTCGCGTGAATCCAAGGTACCCCGGCCACTGCTCACGGCGACAGGTTTTTCGCGGCTTCTGCCGATCCACAACGGTGGTTGTCATCTGGAAGGATGGGAGGCCGCACCATCGAAGAAAGGACTGTTCTGTGGCAACGACCGCTACCTTGCATACCAATCACGGCGACATCGTGATCACCCTCTTCCCCGACCAGGCTCCTCGGACCGTCGCCAACTTCGTGGGTCTGGCGACCGGGACCAAGGAGTACCGCGACCCGACGACCAGAGCGATGACCAAGGGACGGTTCTACGACGGACTCGGGTTCCACCGCGTGATCGACGGTTTCATGATCCAGGGCGGATGCCCCCTCGGCACCGGCACCGGGGGACCGGGCTACACCTTCGCCGACGAGTTCCACTCCGAGCTGCAGTTCGACCGCCCGTTCCTGCTTGCGATGGCCAATGCCGGACCTGGCACCAACGGATCCCAGTTCTTCATCACGGTGGCCAAGACCCCGCACCTGAACCGCCGGCACACCATCTTCGGTGAGGTCGCGGACGAGGCCAGCCGCGAGGTGGTCAGGGAGATCGCTGCAGTGCCGACCGGGCGGATGGACCGTCCGATCGATCCGGTCGTGATCGCCTCGGTGACGGTCCAGGACTAGTCAGGAGGCGCCGAGGGAGAAGGCGGCCTCCAGATCGTGGGAGGAGTAGGCGCGGAAGGCGATGTGGGTTTCCGTCGAGGTGACCCCGGGCACCTTGTTGAGGTGGTCGCTGACCGTGATCGCCACTTCGTCGATCGTGCGCACCCGCACGATCGCGATCAGGTCGATGGCGCCGGTCACTGAGTAGACCTCGGTGACCGTCTCCAGATCCGCGATCCGCTGCGCGACCTCGGGAATGCGGGCGACGTCGGCGTTGATGAAGACAATCGCGGTGATCATGGGCGGCATCCTAACCGCTGGGGGCTGACCCCAGGGCGTGCCGGGCGAGTTCGCCGGGAGCCAGGCCGATGCCGAGTGGCCAGCTCCAGGTGCCCTCGATCTCGATCAAGCGGACGCCGGGCCGCTCCAGCCAATCGGCGATCCGCTCGGTCTCCTCCACGATCCCGGCCGGCGCCGGCGACACCGGTTCTGCGACGGTCTCGGCGGTGGCCACCGCCGCCCGGGCGACCGCTTGGGGCGCCTCGCCCGGCCTGGCCAGTGCGGCCGCTGCGAGCCGCCCATAGCGGACGACGTGGATCTCCCACCCCTTGTCCACCCGGCAGGCGGCGACGATCTGCGGGCAGCCGGCCAGGCTCGCCAGGCGGTGGTGGCGAAGTGCTGCGTGGGCGAAGGCCTCCAGCCTGCTGGTCAGTGTGGCTGCGTCCTCGAAGCGCTGGTCGCGGACCAGCCGGCCGAGCCGCGGCTGCGCGGCGGCCAGCAGCGGACGGACGTCCGACTGCATGCAGGAGCGCACCCGGTCGGCGATCCGTGCGTAGTCGGAGGAGCTGATGGTCAGTTCGCAAGGGGCGCTGCACCGGCCCATGCCCCCCAGAGCGCAGGCCGTCGATGGTGTCCTGGTCGACAGCCGGGACGTGCATTGGCGGATGGGGAACGCGTCCCACAGCGCGAGGACGGCCTGTTCGGCGGCCGCCCTGCGGCGGAACGGCCCGAAATACTGGGCGCCGTCCGCACTGACCGCGCGCACGATCGACAACCGGGGGAACGCCTCTCGGGTGAGCTTGACCCAAACCTGCCGCTCGGGGAATTTCGAACGCCTGTTGTACCTGGGGGAGTGGGCCGCGATGAGGCGCAGTTCCAGCACGTCGGCCTCGAGGTCGGTCCTGCAGACCGACGCCTCGACGCCGGTGGCGATGCGGACCATCTCGTCCATTCGCGGTCTTGTTTCGGCGGCGGTGAAGTAGGTGCGGACCCTGGCCCGGATGTTGCGGCTCTTACCCACGTAGAGCACCTGACGCCGGGACGACCCCCGTCCGTCCGGAAGGTCGGCGACGAAGCAGTACACGCCCGGGTCCTGCGGAAGGTCGGCGGCCCAGCTCCGCTTGGCGCGTCGCTGCGGGGAGACCCGCCGGGTGAACTCCAGCAGGTCTTCGACAGTGTCCACGCCGAGGTTCCCGACCCGTTCCAGGAGCCCGTGCAGGACATCCACAGTGGCTCTGGCGTCGGAAAGCGCCCGGTGATCGGGCGTTGTGCTCGCCCGGAAGTGATGGGCGAGTGTGGCGAGCTTGACGTTCGGCACTTCATCTCGCAGCAGGACCTGTCGGGCGAGCGCCACAGTGTCCACCACGTCGGGCGCGTGCCAGGGGTGGCCGTGTGCCGCGCAGGCGCGTTTGAGGAAGCCGACATCGAAGCCGGCATTGTGGGCGACCAGGACTGCGTCCCCGGAGAAGGCGAGGAAGGACGGCAGGACGTCGGCCAGGATCGGCGCGTCGGCGACGAGTTGGTCGGTGATTCCGGTGAGCACTGCGATGAGCGGCGGGATGTGGCTCAGCGGGTTGACCAGCGTCTGGAACTCGCCCACCACCTCGCCCCTTCGCACCTTGACCGCGCCGATCTCGGTGATGGAGTCGTCGGTGCCGCCGCCGGTGGTCTCCAGGTCGACCACGCAGAAGGTGACTCCGGCCAGGTGCCTGCCGAGGTCGTCGAAGGTGGGCTGGTGGTCACGCACGGCTGCTGCGGAGGTCATGTCGGACACGCTAGGCAACGGCTCCGACAGTCTTCGCCGACAGTCTTCGCCGACGGGTTCGCCGACAGGAATTGTCGGTGCCGGCCATGATGCTGGGCGCATGGATGTTCTCAGGGTTGACTGCGCACAGTGCCGAGCCCGTGGGCCGGCCTGCGCCGATTGCGTCGTGTCGGCGCTGCTGGGTCCGACGGCCGATCCGCTGGTCCTCGACGGGGCCGAACAGCGCGCGCTGGAGGCCATGGCCGCCTCAGGGATGTTGCCGCCGCTGCGGATGGTGCGTGCGGTACCCAAGGTGTCCGGTCGCGGCGCCAGGGCGGGACGTTCGGAAGACACCGGGTTTGCCTTGCCCCAAGCTTTCCCTTAGGATTTTCTCAGCTTTACTTCAGTCCGCCAGTCGCCGGGAGGGTTCATGCGGGTTCGAGGCCTGGTCCGGTCGACGGTGGGTGCCGTGGCCGCGGCCGTCGTGATCCTTGCCGGTCAGGCGGTGCCGTCCCATGCCGACCCGACCACCCTCGACGATGCCAAGGCCCAGGTCGACAAGCTCGACGCCGAAGCCAGTGCCATCGGGGAACAGCTGGCCGAGACCCAGGATCGGCTGGAGTCCGGCGAGCGGCGGGTCGAGGTGCTCAAGGCGGATGTGGCCGCTCAACAGAAGAAGGTGACCGCGCTGACCGGCCAGGCTCGGGCCGTCGCTCTGGCGCAGTTCCAGAATCGCGGCATCGACACCGGCCTCGCCCTGCTCACCAGCTCCGACCCCGATGCGTTCCTGAACCGGCTCTCCACCACCAGCAAGGTGGACGAGAACATCAACGGGCTGCTTCAGGAGTACCAGGCACAGCAGGCCAACCTGCTCGACCTGCGCCGGGCGGCGGACGCCGAGGTGGCCGCCCTCTCCACTGAGGAGCGGCGCCTTTCCGAGCTCGACAAGCAGGTCAAGGCCAAGGCGGCCGAGGGCGAGGCCCTGGTGCGCAACCTCACCTTCGCCCAGCGCAACGCTCTGGACTCCCGCGATGCCAGCCGGGTGGCCGTCAATGTGGTCGATGACGGCTCGGCAGACCCCCGGGCGGTCGACGCAGTGCGCTACGCGGTCTCCAGGGTGCCGAACGGAAACTACGTCTGGGGCGCCTCAGGCCCGAACAACTTCGACTGCTCGGGGCTGATGCTCGCCGCTTATCGGTCGGTGGGCGTCTCCCTGCCGCACTCCTCGCGCGCGCAGTTCGGGGTCGGCCGTGCGGTTTCACGCGACGAGTTGAAGCCCGGCGACCTGATCTTCTGGTACAGCCCGATCCACCATGTGGGCATGTACATCGGAGGCGGGAAGATCGTCCATGCGCGCAACGTCCGCGACGATCTGGTCATCCAGACCCTGGCTTCCTACGGCGCTCCGTACTCGGGCGCGCGACGCGTCCTGGGCTGACCGAACTCGCCGATGACCGGACGCGCCGCTGCCTGCCGGCTGGCGGTGCTGGTCCTCGCGCTGGCCGGCTGTACGACCGCACCCGCTCCTTCGGTCCCCGATGCCCACGCCCTTGCGGCTGCGCTCAACAGCAGCCTCGGCGGCCATGACCGGGCCGCCTTCCTCACCAGCTTCGCCGACACCCCGCATGCCCGCGGGACCGGTGCGCTCTGGTTCGACAACCTCGAGCAACTGCAGTCCGTGAGCTTCTCCAGCGGAGAGGATGGCCGACTCGACGTGGTCTGGACGGTCCCGGGGGACACCGCGCCCGCTCGCCACACTCTGTCGCCAGTCCTCGCCGGCCAGGACGGCAGGACGGTGGTGACCACGGTTCCCCAATCCACCTTCAGCCCGCTGTGGTCGCTCGAGCCGGTGACCGTCCTGTCGGGCGGGTCCGGAACCATCGTGGCAGCGACCAGCGTCGCTGTGGCCGATCGGATCGGGTGGTCGTCCCGGTTGGACGCGGCAGCGGAGGCGGTCCGGAAAGCCCGCTTGGGGCCCCTGGCTGCCCGATGGCGCGGGGGGCTGGTGGTGGAGTTGCCGGGGAGCCCGCTGGAGTTCCACGCGGTGACCGGCACCACTGCGAGCGGGTCGGCAGCGGTCACCCACCGCGAAGGCGACGCGATCCGGGTCGTGGTCAATCCCGAACTCCCGCACCTGGTGGACGCGGCTTTCCTGGACGCCCTGGCCGCGCACGAGGCGACTCACGTGGCGACCAGGACGATCGAGGCCGAGGACGCGCCCCGCTGGGTCAGCGAAGGGCTTGCCGAGTGGGTGGCCGTCCAGGCCCACCCCGAGGCGGCCCGGGAGAGCCGCCGAGTCGCCCGGGACAGCCTCCGGAACGATCGCCTTCCGACCCACCTGCCAACGGCCGCCGACCTGGACGACGCACACTCGGCAACCGCAAGCTACGCCTTGGCCCAGATCGCCGTCGAGACCGTGGTCAAGCGGCTTGGCCGCTCCGAGGCGATGGTGTTCCTCGAACGGCTGGTCGGCGGTCAGCCAGGAGAAAGGGCGCACGGCGAGGAACAGGCCGCCAGGTGGTACGCCGCTGCGCTGGCCGACCTGGCGGCGTCACCGTGAGTGGGAAGTGATGAACGCCAAGGACTCGCGGAAGATCTGTTCCTTGTCGTAGTCCATCGTCGCGACATGCCGGCTGCGGGTCAGCACCCGCTCGGTCACCTCCTCTGATGAGATGTGCGCCAGAACGAACTGGGTCGAGGCGGCCGGCACGACCTTGTCCGTGGCCGACCGGAAGACCAGGACCGGGCAGTGCACCAGGTCGAGGCAGGCGCGCACGTCGGCCCACAGTCTCACCATCGAGTTGGCCGCGCGCAGCGGCGTGCGTTCGTAAGCCATCTCGGACACGCTCGGATCGGCGATGTCGGAGCCGATCGCGGCTGCCGAACGGACGAACCGGTGGAGGAACGGAATCGCCCGAGTGACCGGGTAACCCATTACAGCCGGGTTGACCAGCATCAGCCCGGCAACGGAATCGGCGTGCTTCTGCGCCAGCCGCAGGGCGAGCGCTCCACCCATCGACAGTCCCGCGACGAAGACCTGGTCGCATTGCGTGCGCAGCGTCCGGAACTCTCGATCAACGGCGGCGTACCAGTCCCGCCAACTGGTGGCGTCCAGCTCCTGCCAGCTGGTGCCGTGTCCCGGCAGGCGAGGCAGAGACACGCGATACCCGGCGTCGACGCTGAACCGGGCCCACTCCAGCATCGACCAGGGCGAACCGGTGAACCCATGGCAGAAGAGGATGCCGATGCGTCCGGCTCCGGCCGAGTAGGGCTGCGCGTAGTCCTGAACCTGCATGCGGCCATCGTAGGAGAGAGCCCGCTGCCCACGGCGCGCCGCACCCGGGTAGGGTGCTGCGCAAGCTGACTGGGCGGAGGGCCTATGTACTACTGGCTGTTCAAGAATGTGATGTTCGTCCCCATCGTGCGCTGGCTCTTCCGCACCCGGCTCGAGGGTGAGCAGAACATCCCGGCGACCGGGGGAGCGATCCTGGCGAGCAACCACCTCTCGGCGGGGGACACCTATGTGCTGCCCGCGATGATCCACCGCCGGCTCACCTTCCCTGCCAAGGCCGAACTTTTCAAAGGCAACCGCGGGCTCGGCTCGAAGCTCGTGGCCTGGTTCCTCAAGGCGATCGGACAGGTCCCGCTGGACCGTTCCGGCGGTCGGGTGAGTCTGGACGGCCTGGGTCCGGTCATCGAGGTCCTCCACGACGGGGGTCTGGTGGGCATCTACCCCGAGGGCACGCGGTCTCCGGACGGGCGGCTCTACAAGGGCAAGACCGGCGTCGCCCGACTCGCGATGGCCGCAGGAGTACCCGTCGTCCCGGTGGCGATGTTCAATACCGAACTGGTCAAGAACCGTCTCGGCATCCCGTGGATGCACCGGCCTCGGGTGGTCATCGGCGCACCGCTGGACTTCTCCCGTTACGCGGAGTTGGTCGACAACAGGGCGGCGCTCCGCTGGGTCACCGACGAGGTCATGAACGCGATCATGGAGTTGTCCGGCCAGACCTACGTCGAGGCCTACGGCACCTCGGTCAAGTACGGGTCACTGTCGCCGGCCGAAGCCGACGCCAGGATCCGGACGCGGCCGGGTCTCGACGCGACCCCGCCGCCTCTGCCGGCGTCATCTCAGTGACGCGAGTGGGCCGGCTCGCCGGTCGCAGCGTATTCTGACCGGCGTGTTGGAACAGATCCCCTCCCTGGCCGACCTCCATCGGATCGGGGCCGCCCAACAGCCGACGTACCCTGATGCTGAGGCTTTGGCGAAGGTGCTGGTCGCATTGCGCCGCCGGCCGCCGCTGGTCTTCGCCGGTGAATGCGACGACCTGCGGACCAAGGTGGCCGAGGTTGCCGACGGCCGCTCGTTCATGCTGCAGGGCGGTGACTGCGCGGAGACGTTCGAGTCGGTCACCGCCGCCAACATCCGCGGCAAGTTGCGCGTCCTGCTCAGCATGGCGGTCGTCCTGACCTATGCCGCCCAGGTCCCGGTGCTCAAGGTCGGCCGGATCGCGGGCCAGTACGCCAAGCCGCGCAGCAAGGACACCGAGACGCGAGGCGGGGTGACCCTGCCCGCGTACCGTGGTGACGCGATCAACGGCCTGGCCTTTGACGCAGCGGTGCGAGCCCACGATCCGTCCCGGTTGATCGAGGTGTACAACCACTCCGCAGCCACCCTCAACCTGGTTCGCGCCTTCGTGAAGGGCGGTTTCGCCGACCTGCGGGCCGTCCATTCCTGGAACTCCGACTTCGTGCGCAACTCCAACGTGGAGCACCGCTACGAGGCGCTGGCAGCCGAGATCGAGCGGGCGCTGGCGTTCATGGTGGCCTGCGGGGTCGACAACGAGTCCTTCCGGACCATCGACTTCTACGCCAGCCACGAGGCGCTGCTGCTGGAGTACGAGCACGCGCTGACCCGGATCGACTCCCGCACCGACACGCCGTACGACACCTCGGCGCACATGGTCTGGATCGGCGAGCGCACGCGCCAGCTGGACGGCGCCCACGTGGAGTTCCTTCGTCACCTGCGGAACCCCATCGGGATCAAGCTCGGCCCCGGGGTCACCCCGGCCGACGCGGTCGCCCTGTGCGAGCGGCTCGACCCCGACCAGGAGCCGGGGCGGCTCACCGCGATCACCCGGATGGGCGCGGGCCGGGTCCGCGAGGTGTTGCCCGGCATCGTCGAGGCGGTCGAGGCGACCGGGCGCAAGGTCGCCTGGGTCTGCGACCCGATGCACGGCAACACCTTCGAGACCGCCAATGGCTTCAAGACAAGGGCGTTCAGCCAGGTCGTCGAAGAGGTCAACGGCTTCTTCGATGTTCACGAAGAACTCGGGACCTGGCCCGGAGGCGTCCACATCGAGTTGACCGGCGATGACGTCACCGAGTGCGTTGGAGGGGTCGACGAGCTGGCCGAGGCTGATCTGGCCAACCGCTATGAGACCGCCTGCGATCCTCGGATGAACCGCAACCAGTCGCTGGAACTGGCTTTCACCGTCGCCGAGCGGCTCACCGACCAGCGGATCAGGCGAATCAACCCGGTTCAGGCCTACCTCCCCGAGGACTTCTGACGTGATCGACCTGCGAAGCGACACCCTGACCAAACCCACCCCGGCGATGCGCCGAGCGATGGCCGAGGCCGAGGTCGGTGACGACGTGTACGGCGAGGACCCTTCGATCATTGCGCTGGAGCGCCGCACAGCCGAGCTCCTGGGTCACGAGGCCGGGCTCTTCTGCCCGACTGGGTCGATGGCGAACCTCCTGGGTGTGTGGTCGCTGGTTGCTCCCGGCCAGGAGGTGGTCTGCGACGTGCGGGCGCACATCGCGCGGGCCGAGATGGGGGCTCATGCGGCCCTGCACGGCATCACCATGCGGACCTGGGACTCCCCGGACGGAGTCACCGACGTAGACGTCATCGCAGGGCTGCTCGCACCGGACGCCGGCCCGTTCCTGGTGTCGACCGCTGCGGTGGCGTTGGAGAACACCCACAACTTCGGCGGCGGGACGGTCCAGCCCCTGCACCACCTGCGGGCCGTGTCGGACCTGTGCCGCGGGTCCGGTGTGGGCCTGCACCTCGACGGGGCCCGGCTGTGGAACGCGCACGTGGCCACCGGTGTGCCGCTGGCCGACTATGGACGCCTGTTCGACACCGTCAGCGTCTGCTTCTCCAAGGGCCTCGGCGCACCGGTGGGGTCAATGCTGCTCTCCGAGGCGGCGACGATCAGTCGGGCGAGAGTGCAGCGCAAACGCCTCGGCGGAGGCTGGCGCCAGGCCGGGGTGCTGGCCGCCGCAGCGTCCCATGCCTTGGATCACCACATCCCGCGCCTGGTCGACGACCACCGGGCCGCCTCGGCCTTCGCCGCCCGCGTCGCCGAGGCGGCGCCCTGGGCGCTCGACCCGGCGACCGTGCAGACCAACATCGTCGTCCTCGACACCGGGCATCGACCCGCGTCCCAGGTCGCCCGAGATGCGGCGGCTCGCGGCGTGGCGGTATCAGCGCTGGGCGCCCGGATGCTGCGTGCGGTGACCCATCTGGACGTCAGCACCGAGGACTGCGTCCGCGCCGGCAGGGTGATCGGGGAGTTGCTCGCCGGATGAACCGGGCCGCCGTGCTGGGATCGCCGATCGCACATTCGCTGTCACCGGCGCTGCATCGTGCGGGCTACGTCGCGCTCGGCCTGAGCGACTGGTCCTACGACGCCTTCCGGGTCGAGGCCGTCGAACTGGCCGGCTTCGTGGCCGGGCTGGGTTCGGAGTGGCGTGGGCTGAGTCTGACCATGCCGTTGAAGGAGGCTGCGTTTGGGGTCGCCGCCGAGGCCTCCGACCTGGCCGGGAGAGCCGGCGCGGCGAACACCCTGGTCCGGCGTCCGGACGGCCGCTGGCGAGCCGATAACACCGATGTGGCCGGCATCGTTGAGGCCCTGCGCCCGCACTGGCCAGTGTCTTGCTCGCGGGCGAGCGTTCTCGGCGCTGGCGCCACGGCACGGTCGGCCCTGCTTGCGCTGGCCGAACTGGGGGTGAGCCGGGTCAGCGTTCACGCTCGGGACAAGGCCAAGGCGGCCGCGCTGGTGTCCTGGGCCATGAGTGCCGGAGTGGGGATCACCGCGGGGGAGCCCGGCACTCTGGACGGCTGGGGGACAACCGCCGGGGCGGTGGTCGTCTCCACCCTGCCGCCGGCGGCCGAGCCGGCCCAGGGCCTGGGGACCCGCACCGGCGGCCTCCTGCTCGACGTGGTCTACGCCGACTGGCCGACACCGCTGGCCCGGGCCGCGGAAGAGGCCGGCCTGACCGTGGTCGGTGGCCTGGAGATGCTGGTGCACCAGGCCGCCCGTCAGTTCGAACTGTTCACCGGTCGCAGCGCGCCCGTGGCTGTGATGCTCGCTGCCGGTAGGGAAGCTTTGGCGCGGAGCCCACGATGATCGTCCTGATCGGATTCATGGGAGCGGGCAAGACCACCGTCGGACGAGCTCTGGCTGCACGTCTGAGACTGCCCTTCCTCGACAGCGACCAGGTCATCGAGAAGAAGATGGACCTGTCCGTGGCTGACATCTTCGAGGGCTACGGCGAGGCGGCCTTCCGCGCCATCGAGGCCGACACCGTCGCCGGACTCCTGGCCGGGCCCGAGACTGTCCTGGCCCTGGGCGGCGGGGCCGTCATGACGGCGCGCACGCGTCTCGCCCTGGCCGGGCACACGGTCGTCCACTTGGCGATCTCGCTGGATGACGCGCTTGCCCGCGTCGGTCGTGACCCCGGCCGTCCCGTGCTCCGCAATCCTGAACTGGCAAGCCTCTTCGCCGCTCGGGCAGCGGTCTATGCCGACGTTGCCACGATCACCGTGCCAGCCGGTCGTCCGCCGAAGGCCGTCGTCGACGAGTTGGTGCAGCGGCTCCGCGACGCGAGGCCGGACCGTCCCGACAACGAAGAGGAAGAGTAGAACCATGGATGTACTGGTGATCAACGGGCCGAACCTCAACCTGCTCGGCACCCGAGAGCCCGGCGTGTACGGCACGACCACCCTCCCGGAGGTCGAAGCGGCCCTCATCGCTCAGGGTGCGGCCGCCGGCCTCAGCGTCGACACGTTCCAGAGCAATCACGAGGGAGCAATCGTCGACCGGTTGCACGCCGCCCGCACCGACGGCACCCGGTTCGTGATCATCAACCCCGGCGCGTTCACGCACACCTCGATCGCGATCAGGGATGCCTTCGCCGCTTGCGGCGTCCCGTTCTGTGAGGTGCACATCTCCAACGTCCATGCCCGGGAGGAATTCCGGCGCCACTCCTACCTGTCGGATGTTGCTGTGGGGGTGTTGGCCGGCTTCGGAGCGCACGGTTACACGATGGCGATGGACTACGCCGTCGACCGCCTTCGCGCGTAGGCTCGCCGCATGCTGCTCACCCATCTGGGCCACTCCTCGGTGCTGGTGGAGGTGTCTGACCGGCGGATCCTCATCGATCCTGGCAACTTCTCCGACGCCTGGCATTCGCTCACCGATCTGGACGCGATCCTGGTCACCCACCTGCATCCCGACCATGTAGATCCGAACCACGTGCCCACGCTGGTCGCGGCCAACCCCCGAGCACTGGTGTACGTGGAGCCCCAGGTGCGCTCCGTCGTCGACCTGCCAGCCGCCCGACCGATCCACGCCGATACCAGCCTCGACCTGGGCGGTGTCACCGTCGCCGCGGTGGGCGGACGGCACGCCGTCATCCACCGCGACATTCCAAGGATCGGCAACGTCGGGCTCGTCCTCTCCGCCGCGGGGGAGCCGACCCTGTTCCATCCCGGCGACGCCCTGGAAGCCATCCCGTCCGGTGTCGACGTCCTCGCCGTGCCCGCCTACGGGCCCTGGGCTGCGATGAAGGAGACGATCGACTTCGTTCGGGACGTGGCGGCGCCGCAGGGGTTCTGCATCCATGAAGGCCTGCTGAACGAACGGGGCTGGAATCTTGTGTTCCATCGGATCAACGAGATGACCGGCACCCGTCTCACCGACCTCCGCGATCGGGCGCCCTGGCGTCCAGCCGGCTGAGGATTCAGCCCACGTAGAGCGTCACCGTCGAGCCCTCGGGGGCCTGTTCACCCGCGCCCGGCTTGGTGTAGGCCACCAGGTCGAACAGGCGCGCCACGTACTCGACCTTCACCTTGAAGCCGGCCTTCTTCATCTCGTTGGTCGCCTTCTTCACGTTCATGTAGGCGACGTCGGGAACGGTCACCATCACCGGCCCCTTGGACACCACGAAGTGGACCGTCTGCCCCTTGGGCAGTGTGCCCGAGTCGGGGTTCTGTGAGATCACGGAGCCTTGGGGGATCACCTTGTCGTTTCGCTCCTCGTCGACCACGACGACCAGCCCTGCGGTCTCGAAGTACTTCGAAGCTTCGGCGAACGGCTTTCCGGTGTAGTCGTTGATCTGCACCGGCGCCGGCCCCTTCGAGATGCGCAGGTCGATCGGGGTGCCCGGCTTGACCTGCTTGCCGGCCGCGATGGACGTGGACACCACTTGGCCCACCGTCACCGTCTCGTCGTAGACCTCGGTGACTTTGCCGACGGCCAAGTGGCCGGCGGTCAGCACCTTGGTGGCCTCGTCGACTGTCTTGCCGACGACTGAGGGGACGGGGTAGCGCTCCGGTCCCAGGGAGAGCCAGGCCATGACCGTCCCGCCTCTGACGATGCGCTGCCCGCCCGCGGGGTCGGTCCGGGTCACCTGCCCGGCCGGGACATCCTCGCTGTACTCCTTGTCGAAACTGACCGCGAGCCCGGACTCGGCCGCCAGCGCCTCGGCCTCGGCCTGGGTCAGCGCGGTCAGTTGAGGGGTATCGATGAAGCGGCCCTGCACCACGTACCAGACTCCGAGCCCGAGGGTGAGGGCCACCAGCACGACCAGCACGGCGGTGACGGCGCCCCGGCGCCGACGCTGGGCGAAGCGTTGCTGCAGGGGCGCGACCGAGGCGGTGACCACGCCGGGGGGTTCGGCGTCGTAGTAGGGCATGCCGTCGGCCACCGGCGGATGCCCGGGGCTGACTGGCGTGGACGGAGTGAACCGCAGTGTCACGGTCCGATGGACCTCTTCGCCGGGCGGTGGCGTGGGGATCTGCTCGGTGATCTGTTCGGACGGTTCGATGGTCGTCTCGCGCATCCGGGCGGTGAGCGCCGGGTCGTCGGCCACTCCGTGTTCGAGGGCCTCGCGAGCCCGTCGAAGGTGGTCGAGCAGCACCCTGGCGTCGGCTGGACGGGCCGAAGGCTGTCGTGCGGTGGTGGTGGCCACCAAGGCGTCGAGGTAGGGCGGGATGGGTGTGCGCAGCTCACGTCCCGAGTCGGCCAGCGCCGCCGACGGTGCGGGGATCTCGTTGTGCACGTGGCTGTAGGCGACCTGGATGGGTGTCTCGCCGGTGTGCGGCTTCCGCCCGGCGAGCATCTCGAACAAGATGACGCCCAGTGCGTACACATCGCAGCGGGTGTCGGCCTTGCCGTGGGTGACCAGTTCGGGAGCGATATAGGAGACCGATCCGATCAGCATGCCGGTGGCCGTCGAGGTGTGCGCGGTCACCGCCCGGGCCAGGCCGAAGTCGGCGACCTTGATCTGCCCGCGATCGGAGATCAGGACGTTTTCTGGCTTCAGATCGCGGTGGATGATCCCCGCCTCGTGGGCGGCCGCCACGGCGCCTGCCACGGGGATCAGCAGATCGAGCGCCCGCTGGGGCTCCATCGGCGCCTCGCGGGTGATCAGGTGGCGTAGCGTCGCGCCTTCGACGTACTCCATGACGATGTACGGCCGGCCCTGGTCGATGCCCTGGTCGAAGACCGACACCACGTTGGGGTTGGAAAGCCCCGCGGCGGCGCGGGCCTCGCGATCGAAGCGAGCCACGAACTCGTGGTCGCCACCGAGGCTGTCGTGCATGACCTTGATCGCGACGGTCCTGGTGAGCCTCCGGTCAGAAGCGAGGTAGACCGTCGCCATGCCACCGCGGGCCAGTCTCTTGAGGATCTCGTACCGACCGTCGAGGACGTGTCCCACCAATGGGTCGCCTTGAGGCACGGTCGTCACGATCACTCCGGACAAGTCGGGGGAAGCAGGCCGTCCAGACCTGTCGACGATTCTAGGAGCGACGGCCAACTTCGCCCCGCCGACCCGCCGAGGCACTGACCGGGGCCCGATGCGGGTCGTTAGGCTGACGTCGTGACCGTACTTCTGGGCATCGCCGCCCGTCTCCGCCTGGCGCGGCTGTTGTTGATCACCGACACCCGCAGTGAGCACGGCGACCTGGCCGAGTTCGCCGACGCCGGCTTCGCCGGAGGTGTCGACGTGGTCCAGGTGCGGGATCCCCGGGCGGACGAAGCGCACCTGCTGGCGGCTCTGCGCCGCCTCCGCGAGATCGGGTTCCGCTATCAGGGCCTGGTCAGCGCCTTCGAGTCGCTTGCGCTGGCCGAGGCGTTCCAGGCGGACCTGTTGCACCTGCCTGAGCGAGGCATCAGCGCCGCGGCGGCCCGTCCGCACCTGCACCAGTGGGCGATGATCGGACGGTCCTGCCACTCGCGGTCCCAGATCGACGCCGCAATAGCCGATCCGGAGGTCGACTTCCTGACCGTCGGCCCTGTCTATTCGGGGACGCCCCTTCTGGCGGGCGGGCTGAAGCTGGTGCGGCATGCGGCCCTCGTGGCGCACCCGGGCGAGCCGGACGCCAAACCCTGGTTCGCCGTCGGCGGCATCACGTCGGTCAACATCGACGAGGTCATCGATGCCGGGGCGCGCCGGATCGCGGTCTCGCGAGCCATCACCGAAGCCGCCGATCCCCAGGCCGCTGCCACGATCCTGAAGGATCGGTTGCGCCTGGCCTGGAGCGAGGACCCGCTCATGCAGGCTTACACCCTGGGCGCCTTCCGCCCGTTCGAACGCTGATCGCTCGCCAGATTAGCCTGGGGCGGGGGCCCGACGAGGCTGTGGATAACTGGTGGGCACGGCTCGGCGCCGAGTCGGTGGTGTGCCAACCTGGGGTCTCCAACACCCCAGGAGGTTCCCCCTTGCGCATCACCGCTGTTCGTCCTGCCCTGGCTGCGGCTGCCCTTGCCGCGGTACTGGTCGGTTGTCAGGTGTCCTCCCAGGCGCCCACCGCCGGGCCCACTTTCACCTGCACCCCCGAGGCCGGCGGTGCGGAGTTCGAGTGCTCGCAGTTCCAGCACGACCAGATGGTGGCCAAGGACAAGCTGTACGCCGAAGCCGAGGCCGTCTACCGGAAGTTCCTGGCCGAGGACGTACGGATCATGCGGGCCGGGGGTGTG
>CAZPCM010000020.1:25859-31921 GCA_964585085.1 uncultured Propionibacteriaceae bacterium
ACCTTCACCATTCCGCCCATGGCGTTCGAGGTGGTGTGCGTCGAGACGGCCTCCGACCCGCTCTGCAGCTTCGTGCCGATCAAGGCCAAGCCGGTCGCGGGCACCCAGCGGCTGACGCGGGACGCGGTGGAGGCCGTGGCCAGGCAGTTGGTCGTGCGTCTCCAACTGCCGGACCCCACGCCGCGGATCGGACCGGACCCCTCGGTCAACGAATGGAACATGGCCGCGGTCGGGTATCCACTGTGGCTGTGGACCGACGGTCCCCGAACCGTCCGCGCCACCGAAACGGCCTATGGCGCGACCTTCACCCTTCGCGCGGACTGGGTCTCCACCACGTTCCGGATGGGCGACGGCCAGACGGTGACCTGCACGGCGACCAAGCAGTACACCACCGCGGTGGAGCCGGGGGCCGCGTCCACCTCGTGCGGCTACGTCTATCACCGGCCTTCCTTGCCGTCGGGCTCGTACACGGTCACGGCCACCACGAACTGGCGGATCCGGTGGAGTGCGCTCGGCCTGAGCGGGACGCTGAGGGGCACCCACAGCGGCTCCCGTCCGCTGCCGGTGGGCGAACTGCACTCGTTGGTCGTCGGCTGATCGTCCTCGGCGGCTCGGCAGCCCCGGCGGGACCGGTCAGGATTCGCGGTCCACAGCCAGTTGGGCGAGCCGGGTCAGTGCGACGCGGCCCTCGTGGGTGATCGGGGCGTCGTCCAGCGCTGCCAGCGCCACGTCGAAGGACCGGCTGATCTCGGCTTCTGTCGCGGCCAGTGCTCCCGACTCATCGATGATCTGCCGGGCCTGGTCCACCTGGTCGGCATCGAGGTCGCTGCCCAGCAGGGCGGCCAGGGTGGCGGCGCCGGCGTCGCTGGTGCGTGCCATCGCGTGAGCCACCAGCACGGTCAGCTTGCCCTCGCGCAGGTCGTCTCCGGCAGGCTTGCCGGTCAGTCGGGAATCACCGAACACGCCGAGTTCGTCGTCACGAAACTGGAAGGCGCGGCCTAGCGGTGAGCCGTAGGCCATCAGCGACTGCTGCACTGCGGCGTCGGCGCCGCCGAGGGCCGCGCCGATCTGCAGCGGACGGACCACGGTGTAGCGGGCGGTCTTGAACTCGACCACGCGGTTCACCTCGTCCATGATCGCCGTCGGATCGCGGCGCGCCTCCAGGGGCGAACGGGCCTGGGCGACGATGTCCAGGTACTGTCCAGCGGTCACTTCCGTCCGGACCGCCTCCAGCAGCGGCAGCGCGCGCGCTATCGCTTCCGGCGGGACACCTGAGCCGTGAAACATGTCCGCCGACCAGATCAGCAGGAGATCGCCGAGCAGGATCGCCCCGGCGCGTCCGAAAGCCTCCGACGATCCGCTCCAGCCGCCGGTCCGGTGTAGGGCCTCAAGCTGGCGATGGCCGGCAGGCACCCCTCGGCGAGTGTCTGAACCGTCCATCACGTCGTCGTGGACGAGGGCGCTGACGTGCAGTACGTCCAGGCTGGCCGCGGCTCGGAGCAGGGGCTCGGTTCGGCCCGGCACCCCGGACGCGGCCACCCGGCCCCAGGCACAGAATGCCGGACGCAGGCGCTTGCCGCCCCGCGTGAAAGCGTCCGCCAGATCGGCCATCGTGGCCAACTCGGGCCCGATACCGGCTAGCACCGCCCGCTTCGCGTGGAGGAAGTCGGTGATCTGCTCGCCGATGGCTGTGCGGAATTCCGCCGAGACCGGATCGTGCGCGTCGAAGGTGACCACAGGCTGAGCCTAGACTCCCGGTCACGGCAGCGCTCGCCTAGGGTTGCCCCCATGTCCGAGTCCCTGCCCACCATCGCCCGGATGCTGCAGTCCTCGGATCACGCGACGATGTCGTTCGAGTTCTTCCCGCCGCGCGACGATGCGGGCCTTTCCCAGTTGCGCGAGGCCCTCCGATCCTTGGCCCCGCTGCGTCCCGACTTCGTCTCGATCACCTACGGCGCCACCGGTTCAACGCGGGAGCGGACGTTCGAGGCCACCCGGTTCATCAGGACCGAGACCGAGGCCAACACGATGGGGCACCTGACGTGCGTGAGCCAGTCGACCGCTGAAGTGCGAGGGGCGATCGACGCTTACGCCCAACTCGGCGTCACTCACATCCTCGCTGTGCGGGGTGACCCGCCCGGGGGCCCGACCGCTCCGTGGGTCCGGCACCCTGAAGGGCTGGACAACGCCACCGATCTGGTCCGCTTGGTGAAATCGATGGGTGACTTCTGTGTGGGGGTGGCCGCCTTCCCCGACGCGCACCCCGAACAGCACGACTTCGAACTGGATGCGCGGATCCTCGCCGACAAGGAGCAGGCTGGAGCCGAGTTCGCCATCACCCAGCTCTTCTTCGACGCCGACGCCTACTTCCGGCTGGTCGAGCGGGTACGCGCGCTGGGCTGCCAGCTTCCCATCGTGGCGGGCATCATGCCTGTCACGAACCTCGCGCAGATCGAGCGTTTCGCCACGCTCTCCGGTGCCGCGCTCCCGGCCGACCTGGTGGCCCGGCTGCGTTCGGTCGCCGACGATCCGGCTACCGTCCGGGCGGTCGGCCTCGAGGTCGCCACTGACCTCTGTGACCGGCTTCTCGCCGGCGGGGCGCCGGGGCTGCACTTCTTCACCCAGAACCGCTCGAAGGCTACGTCAGAGATTCTCGCCAGGCTCCGGGCGATCGCCCCACATCGATCGTGACCAGGCGCTGGGTGGCCCGGGTCAGCGCGACGTAGAGGACGCGCTCGCCCCCGGGCGACTCCGCGATCACCTCGTCCGGCGACACCACCACCACCGCGTCGTACTCCAGGCCCTTGGCCGACAACGGTGCGATGAACGACAGCCGATCCCCAGCGGAGCGGACGTGAGCGCCCGTGGCAGTCGCAGCCTGCAGGGCGTCGAGCCGCGACGGCGCGGCGATGACCCCGATCGTGCCTTCGACAGACGCGCTCAACTCGCCGACCACCTCGTCGATTCGGGTCGGCAGTACCTCCTCAGCCACCAGTTCGAGGGCGGGTTCGACGCCGGTCATTCGGACGGCCTGCGGCAGATCCGCCTGCGGATAGGCCCGCCGCACGACCTTGGCCGCCAGGTCGAAGACCTCCGCGGGGCTGCGGTAGTTGGTGGACAGCCGGAAGGTGCGGTGCGGAGCCGACCCGATCAGGTCGACCAGCGCCTGGTCCGCTTCGGCCAGGTCGGGCCAGCTGCTCTGCGCAGGGTCGCCGACGATCGTCCAACTCGCCTGCGCTCCCCGTCTGCGCAGCATCCGCCACTGCATGGGCGAGATGTCCTGCGCCTCGTCGATGAGCATGTGGGCGAAGGTGTCGTGCTGCTCATCCTCGGGGTCCCGTTCCCGGACGGTGCGCAGCCGGTCGGCGGTGGTGATGACTTCGGTCACCTGGGTGCCGTCCGGCAGGAACAGCAGTTCCTCAGGCTCCTCCTGGAGGATGGGGCCGAGCAACCAGGCCAATTCGTCCAGCAGGGCGACGTCGGCGACCGACCAGGACGGCTGCGCGTAGCTGGCTGTGAGAACCTGCTGCTCGCGCGCGTCGAGGATCCCTTCGCAGACCCTGGCGACGACCCGCGGGTCGTCGAGCCGTCGCAGTACTCCGACGGCGGTCAGGTCCGGCCACCAGGCCTGCAGGAACATCCGGTAGGCGGCGGTCTCCCGGACCAGCTCCGCAAGCGTTTCGGGATCCAGGTCGAGGTCAGGCGGCAGCCGGGAATGCAGGGCGTCCAGGATGGCCGCCTCGGCCGCGGGGCGCCCGGCGTTGGCCTTGACCCGAGTCAACACATCACGTCGGATACGCGCCACCGTGCCCGCGTCCAGCGTGAGCACCTCACCTTTCACGGTGACCCGCAGGAGCTGGCCGTCTGGACCGGCCTCGAGCAGGGGCAGGTTGATCAGGCGCTTCAACAGCGGCAGCATGCGCAGGCTGCCCTTGATGGCGGCGGCCGCAGCGGCGTCGATCCGTTCGCTGGCGAAGCCCAGAACGTCGGACGCGACACCGCCGATCGGACGCAGGATGACCGACTCCTCGCCGAGGGAGGGCAGGACCCGTTCGATGTAGTTCATGAACAGCGCGCTCGGCCCTACCACCAGGATGCCGCCGCGCTCGAAACGACGCCGGTTCGAGTAGAGCAGGTAGGCCGCGCGGTGCAGGGCGACCACTGACTTGCCGGTGCCCGGCCCGCCCGCGATGACAGTGACGCCGGAGTACTCGGCGCGGATCGCCTGGTCCTGCTCGGCCTGGATGGTGGCCACGATGTCCCGCATCCGGGGCCCGCGAGCCCGCTTGAGCGCTGCCATCAGGGCGCCTTCGCCCACGATGACCAGATCCTCCCGGCGGGCGCCGGCATCGAGCAGGTCGTCCTCGATCCCGATCACCTTGTCGTTGCGGCAGCGCAGGACGCGTCGCCGGACCACCCCCATCGAGTGGCTGGCGGTGGCACGGTAGAAGGGCTCGGCGGCCCGGGCCCGCCAGTCGATGACCAGCGGCTCATACTCGGCGTCGCGTACCCCGATCCGGCCGATGTATCTGACCTCCTCGTCCAGCAGGTCGAGACGCCCGAAGACGAGGCCCTCGTGCTCGGCGTCCAGGATGGCCAAGCGTCGGGCCGCCTGGAAGGCGAAGGCGTCCCGCTCGAAGAGCGCGGTCCCGTCCTCCTCGCGGACGTAGCTCTCGCGGTCGGACCGATACAGAGCCCGCCCCTGGGACGCGACGTTGCGCGCCGAGCGGGTGGCGAGCTCGAGGTGTGCGTAGACCAGATCGACATGCGCCTGCTCGAGGGCGAGCTCGCGTTCCAGAACTGAGGCTGCCGACGGCTTGTCCACGCGGGGGTTCCTTCGCTGAATTGCCAGACGTACCAGTCTACGTCCTCACCAGGGCGGACGCGGGGGAGCGGGCGGCTCAGCCTGGGACGATGACGATCTTGCCGTCGGCTCGTCGCGATTCGCTGAGCCGGTGGGCCTCCGCTGCGTCCGCCAGGTCGAACGTCCGGGCCACCCGCAGGGTGAATCGCCCCTGGTCGGCAAGCCGTGCCACCTCGGCCATGCCCTGGGCGCTGTACCGGGCCTGTCCGGACACGCGGACGCCCAGCGCTGCGGCGTCGAAGTCGACCAGCGTGAGCACCCTGTCGGCGGATCCTGCGATCGCCACCAGATCGTCGAGTTGGCCGCCGGCGGCGTCGAGGACGGCGTCCACGCCCCCCGGCGCGAGCGCGGCGACCCGCTCGTCCAGCCCTTCCCCGTAGGTGGTCGGCTCAGCGCCGAGCTCTTCGAGGAGGACGTGGTTGCGTTCGCCGGCCGTCCCGATCACCCGGGCACCCAACGCCCGGGCCAGTTGGACGGCAGCCTGGCCGACCCCGCCGGCGGCCCCGTGGATGAGGACGACCTGGCCCGCACCCACGCCGAGCTCGCGTAACGCGCGTGAAGCCGCCTCGGACGCCACCGGCAGCCCGGCGGCCTGCACGTGGCTGAGCGACCTGGGACGGGGCGCCCACACCCGCAACACGGCCCAGTCCGCCGCCGCCGGACCAGCCGTGACGCCGAACACGGCGTCCCCGACTGCAGTCCCGGCGACACCTTCGCCGAGCTCGTCGACAACGCCCGAGGCTTCGAGCCCGATGCCGTGCGGCGCCTCCAGGGTACGGCCTCCGGCCAGCAGTCCAGCACGGACCTTGCAATCGAAGGGGTTCACTGCGGCGGCCAGGACCCTGATGCGGACCTGACCAGGCCCGGCGTGCGGTTCGTCCACCTCGGCGATACGCAGCACCTCGGGTGGGCCGTATTCCTCGAACCGAACAGCTTTCACGGCAGCCTCCTCGCGAACTCTCTCCCCACTGCCAACGGTGGATCCCAGCCGGCCATTCCCGCCAGCGCGGACGATGCCTGCCCCGGACCCTCGATTTGGGTGCGTTCAGCGTTGTGAACTAGAGTTGGTCCCCGCATCACCTGTGCAGGTGGTCGACGCGCGTCCGCACAAGTCACGATTGGGAGTAATGGCGAAGAAAGAAGGAGCCCTCGAACTGGAGGGAACCGTCGTCGAAGCCCTGCCCAACGCCATGTTCCG
>CAZPCM010000021.1:0-30827 GCA_964585085.1 uncultured Propionibacteriaceae bacterium
TTCAAGTCCCTTCTCCGGCACCCCTTGATTTGCAGTTTGACTAGGAATTACTCCTCTCGCGAGGTCCGACATCACCGATTCGTGCAGCATGCGTGCAACATCTCGGCGCACTTCCGTGCACCTGGACGGCCCCGGCGCATCGGTGTCGGGGCCGGCCAGGCTGGTCGCGCGGCGGGGTCAGGAGCCCCACCAGGTCGAGATGGGCACCGGGGTGAACAGCTCCTCACGGGCGTGTGCAGGATGCGGATGAGCCGGCAGCCGCACCGGACGGCGGGCAGGTCGCCGGAGCGGAAATGCACATGAAGCCTCCGACCTGAAACGCTCGGTCGCCGGCGATGGGCTTGCGCGGCAGCACCCGAACCTCCATCACATCCGGGCCATCCTGGCCCCCAAGCAGGCAGCTGGATGACAGAATCGCGGGTCCGTCTCGGCTACACCACCGCCGACGCCTCGACGGTCCACCAGCACGCCCGCGGTGACTGACCGGCGGCTCAGCGGGCCCTGTGGGAGATGGCCGCGGCCAAGGGGAGCTCGTGCCCTTCGGGTCAGGGCCCCGGCATGCGACGGGTGAGGGCGAAGCGTCGTGCGCTGTCGCTGGAGAGTGCCAGCAGAACCAGGACGCTGATCGCCACGGGGATGAGCTCGGTCCCAAGGGTGATCACGAGCCCGCCGGTGACGTAGCCCAGAAAAGCCAGGATGACGCCGACGCAGCTGGCCGCGCTCAACAGGATGCGCGCCCAGTTGCGGCCCCCGAGCACGGCTCCGGCCAGAACGAGGTCGCCCAACCCGGCGATCAGGTAGATCGTTGCGGGGACTTGGTCGGTGAGGCTGTCGGTGGCGGGAGAGTGCGCAACGCCAGGTTCCGCGCTGATGACCATCAGCGACGCCAGCGCGAGGTAGGTCACGCCGCGCACGACGGCGACCGCGGCACCGAATACGGTTTGAGCCGGGAGTGCGGTGGCGGGGGCTGGCGGCCGCTGCAGGGCGACCGCCGACGGGACCGCCGCTGGCAGATTCACGACGGGCAGGTGCCCGTCGGTTTCGATGAGGTCGCCGCCGCCGTTGCGGGAGTGATAGCCGGCCGAGAAGTTCTCGATCACTTCGACGGTGGTTGCCGGGTCGGCGTCGGTGAGGGTCTTGGCGATGTGATCACGCTCGGCGTCAGTGTTCTGGTCGATCTTGTGGGTGACCTGCAGGGTGAACAGCGACAGCCCGACGCTGCGGTCGAAGGTGCCCGCGGCAAGCCAGTCCACATCGAAGCCACCAGGCAGCAGCCACCCTTGGGGGCACTCCCAGAACCGGACGTGGTGTCGTTTGGCTGGATTGCCGGCGATCTCCTGTTGGTAGGCGAAGTCCTGCTGGCGCCCGAAGAGGTGCAGCGGGCTCACCGGGGCGGTCGGGTAGCTGCGCCGGGTGAGGGTGGAGGTGACCATCCGCCATCCGGTGGCGAGCGACAGGTCGTCCGCCCGCGTCCAACCGGCCCGAGCCATCGCCTGATGGAGTTCTTCGCCGGTGCCGCGCAGGGCGAGGTTGACCGGATCTCCCAGCAGGCCGTCGCTGGTTCGCGTCCGGCCGATGAAGTAGTCGGGAAGATAGATCCGGGTGAGGATGCGATGGAGGCGGGGCAGGGCGAGGTAGGCGACCAGGGCCCAGAAGGCCACCAGGAGCAGCGAGGGCCAGCCCGGCCGGATGCCCTCGAGAAGAACCAGGTAGGCCAGCCAGGCGGCAGAGAGCCCACCCACGATGAAGAAGACGGTGTCCAGCCGGGTCAGGAACCCGGCTCCTCGATCGTGCCTGGGCGTGGTCACCGTCGGCCACCCGGGCATCGGTGGGGTTTGAGCGCGCTCCCGGCCACGCTGAACCGACGCACTTCAGATCTCCTTCGGCCGCACTGCCCGCCGGCACCGGCGGGGGTTGTCGGTCATTGTGACAGGCCTGGCCGCTGCCGGACCGTGGGTTCACCTGGCCGATCGAGCGCTGCGGCACAATGGGCCTGCCCGACGGCCACCGATCGTCGGCGACCCGCACGAGAAGGAGAAGCCGATGACCGGACTCGGCGTCCTTGCAGCAACGGCGCGCTCGGCTCTCACTGGAGGCCTGTTGGCCGTGCGGGGCGTGGAGGCGGTACGGGCGAAGGCGCTCGACTTCGGCCCGTGGCGCGACGAGCTCGCAGCTTTCGACGATGACCGGTCTCGGCAGCTCGAAGAGCTGGCCGCCGGCGCCTCGCTGGCAGAGCTCAACGACGTGCTGGATTCCGGCCGCATGTCCTGTGCCGAACTCACCCTGTGTTACCTGGGCCGCATCCGGCGGCTCGACGGGCAACTGGGCAGCATCCTGGAGTTGAACCCGAACGCCCTTGTCGAGGCCCGGGCCGCCGATCGCCGCCGGGCCGAAGGCGGACGCCTGGGGCTGTTGGACGGGATTCCCGTGACTGTCAAGGACAACATCGAAACGGCCGCGCCCATGCACACCACGGGCGGTGCGGCGGTGCTCGCCGACCACATCGCCGCAGCGGACGCACCCGTTGTCCAGGCCCTGAGGGCGGCCGGCGCCGTCGTTCTCGGCAAGGCCAACCTCTCCGAGCTTGCCGGGGCGGTGAGTCGGATTCCCGGAGTGAGTGCCCTCGGCGGCCGGACGTCCAACCCCTACGGCCGCCGATTCACTCCCGGCGGATCGAGCAGTGGTTCAGCGGTCGCGGTCGCGGCAGGGCTGTGCGCCGCCAGCGTCGGCACGGAAACCTCGGGATCGTTGCTCGCCCCGGCCGCCTTCAACGGGGTGGTGGGGATGAAGCCCAGCCGAGGGTCGGTCGCCTCCGAAGGGATCATTCCGCTGGTTCGCCACCAGGACTCGGCGGGCCCGCTCGCCAGGGATGTGGCGGGGGCGGCAATCCTGCTCGCAGCAATGACGGGCCGGCCCGCGCCGCCACTGTCCAAGGACGCGCTGAGCGGGGCGGTCGCCGGGGTGCTTCGCGCCGACGTCCTGGCCCAGCGACGCGGAGTCGAAGACCCGGCCGACAACCCGGCTTTGCTCGATCGGATCTCGACAGGCCTTGTGGCTGCGGGGGCCACGATCGTGGACGCCGAAACGCCGTCCGCGTTGATGGCCGGCTACGAGGAGGGCTTCCTCGCCGTGGTGCTCGGTGGGCTGGCCTCGGACACGATGTCGTATCTGGAGTCCGTGGGTGCTCCAGTGTCGTCCTTGGCCGATGTGGCCGCCTTCAACCTGAGGCAGCCCCGCCTCCGAATGCCGAAGGGTCAACTCCTGCTCAGTCTGGCCCGGTTCCACGACTCAGGAGCGCAGGCCCACGACCTCCTCGCGTTGGAGTACCGCCAGCGGGCAACGGCAATCCTGGAGGCAGCATTCAGTGATGCCGACGCCGATGTGTTGGTCAGCCTGGCCAATCTCCACTCGTCGCTCTACGCGACAGCCGGCTACCCGGCAATCACCGTGCCCCTGGGATTGCGCGCCAACGGCATGCCCACTGGAGTGACCATGATCGGGCGACCCGGGCAGGACGCGACATTGCTCGCCTTCGCCCACGCGTTCGAACAGGCAACCCTGCTCCGCGTGGCCCCGAAGACCACGGACTGATCAGCGGGAGCCTCGAAGTCGAGTCGCGGCTTCCGTGTCAACGCGTTCCGAGCGCCAGCGGGCTAGCTGCTGGTGTTGACCGTTGTGGTCTTCTCCGGCAGGTAGGGCTCGATCGCGGAGGCGATCTTGGCCGGGGTCATGGACTGCAGCCAGACGTGGCCGGGTCCGCTGATCTGGGCCAGGAAGAGTGAGTCGCCGAACACCTTGTTCTTGATGCCCTTGACCGTGGCGAACTCCAGCGGCATCTCGGCGCGGAACATCGCGAGGTGCCCGGGGTGCACCAGCAGCGACTGACCCGCGGCGAGTTCGTACTCCACGAGCTCTCCCGCGAGCTGGACCCAGGCCGTCCCGTTGCCCGAGAGCTTCTGGAAGACCACCCCGGCGCCGCCGAAGATGCCGGCGCCGAGCTTCTTCTGCAGCCCGACCGAGACCTCGACGTCCCGGGTGGAAGCCATATAGGAGCCGGATTGGATCATGAAGTTGTCCGCCGCATCGATCTGCATCTCCCGGATCACTCCCGGGAGTTGCGCGGTGAAGGCGATGAAGCCTCCCGGGTTGGGCGCGGTGTACTCGGTGAGAAAGAGTTGCCCGCCGCCGAGCATGCGCTTCAGGCCGCTGAAGAAGCCACCCTGACCGCCGGAGCCGAACCGGGTGGACGTCTCCATGCCGAAGCCCGTGGACAACCAGGAGACGTCTCCGCCTTCGGCGATGATCACCTCGCCGGCGCTCAGGGTCAGCTCGAGAATGGGCATCGTGGTGCCATGGACGCGGGTCTGCATGCGTGGAGCCTTTCTATCTTGGGTCGGCGGAGTCGAAGGTCGATCGGGTCAGGGCTGGGCTACGTAGCGCTCTCCGGCTGGTTCCTTGGGCCTGCGCTTCTCCGGGTCGGGCGCGAAGCGAAGCGAAGCGATGCTGCCGTCCCGGTGACGCGTCAGCAGGTAGCCCAGGAGCAGGGCGATCACCACGAACCGGGAGATGATGCCGATGACGCCGGCCTCGGGGCCGAAGGCGCCGCCGGTCACGAGATCGGAGCCCGTGCTGGTTGTTGTGAACAGGCCGGGGAAGTTCTTGCCACTGACCGGCAGGCCGAGCAGGGTCTGGGTGAAGTTCCAGCCGAGGTGGAGGCCGAAGGGGAACCAGATATTGCGGGCGCCCAGAAACGCCATCCCGTAGATCAAGCCGCCGAGAGCGTTGCCGAACACCGAAATGGCGGACGCGCCGGGGTTGGTCGCGTGGATGAGGCCGAACAGTGCGGCCGAGACGAGCACGGGAACCCAGCGGTTCGCTCCCCAGGGCACCAGGCCGAGCACCACGACCAGGCCGCTGAGCAGCAGTGACCGGAAGAAGAGTTCCTCCACCGCGGCATTGGCGGCGATATCGCCAAAGGTGGCCAGGAAGGTGCTCAAGTCATAAGCGGAGGGTGTCACCGTGATCACCCCGAGACCGAGCTCGATCAGGAACACACCGAGGATGGTGATCGCGGTGATTCCGAAGCCGACCAGCAGATCTGGAAGGGTCCACTTGGTGACCTTGAAGCCGAGGTTGGCGAAGACCGGTTGGCCGCGTCTCGCCCAAACAACGATCGCGATGATTCCCAGCACGGGCGCGACGACGAAGGTCACGATGTCGGACAAGACGGCTCCTCTGTTGAATTACGACGGCCCCGTGATGGGTGGGTTCGACGGATCGCCCCGCCGCTGGATGAGGTGCGGGGCTCCCACGGTTTGCTTACCGTCGTAAACCATATAGCCTCCGGCCAGATCGGAACAGGGGTCTGCCCGCGTGGCGGCCGCCCCGGTCAGGCGGCGGTCGCTGTGCGGGAGGATCGGCCTACCTACCCGCGGGCCGGGACGAATCGCGGCCACCCGAATCCGACCTTGCGCAACGGTGGCATTCGGATCACTTTATTGCTTAAACTAACACTCCGTCCGGCCAGCCCATCCAGCCGGGCGCCCCCCTGCTCAATGCGCAGCGCCATGCCGAGCAATCGTGAAGTTAGGAAGCTCATGCGTGTCCGACCGACTGCCCTCATTGCTGTCGCCATCGCCGTCATCTACATGGCCATCCTCGCCCTGCTTTGGTGGGCGACGGGTCTCGACTACACGAGGATCGCCGAGTCCCCGACGACCCTGCTGCTCGGGGTCGTGGTGCCGGTCGGGGCGGGGGCCGGTTTTCTCGCCATCGCGGCATCGGTGCTCGGCTGGTGGCAACCGGCGCTGTTCGAAAGGCGCGCCGGAAGTGGGTGGATGTGGCTTTCGCCCGCATTCATGCTGGTCGCCGCACTCTCGCTGATCGGTTCGCGCGACCTTTCGCAGCTGAATGCGACCTGGGCCATCACCCTTGCCGTCGGCGTGGCTCTGGTCGGCTTCGCGGAGGAGATGATGACGCGTGGTCTGGGCCTGGTCGGCTACCGCGGATCCTTCAGCGAGGGATGGGCCTGGTTCGCGATGTCGGCGACCTTTGGCCTGCTGCACGGACTCAACCTTCTGTTCGGGCAGGCGCTGTTGCCGACTCTGCAGCAGATCGGTATCTCCTTCGTCGCAGCATCGGTGTTCTACGTGCTGCGGCGCATCACCGGCAGTCTGATCTGGGCGATGGTGCTGCACGCCATTTGGGACTTCGGCAGCTTCGTCGGCTCCTCCGTCCCCGCCGGGCCGGGGGCGATTCTCGCGCTGGGTAGCTTCCTGCAGTACGCGGGCCTGCTCAGCGGCCTGATCGCCGCCTGGCGGCTCATCGTCGCCGACGGTGCAGTCTCGAGGTCTACCGTCGCCGCACCGGCGTGATCGTGAGAGTCGGGGAGGCTCGGCCGCGTCCGATTTCGCCATCAGTCCCTGGCTGAGCCGGCGACCTTGGCCACGAGTGCTCGGCTGTCGTCCGCTGTTTTTGATCCTGGTGAGAGGGAGTGTCTTGAAGGTAGATGCGATCGGCCTTGGCCGGTCTTGTGGCCGCAAGCGGGCCGTGGACGACGTGAGCTTCAGTCTCCGCCCGGGGCGCCTGACGGGTTTCCTCGGCCCGAACGGTTCGGGGAAATCCACCACGATGCGACTGATGCTGGGCCTGGACGCCGGTGAAGGTCATACCGACTGGGACGGGCAGCTGCTTCGTGATCTGCCCTCACCGCCCAGGGCCGTCGGCGCCCATCTCGATGCCAAGGCGTTCCACCCCAAGCGGAGCGTCCGGCAGCACCTGTGGATGCAGGCGGGCGCCTGCGGCGTGGGACGTAAGCGGGTTGAGGAGGTGATCGAGTCCGTCGGGCTCGGATCGGTTGCCACCCAGGCGCCGAAGGGCTTCTCCCTCGGCATGGCACAACGATTCGGGCTGGCGAGCGCGATCCTCGCCGAACCCGACGTGCTCATGCTCGACGAACCCGCCAACGGCCTCGACCCTCAGTCGATCCAGTGGCTGCGTGGGTTCCTGCGCGCCTACGCCCACTCGGGCCGGACGGTGTTCGTCTCAAGCCACCTGCTGGCGGAGATGCAACTCATGGCGGACCACCTGATCGTGATTGGCCGGGGTAGGGTCCTCGCCGACGACACCGTCGAGGGATTCCTCGCACGGAACGTCGCCAGCGACGTCCTCGTGCGCGTTCCGGAGCCCGCCACGATGCTGGCGGCACTTACCGCGGCCGGCCTGACCGCAGCGTTCGACGGGCCCGACGGGCTCGCTGTCACGGGCGCTTCGACCGACCAGGTGGGCCTGATCGCTCACGAGGCGGGCCAGCCCGTGCGTGAGCTTGTCTCCAGAACCCCATCGCTGGAGAAGGCGTTCATGGACCTGACCAGGGCCGCCGAGGAGTACACCGGCAAGGAGTTGACTTCGTGACCCTTTCGCTGCCCCCCGCACTCGCCTACGAGTGGCGCCGCTCGATCGCTACTCGCTCGACGCTGTGGCTACTTGCCCTGATCGTCACGTTCGGGCTATTGGCGAGTCTCAACAACCTGATGAACGGAACGCCTGGACTCCTGGTGCTCGGTGCTGCGAGCCACGTCTCCCTCGGCGGCCCTCTGGCCGCGGCCATCGGTGCCACGGCGATCGGCTCGGAGTTCAGATGGAACACGGCCCGGACGCTGTTCACCACCTTTCCTCGCCGCAACGACATTCTGGTCGCCAAGGTCCTGGTCGTCGGCGGTCTCGTCGCGGTGGCGAGCTTGGTCAGTTCCCTTCTCGGTGCAGCGGTGGCCACCTTCGCCCGTGACGTCTCCGGTTCTCTGCTCGACTGGCTCGACCTCTCCGTGCGGGCCACCCTGGTGGTCGTCGCCTGGGCGGTGATCGGCTTCGCGCTCGGCGCGCTCGCCAAGAACACGGCTTTCGGAGTGCTGGTACCGATCGCAGCCGCGACGCTGGGGGAGATGATCCTCATTCAGCTGATCCGGTCCGAAACCGTGGCGTCGCTGATGCCGTTCCTGAACGCGTCGGCGGCCGTGTCGGTGCAGGTCGGCTCGGTTCAGGCCTACGAGCACTTCGCCATCTTCGCCGCGTGGGTGTTGCTCTGCCTTGCCGCGGGGGTACTGGTCGTCGGTCGCCGAGACGTCTGAGGGATCTGTGTCGGCTCAAGTGAGGACCACATCGCGGCCCGGTTACGATGAGAATCGTGGTGAACGTGAGCCTTCCGACAACCCCCGTCTCACGGGTCGTCGCGCTCCTCGACCGGTACTCACGCGACATCACCAACGTCACCAACACGTTCATTGGCCCCAGCGGGATCGCGAACCGGGACCTCCATCTCCTGCTCACCATCCATCGCAATCCGGGGCTTCGGCCCAGTGCTCTATCCGACCAGCTCAAGATCTCGCGGGCGCTGGTGTCCCAGGCATTGCGTCGTTTCGAGTCGGCCGGGCTCATCGGACGCAGCATCGACTCGGTCGATCGCCGAGCCTGGCGTGTGTCAACGTCCGAGAGAGGCCGGGCTCAGATCCAGGCTTTCGAGACCGAGTTGGGGGCCTGGTTGGTTCAGGCGACCCCCATGGTGCGCGAGATGCACGTCCTGCTGAACCGCGAACTCACCCTCGAATCGGGGGAGAACCTGGCTCCCCTCGATGCCGCCCAGGCGCTCGCTGCTGCCGGCGCGCCCTACGTGAGCGAACTGGCCTCACGATTGCTCCCCTTTGGCCGGCTGACCTGGACTCAGCGGAACGCACTGATCTTGATCGACGCCTTCGGACCTCGGCGCCCGGTTCAGCTCGCAGCAGAGCTCTCCCTGACCAGCGGCGGGATCAGCGTCGTCCTCGATCATCTGGAGAGCTTTGCCCTCGTCTGTCGTCGGCGCTCATCAACCGGGGCCGATCGGAAGGCAGTGCAGGTGACGCTCACCCCCACCGGCGAGCGGGCTGTCGCGACCTTGGGCGAGGTGTTCCTGGGTCACTCCGATCAGATCCTTCGCGTCCTCGCTCAGACCGTCCGTGTGAGTGCTGCCTCGGACGAAGAGCCAACCCCCGCGGCGGACCCGTGGGCGTGGATGGGATCGGCTTCGTAGCTCGCCGGGTCAGCGTCGCGTGCACCACAGGTCCGACCCGACGACACCTCCGCTGCGAGTCGGCTGCTCGGCCAACTGCGGCGCGCGGGCGTATCAATCCGCCATTTTCGGTTCCGCTGTGGACCCGAGTTCTCTGGAGAAGGAGTCAGCATGTTCGATGATCGCAAACAGTCGTCTTGGCAGAAGTTCTGGGGTGCCGGTGGGTTCTGGCGTGCACTACTGCTCGTGGCCGGGTACCTAGCGCTCTACTCTGCAGCCACTCAACTCGTGAACGCGATCTGGGGAGGCCAGGTCGACCAGGAGAATCCGCTGGCCGACCCGCAGAGCGTGTTCATCAGCCTGACGGCTCCGATCATCTTCGGGATCGTCCTGCTGTTCGCCTTCGCCTGGTCCACCGGAACGTTGCGGGAGTTGTTCGCCCGCCAGCCGATCGGCGGCGGCTGGTGGATGTGGATCCTGCCGATCGTTGTGCTCGTTTACAACGTGCTTCGCTTCGCGGCCACCGACTACGCCAACTTCACCCCCGTCACGGTGGCAATGATCCTGTTCACCGGGTTGTGCATCGGCGTGGCGGAGGAAGTCCTTACCCGCGGCTTCGTGGTGAACATGCTGCGGAGAAGTGGTCACGCCGAACTCGTGGTCGCGCTGCTGTCCTCGCTGCTATTCGCCCTCTCGCACTCGGTGAACATCTTCAGGGGTCAGGATCCGCTCACCGTCGGGATGACCGTGGTCTACACCTTCGCGTTCGGCGTCGCGATGTACTGCACGCTTCGGGTCACGAGGAACCTGATCTGGCCGGTCCTACTGCACGCCACCACCGACCCTTCGCTGTTCCTGATGTCCGGTGGCGTCGACACCGTCACGGCGAACGCGTCCGCCAACCCCCTGGCTACCATCGCGGGCACCGCGAACTTGGTTGTCATCTTCTTCGGCTTCATCCTGGTCTGGTTCGTGCGCGGACGGGTCACCGGCTCGGACGAGAAGGCAGCGCAGTAGGGCGACCCGCACGACAGGCGCGGCGGAAGCTCGGCTACCCAACGGCCCACCTGAGCCGATCGACACGCGGAGGTCGCTGCGAAAACCTGAGACGGGCCCGAGCGAATATGGCTGGAGCATCCTCGGCTGCCTAGCAGAATCGCGCGTCTCCCGGCTGTCGCGGACAACATGGGATCGCCGACTGTCCCGATCGACCGCGCCCGGCCAGGCAGTGTCGTGCATTGGGGCGGGCCCCTCAGGGCAGTCTCATTGTGGGTCGGCCGGCCGCTGCCAGGGGCTGACCGATCCCGAGCCTCCCGCGTTGGGATCGCCCCCGCTCGGGCCGGCTGCTGAGCCGTACGGCCAGGATCCACCGCTGGGCCAGGCCTCGGGCGACTGGCTGGACACAGGCCCGGCCGGACCCCGAGCGCTGTTCGGGTCGGCCTGGTCCGGTCTCGTCCACAGCGTTGATCCGTACCCCGCGGACGCCGTGCCGTAGCCGGACGGTGTTCCTGCGTACGGGCTGGAAGAGCGGGCTGACGGGTAGGGGACCGGTGCACTCCACCCGCTGGGCGAGGCATGGCTGCGCAGGATCTGGTCCCGGTGAACAACAGTCGCCATCACTGCCAGGAACGAGTCCGAGAGGGCCCGGATGCCCAAACCGAGCAGCGCCACGGCGATCAGCGAGGGGATCGCCGTGATCAGCGCGGATGAGACAGCTCCGCGGTCGGTGTCAAGCGCCCGGCTGATGGCTGACATCGGGTTGAGGCGCGAACCGGCTACCGAAGCCAGCCACTCCAGCAGGTACACCGGGATGAAGGCGCCCACGATTCGCCAGAACCCGCCTGCAGTCAGGCGCCAGGAGCGGCCGAGAGCCTCATAGCCGGTGTTCTTCTCGATCGCGACGGCCGGAATGACAACGAACCATCTCACCGTGAGCAGCAGCACGGTCAGGAGCAGCACGACACCCGACACGACGACGGCAAGGGGGCGCAGCTGGGGCGTGGAGTCGGTGAACGCCCAGCCCAGCACGCCCAGAACGGCCGCCCCGGCGAGAAGCATCGGCCCGAACAACAGGCAGATTCCGAGCACCCGTCTGGCGACCCCCCGGCTGCGCTCGAACACCCCGGCGAAGTCGGCGCGCTGTCCGTTCTGCAGATCATCTGCCGCCAGCGCTGCCATCGCGTCAGCCTTGGCCTGGACAAGGGGAAGCATGAGAACGACGGGGATCGCCAGGAGCGCCAATGCGCGCACGATGCCGCTGAGTTCTCTTCGGCCCCCCGACGCCGCCGCGCCGGCCTCCACTACCACCGCTACCACCACGAGCAGCAGACCGAGCCCGACGAGGAACAGGTAGGGCACCAGCCCCAGGAGCAGGAACAGCCCGAACCTTCGCCGGAACACAGCGAACGAGTTGGCCAGGATGCCGCCCACGCCGAGCGGGCCGGGACGGAGGGACACGGGAGCCATGGACGTACTCACCCGCCGACGATATGACGACCTGCTCACAGGTCCGCTCATGCGTGCAGTGGTGACCATGAGCCGCGCGTCCGGCTGGATGTGCCTTGGTGATAGGTTCCGTTCGACTCGACCCACCGCGGCATTCACCACTCGAACTAGTCGAGGAGGCATGCGGTCTTATTGGCGCCCTCGGCCGGGTCGTTGGCTCCCACGCAACGCGGGAAGCCGACGGCGCCGCCACAGCGCCTCAGGCGCTGGGCGTGTGCACCCGCTGCAGTGAACACGCCTGCCGAAGTCGCGGTCGGCAACCACGTCCTCGGCCCATGCGCCGGGGCTGCCGGCCTAAGCCTGGACCCGTTATGCGCAATAACCAGCGAACGGCGGAGAATCCCCAACGAGCTCCCACGTGGGATTCGCGAACCACGAGTCCAGCACGCGCCCCCAACGCTTGCGGGGAAGCGCGGGGTTGAGGGCGGCCAGACCCATGACGTCCTTGGAAATGGACACCGGGCGGTGACCGAGCGACCACAGCAGGTGGTCCACCGAAGTTGTCTGGTGTGCGGTCTTGGTCTCCACGAAAGCCAGACGGGGGCACGTGAGGGAGGCGGCCGGGTTGACCGCGTGCCACGTGGGCTGGAGGTCGATGGTGACCCTGCTCGACGTCTCGGGCAGGAACAAGGTGGTGCGCTGGTAGCCCGTCTGCAGCACCGGATGCAGGGGGCCGTCAGGGTTGATGCCGGCGGCCGACAGCTGTTCGCTCACGAACCGTTGGCCTTCGGCAGTGAGCCCACCCGCTGGGGTCGCGCCGAGGGCGACCCGCTCCTTCACTGTCTGAGCGCCCCGGGTGGTCTTGACCTCCAGGAACTCCTCGCCCGCATTCTCGTAGCGCCGGAAGCGGACCTTGAACCCCCGGGTGCGGCCAAGCGCGGAGTCCAGATAGCCGGTCAGGGAGCCGGTGTCCAAATACGTCGAGGAGTAGGCGCAGCTCCGTCGTCCGTCAATGTCCAGCACTCGGGTACCGCGGGGCATCGTCGCCAACAGCTTCTCGGCGCTGGCGACGTCCATGAGGTACTTGCGGTCGAAGCGCGTGAGCAGTGCCGCCCGCTCATCGAGTTCCGCGAGACCGATGGCGGGCAACCGACGCAGAGACGCCCAAGAAGCCACGGTTGGACACTACCCATGAGTTCTTGACACCACGACAGTGCAGCCGCCCTCTGGGATGCCTTCCTCGATCTTGCGTGGAGGGTATAGATCGTCCGTCCGCGAGAGGATCACCCCCAGAACGCTAGCGTGGTGATTTCAGCAGGCGGCGAGAAGGATAGGGGGAGCGATGGCTGAGACGCGGGCGGGATGGTACAACGACGGATCCGGAACCACGCGGTGGTGGGACGGAAGGGACTGGACCGACAAGGTGCAGTCCCCGCCCGCTGCCCCCCACGGCCCTGGTGCCTTGATCGACCGGATTGCGGCCGATGCTGTTGCAGGAGGCCAGCCTCGTCCCGCCCCGCGGGGTGCGAGTTACGTCGTCCTCCAAGTCATCCTCAAGGAGAGGGTGTGGGGAACTGGCTCTGGGAACTTGACCGAGTTGGAGAACGCAATCAACGCTCAGGCCGCGCTCGGGTATCGGCTACACACGATTAGCACCGCAGCCTCGGGCAGCAAGGGTATGGGCGGCGGTGATCGGATCCAGGCGACGATGGTCTTCGAGAGGATCTCCTAGCGGCCGCGAGGCACCGTTGTCGTCGTCAGCCGTGTTCGTGCTGAGTCAGTGGTCTCCACAAGTTCGACCGACGACGGTGAGAAGGGGCCCCACCCAATGGCCTCAAGCGCTGTTCTGCGCTTCTCGGGTTGCCTCGGTGACTGTCTGGTAGGCCCAAGGGGTGGCGCCGGCCGTCGTCCTCACCGGCCCAACGTGGTCAGGGAGGCGGGACGTTGGTGGGCCGGTTGTGAAGTTCGGCTTCGAATTCACCGATCCAGGCCGCGTCGGGGGCAAGGGCGGTGAGCCAGGCCTCGCCGAGGGCCTTCCGCCGTGCTGGGGGAAGGCCCTGGATCGTGTCCAAGTCGCTGCGCTGGTCGATGACGAAGTAGCCCATCATCTCCAGCGCGCCGGCGTTCCTCTTGGTGAGCTGGTTGTAGGTGGCTCCTGTCCTGTCACGGTCGCGGGGGATCAGGATGGCGCGGATCTGGCCGTCACGGTGGGTGGCGAACAGGTTCTGGGTGGCCTTCTCGTGGCCAATCGAGGCCCAGGCTTGGCTGATCAGGTTGACGGCCGTCACCAGGGCGTCTTGGGTGGTCGTCCGGTCGCCGGCGCGTCCGGGGACGGGGGCGATCAGGTAGGCGGGGGCGCGCCAGCCCGTCCCGATGGACCACACGCCGACGTGGCCGAGCAGGGCGATGGGTGGGAGGCCGCCCTGAAGGGCCGCGGAGAATGCCAGCTCCAGGGGGAGCGGGTCAAGGTCGAGGAACTGGTAGTGCTGGTGGGCGATGGTGTTGCCGGCGCGGTGGTTGCAGAAGCCCGACAGTGCCGGGGGCGTGCCTGCGTCGGCTGCGGTGCGGTCGTCGAGGCTCTCGACGAGCTGGACGAGGTCGCTGAACGAGTGTGGGCGCAGGTCCATGTTCAGGATCGGCTCGCCGGGGGCAGGGTCATCCCAGGCGAGGAAGTGACGGACCTGGCCGGGGTCGCCGACCGGGGCGAAGGTGAAACCGAGCCGGTAGCCACGGGCCAGTTGCGGGCCCCGGGCGGTCCGGGCCGAGACGGTGACCTCGAGAGGGAACAGGGTCGCTGCGGAGCAGTAGAAGCAGGGCGATCTGCGTTCGAGGGTCGCGGCGAACAGGCCGTTCACGGGGGAGGAGGACCCGAGGACGGCCTTCACGGCGGCGGTGACGGACTGGCGGAGGTCGCGCACGAACCACCGCCGCAGGTATCGGGCGCCGTACAGTCTCGCCGAGCTGGGCTCGACGAACCGGACGCGCGGGTCGTCGCGGTCCACGGGCATGAGCAGGCCCCGGTGCGCAAGCGAGTCCAGAACGCAGTCAAGGTTCTCCGCCGTGAGCGGGGCGAACGCAGGGTCGGTGAAGATCCCGGTGTCGATGATCCCGTCCTCGTGGTAAACAAGCCGCGCTGGGTCGTGATCGCCGTTCATGATGCGCCGTTCGACCAGCGCGGCGGTGTCTCCCCTGATTCGGCGTACCGGAACGTGGACGAAGCGGTACGGGCACTCCGCGGTCGGACGGATTTCGCTGGCCGGGGGTTCGTCGGCAAGTGTCAGGGGGATGTAGCCGGACGCCAGACCGTGCTGCCAGGCAAGCGTGACGGCGGTGTTCAGCCCGTCGGTTCGGGCGATCTGATCGAGTTGGCGCTGGACGCGGCCGGTGTCGTCGTCGCTGATGGTCGAGGCGTACCGAGACAGGACGTGGGCCTTCAGGCTGATCATCGGTGTCCTCCTTGTTGGCTGGAGGGGGCGGCAGCGGGTGGCGTGTCCCTGGTCTTGGGTTTCACGCTAGACCGCTCGGAGGTGGGCCCGGCGACCCGCTCGGGTGAGCCGGCCGGCCACCGATCAGGCCTTCTGGGCGGGGTACTTCGACCGGTAGACGTCCAGCACCACGTCGACTGCCATGCCGTAGGTGAAAGAGCCCGTGTTGATCACCAGGTCATAGAACTGGTCGTCGTTGGGATCCCACTGGTAGAGCCGCTGCGACATCTCCGACCGCAGGAGATCCTCGTGCGCCAGGCGGGCGGCCGCGAGCTCGGTGTCGATGCCGGCTTCGGCAGCGACTCGTTCGATCCGGACGGAGCGGGGCGCGGTGAGGCGGACGTGCAACGCGCCGACGGCCTTGGCCAGGACGAAGGCGCCGTTCCGGCCAAGGATGACGCCGCCGTCCTTGACCGCCTCGAGCACGCTCCGGGTGTTCTCCAGGGCAAGGTCGTGATCGGTGCTCCGATCAGCGCCGACGGACTGGTCGGCGTCCTGGGCGCCTGTGAAGGAGACCCCCCGCAGAAAGCGGTCGAACCCGCCGGCGGCACGCATCGCTTCGGTATCGACCTGCGCGATCTGCTCTGAGCTGAACCTCTGCTGCACGAACGGGACGCCGAGGCGTTCGGCCACCTTGGGTGCGATGACCCCCGCGCCCGATCCGCCCTGTTCGAAGAAGGTGACGATGGGCGCGATGCCCGCTGCGTGAGTCGTGACCTGTGTCGTCCGGCCATCACCGAGCGAGGGCACCACAACCTCGGACTCGGGCAGTCCCGCAGTCTCGGGCACCAGCCCCTGGGTGCGCCGCTCGTTGAGTTCGGCGACCAGCACCTTGTGTTGGGTCTCCGAGAGTGGGTAGGCCAGGACGACCAGTCCGGCGACCACTGCCAGCAGCGCCGGGACGGCGCCGGTGGCGAGACGGATCCCTTGCAGGGCGGTCTCGGTCTGCTCCGGGGCCTTGGCCACGTAGCCGAAAGCCCCGATGATGGCGGCTCCCACTGCGCCGCCCAGGCCTTGGCCGCACTTGCGGATGAACGACAGGATCGAGTAGCTGCCGCCCTCGGAACGGGTCCCGGTCTTCCATTCGCCGTAGTCGACCGTGTCGGCCTGCATCGAGAACATCAGTGAATTGGTGCCACCGGTCCCGATGCCGTACAGCAGCCAGGCGATGATGGCCACCGGCAGGCTGTGCTCGGGCACGAAGTAGATAAGCGCGAACGCCAGGACCGTGATCGCGGCCGCGACGGCGTAGCCCTTGCGCTTGCCCAGTTTGACGGTGATGGCCGGGACGCTGGAGGCCACCGCGATGGTGCCGACCGTCTGGGCCAGCATCAGGAAGGTGTACCACGAGGCGTTCCCCAGCACGTAGCGGGCGTAGTACATGCCCACGGCCGCCATCGTGAACATCGCCGACAGCAGGAAGAAGGCTCCGAGGCAGAGGACGATGAGCGGCCGGTTCTTGCCGACCATCTTCAGGGTGTTGGAGAGCTTGACCTTGCCGGGACTGCGCGGCACCACCTCGCGGGTGTTGAAGAAGCACCACAGGTAGAGCGCGACGGCCACGACGGCGAGGATCAGCGTGGTGATCATGAACTTGACCCGTACGTCGTCGGCCGCGGTGTTCTGGAACTGTGGGGCGACGACGGCGGACAGCAGCACGCCGGTCGTCGCCGAGGCGATCGACCGGGCTCCCGACAGCCGGGAGCGGTCGACCCCGTCCTGCGTCATGGCTGCCGAGAGCGAACCGTAGGGGATGTTCACGAACGAATAGAAGAGCTGGAAGGCTGCGTCGAACAGCAGGATCCAGGCGACTGTCATTGCCGGGCTCAGGCCGGCAGGGGTGCTGAAGAGGGCGACGAAGACCACGGCCAGCGGTGTGCTGCCCCACAGAATCCAGGGACGGAGCCGGCCCCAGCGCGTGTCGGCCTTGTCGACGGTGTTGCCGGCGACCAGGTCGGTGACTCCGGCCCAGACCTTGGTGACGCCGTAGATGGTGCCGGCCAACGCGGCCGGGACGCCGGCGATGTCGGTCATGTACACCATGAGGAACATCGAGGTCATCTGGAAAGACAGGTTGTTCGCGACGTCGCCGAGGGAGTACGAGAAGATCCTCCCCTTCGTGAGCGTGCCCTGGGTCTTGTTTGCCATGGAGGTCGGTCCTTCCGAGCGTCGTCGCGTCGCACCTGGTGAACCGGCACTGGCCGGCCATTTCGACGTTATCGGTGGGCTTCCGGGCCACGCCCGACATTGCCATCGATTGCCGTTCGGCGCGGCCTCGGACGCTTCACCTCGCCGGGTCGAGCACGGCGTAGGTCGCGCACACGAAGTCGCCGTTGCGGGCGGTGTCGGTCAGGCGGAGGTCGAGCCGCCGTGGCAGCAGCGGAGCGCCCGAGCCTAGCGTGACCGGCGCTAGGCAGACCGTGACCTGGTCCAGCAGGCCGTGGTCGGCGAACTGGCCGGCCAGGTCGCCGCCACCAACGATCCACAGGTCACGCCCGGCGGCCGCGGCGGACATCTCCGCATGGACCGCGGGGATGGGGGCGTGGGTGAACCGGATGTCCCCCTGTGCGGGCGGCCCGCTGTGGCCGTGGGTGAAGACCCAGCAGGGTATGGCGTAGGGCCACGGCTCACCCGTGCGTGCCGCGTGCTGCGTCAACCAGGCGTACGTGGTGGCGCCCATGGCCAGCGCGCCGATCTCGCTGAGGAAGGGTTCATAGCCCATGGGCCCGTTCTGGTCGATCTGGTGGGTGAACAGCCAGTCCAACGAGTTCTCCGCGGTGGCTATGAAACCATCGATGCTTGCCGCGGTGTAGTAGCGGGTTCGTGGTGAGGATGCCGGCATCGGCCCATCATGCCCCGCTCATCCAGGGCGTGATGCTGCTCGCCTGTGCCGCGATGACCCCCGACGAGCAGATCAGGCGTCTCGGCGAGCCGCGGGTCATTCCCTGGAGAAGAACCTCGGGTTGTCCGGCACCATGCGGGGCGTGCCGTCCGCGTCGATCGCGACGTAGCGGAACACACCCTCGGTCACCAGCTGGCGCTCGGCCTCGTAGGCGCCCATGAGGTCGCGGGCCCACACTTCGAGCTTGATGTCCATCGAGGTCCGGCCGACCTTCAGCAGCTTCGCGTGCACGCAGATGGTGTCACCCACCGAGACGGGGCGTTGGAAGAGGATCTGCTCGACGGTCACGGTGACCGTTCTCCCTTGCGCGACCTCAGAAGCCATCAGGCCCCCGGCGATGTCCATCTGGGACAGGATCCAACCGCCGAAGACATCGCCGCGTGGGTTGGCGTCTTTCGGCATCGCGAGGGTTCTGAGGACCAGGACCCCCGCAGGCTCCCGCCGCGCCTGGTCCGTGCCTGAGATGGAGTTCACGTTCGTCCTCCGGTCGACGTGTGTGGCATGGCGCGAGGGCCATGGGGATCACCCTGTCCCAGGCTACGTGCGTCGTGGATCGGCGAGGTGCCGTTCGTTGGTCAGGCGCGCCTCTTCCGGGATTCGCAGCACGCCGCCCGCCCAGCGGCTAGGGTCACGCAGAAGCGGGTGGGCCGGGAGCCAGGGACGAGGCGGGTGAGCCAGCGGATGACCGCGACCAGTGAGAGGACACGGGCCACCGCGTCCCGAGACCGATGGACCTCAGGCGCACTCGCGTGGCAGTTGTGGGCGACCCTGGCCGCCGTCCTGGGGATGGTGCTCGCGGTCACCGCTTGGCTCCGTCCGGACTGGGCGGTTGGACCGTTCACGGGTGACCAGGGCTGGGGCTGGCTCCTGCCGACACCGGCCAACCAACTGTGGACGCTGGCATTCGTCGGCTTCGCGACGATGGCCGCCTACCGCGTGCAGGCGAAGCCACGCCTGGCCAGGTACCGCGAACTGATTCTGATCTCGCTGCCGGCAGCCGTCACCGTCGGACTGGGCCTCGCCGCGTACCTGCCGTGCAGTACGGGGTACAGCTGGGTCTCGGTCATCGCCTGGACCTTGAACCTGTTCGCCGGCCAGGTCGAGGGTGGGGTGTTCGGCGAGGGCACGTCGTGCCCGGGGGCGTACCCGCTGGGCTTCCAGGTCGCGCGGATGACCGGCCTGGCCACGCTCGTCGTCGGTGCCGTGACGACCGTGGCAGCGTTGTCGCGCCAGCAGCTGGACCGGTGGCGGATCCGCGGTGCCGCCGCAGTCGACGTGGTGGTGGGTGTGGACGCGAAGGCGGTCGCGCTCGTGAAGGCGCTCATCACCGAAAAGCAGGAGCGTCCGAGGTACCCCGACTGGTACGACCTGCGTCCGGAGGAGAAGAAGGCTTCGCGCAGCCGGGGCGATCGCGAGGTGGTCGTGATCCACTCCAACGGCGAAGAGCCGGCGCTGGGCGAGCTGCGGGCTGTCGGGGCCCGAATCCTGGTGGGTGACCCGGCCGGCCGTGACGTTCTCAACTGGGCGCTGCTGCGGCGCAAGGGTGGCCGGATCGCGCTCCATCGGCTGTTCGCCTCCAGCGCCTCTCAGCAGCGCAACCGCGACGTGGTGGACGCCGCCGCGTCCGTCCTCGACGGCGCCGGGGTGTCGGAGCAGGATTGGCTTTCGCAGGAGTCAGTGCCGCGCTTGGTCGCCTTCTTCGACGACCCCCGAGAGGCCAGGGACTGGCAACTGACCCGACTCGACACGACGGGCTTCTTCGTCGATGCCCTGTCGGTCGACGGCCTGCTGGCTCGCAGCATCGTCGCCGGCCTGGTCAGCCTGGAACCGGCGCGGGTGCTGGTTCTCGGGGACAGTCCGCTGAGCGTGGCGCTGCTGGACGAACTGGCGCTTCAACGCCACTTCCGGGCCGAACTCGACGCCCACAGGAAGGTCGAGTCCATGACGCCGCTGCCAGGTCGCGGACTGCTCGACGTGATCATCACTCTCGGCGGCGTTGGTGCCGAAGCGATCCGGGAGGAGTGGCTGGCCAGCTGCGCGCCCTGCGGTCGATCGCTCCCGGTGGAGTGCTCGTCCCTGTCGTGGGAGCAGGCCGCCGTGCAGTCCTGCCCGGATGGCGTGACGTCGGCGATCGTGATCACCGATCCGCCGTCACGCACGGTGACGTCGCGAGCCACTCGGCTGACCCGGATGCATCCGCAGGCCGTGGTCTTCGCGCCGAACGACACCGTCGCCGGGGTCGAGCCGCTGCCTGACCTGCCGTCGCGGTCGGTGGTGCACTACGGACCCAGCTACCTCCAGGACGGTGGCGTACCGGAGGACTCGTGGACGGTGCTGGCACGCCAGCAACACCAGTGGTGGGGAACCGCTGACACCGACGCCGGTGATGCGCGAGCGGCCCGCCGCGGCTGGGGGCAGCCCGCCGACCCGGTGACGCAGCGCCTGCCCGAGTTCTTCCGCGACGACAACCTCCGGCAGTTGCGCAATGTCCTGCGGGCACTCCGCCTGCGCGGCTACCGATGGCGTGCCGTAACCCGCGACGACACGGGGGCCCTGTCCGACGGCTCGGCGGTGCTGACGAACGCCGAAGCCCTGGAGATCGGCGAACTGGAACATCAGCGCTGGTACGGGCTCCGCGTGGCCGGTGGCTGGCGCCGCAACCTTGAGCGGCCCGGCCCGGGCCTCTCCGCGAGGGAGAAGTCCGAGGCCGCCCTGCGGGCCGAGCGGGCGCGCCTGCATTCGGATCTGCTCCCCTGGGAGGAACTCAGCGCCGGACGGAGGACCGCCAACGCGGACGCGGTCCGTACCATCGTCGCGCGCCTGTACCAGTGGGGGATCGTCCCCGTGCGAGAGGGTGAGGGCGCATGACCGTCTTTCCCCGACGATTCAGGCGCCGAGGAGAGGTGCGCGCGCGCCTGTTGCCGGCTGATCGGCAGTGGCGGACCAGTACTGGCAGCACGCTGCAGGCCCGGGCCGGTGACTGGTGGGTGGAAGGCCCCGACGGGTCGGTGAGGGGCGTGGCGGCGGCGGAGTTCCCCGAGCTCTACGAGCACGTTGACGGTCAGCGCTACCGGAGGCTGGGCCTGGTGTGGGCCACCAGGGTCAGCGAGCGTCAGGCTGTGTCGACGCTGGAGGGGGACGCGATCGCCGAACCCGGGATGTGGATCGTCACTGACGATCGGGGCAACTCCTGGCCGGTTCCTGACGAGGAGTTCCACCAGGGTTACGAAGAGGCCTGAGACGCCGGGCGGGGCGAAGCGGCCCGATCGGTGTCCTGCGCGGGCGGATCACCAGGCGGTGTGGGCGTAGAAGAACTTCTTGGTGATCTCGGCGGCGATGACGTACAGCCCGGTGAGTGCGACCAGGGCGGCCGTCACCCAGAGCGGTAGGGGAGTGAAGCCCAGGAGATGCGCGTTGGGGAGATAGGGAATCGCCAGCGTCACCAGGCCGACTGCCAGCGTCGTGGTCCACAGCAGTGTCCCGGGACGACTGCGGAAGAAGGGCCTGCGCGTGCGCACCACCAGGGCGACAACGAGCTCGGTGAGGAGCGACTCGATGAACCACCCCGTCTGGAACTGGCGTTCGGTGGCCTGGATCGCGAACAGCAACAGCGCGAACGTCGCGTAGTCGAAGGCGGAACTCACCAGCCCGAAGACGATCATGAAGTTGCGGATCATGCCGATGTTCCAGCGGTGGGGGCGATCCACCATGTCCGGATCCACGTTGTCGCGGGCGATCCCCACCGCGGGGAGGTCGGACAGGAAGTTGTTCAGCAGGATCTGCTTGGCGAGCAGGGGCAGGAAGGGCAGGAACAGGGAGGCGCCGGCCATGCTGAGCATGTTCCCGAAGTTCGCGCTGGTGGTCGTGAAGATGTACTTGAGCGTGTTGGCGAACGTCCGGCGGCCCTCTTCGATGCCTGCGCGGAGGACGCCGAGGTCTTGGCGCAGCAGGACGAAATCGGCAGCCTCCTTGGCCACGTCCACCGCCTGGTCGACGGAGATGCCGACGTCGGCGGCATGGAGCGCCGGGGCGTCGTTGATGCCGTCGCCCATGTAACCCACGACGTGGCCCGTCCTGCGGAGCGCGAGGATGATGCGTTCCTTCTGGTTCGGATCGACCTCGGCGAAGATCGTGGTGCGTTCGGCGACGTGCCAGAAGGCCTCGTCATGCAGTTCGGCCATCTGACTGGCCGGAAGGATGCTGTCCACCGGCAGGTCCAGGGTGTGGGCAAGATGCCGCGCCACGAGCCGATTGTCACCGGTGATGATCTTCACGTGGACGCCGAGCGTCGCCAGCGACTCCAGTGTCGCCTTCGCGTCCGGCTTGGGAGGGTCGAAGAACAGCAGGAAGCCGCCGAAGGTCATCTCGCGTTCGTCTGCCTCGATGGTGTACTCGGCCTGGCGCGGCACGTCCCTCACCGCCAGGCCCAGGACGCGGTAGCCCTCCGCGCTCCAGGCGGCGTAGCGGGCCTCGATCGCGCCACGCCTGTCCGCACCCAGCGGGACGGAGGCGCCGCCGGCGCGAACGTGCGTGCACACGGCGAGGATCTTCTCCAGCGCCCCTTTGGTGATCAGCATCGGCCTGATGTCGGTGCCGGGATCGGAATCGATCACGACGCTCAGGCGCTTGCGGACGAAGTCGTAGGGGATCTCCTCCAGCTTGTCCATACCGGTCGTGTCGGGATGGGGCTGGGCGAGGATCGCCTCGTCCAGGGGGTTGGCCAGACCGGTCTGGAACGCCGCGTTCAGGTACGCCCAGCGCAGCACCTCCTCGGAGTGCTGCCCCTCGACGTCCAGGGCGCCGTCCAGGGTGACCACGCCCACGGTGAGCGTGCCGGTCTTGTCGGTGCACAGGGTGTCCATGCTGCCCAGGTTCTCGATGGCGTTGAGCCGGCGAACGATGACGCTCCGCTTGGCCATGTTCTGGGCGCCCCTGGCCAGATTGACGCTGATGATCGCGGGCAGCAGTTCTGGTGCGATGCCCACCGCCAGGGCGATGGCGAACAGCAGGGAGTCGATCGTCGGCTTGTTCAACAGCACATTGACCGCGAAGACGCCCAGCACCAGCACGGTCATGATCTGGGTGAGCAGGACGCCGAAACGCCGGATCCCGCGCTCGAACTCCGTCTCAGGTGGGCGCAGGGTCAGCCGTTCGGCGATCTGTCCGTACTCAGTACCGGCGCCAGTCTGGACGATCACCGCCCGCGCGGTACCGCTACGGACGCTCGTGCCCATGAAGACCGAGTTGGTCCGTTCGGGTAGCGCCGCCTCCGCGTCCACCGGACCGACCTTCTTCTCCACCGGAAACGTCTCGCCGGTCAGCACGGACTGGTTGACGAAGAAGTCCCTGGCTTCGACAACGATCCCATCTGCCGGAATCAGGCTCCCGGCCGACAGCAGCACCACGTCGCCGGGGACCAGGTCGACGACGGGAATGAGTGCGGGTCTCCCGTCCCGAAGGACGTTGGCCTTGAGTGCCACGTGGGCCCGGAGTCTCTCGACGGCCTGGCTGGCCGAGTATTCCTGGACGAAACTCAACACGGCGCTGGCAGCGACGATGGCCACCACGATGCCGGCGTCGGTCCACTCGCCGACCACCGCGGAGACCACGGCTGCGAACACCAGGATGAGGACCAACGGGCTGGTGAACTGGGAAAGGAACGACCGCCACGCAGAGTCGCGCCGCCGCGGCTTCAACACGTTCGGCCCTACCCGCTGCAGGCGCTGCGCGGCAACGTCAGCGCTCAGACCCCGGGGGGAACTCCCCATCGCCTCGAGCACCTGCGACTCGGACAGGCTCCAGGGCGCGCTCGGCGCTGGATCGACTCGGCCCATCTGCTTCATCCTGATTCGCCAGGCGCCGTGGCGGCGCGTCGCGGCGCCCCTTCGGGATCAACCTTCGCACACGAAGCCCTCGCGCGAGCCGCGGGGCGGCAGACCCAGGACGGACTCAGCCGGCTTCACCGGTGACCGCGGGGCACGCCGGGCACTCAGCCTCGGAAGTCCTCGGGATCGACGGAGTCGAGGAAGTCGGCGAAGGCGGCCACTTCGGACTCGTCGTCCTCCTGGGGTTCGGGCTCGCGGATCCCAGCCTCGTCCATCACCGCGTCCGCGACGAAGATGGGAGCCCCCACGCGGACGGCCAGGGCCACCGAATCGGAGGGGCGGGCGTCGATGATCCGGTGCCCCGCTGGAGTGCGCAGGGAGATCTCGGCGTAGAACGTGCCGTCCTCGATCCGGGTGATCTCGACCCGCTGCACCTCGGCATCGACCGCACGGAGCAGCCTGGCGAACAGGTCGTAGACCAGTGGACGCGGCGGTGTGGTGCCCTCGACGGCGAGGACGATCGCGGTCGCCTCCTGGTGGCCGATCCAGATCGGCAACACCTTGCCCGCACCGGGATCCTCGTCCACCGGCTTGAGGATGAGGACGGGCTGAGATCGGGCATCGACGGCCAGACTGGCGATGGTGACCGGGATCACTGTGGCACCTCCTTCAGCCGAGCAGGACGGTTCGTGCAACCCGGCCTGTCAGCCATGCTACGACCGTGCGGAATCGGGACGCGCCGGTCTGGCGCGGTGCACGCGGTGGGTTTCAGAAGCCCAGTTCGCGACGAAGCCTCGCGACGTGTCCGGTGGCCTTCACGTTGTACTGCGCGACGGCGACCTTGCCCACACCCGACTCATCCACGTCGATGAGGAACGTGGACCGGATGACGCCCTCGATCTGCTTGCCGTACAGCGTTTTGATGCCGAAAGCCCCGTACTCCTTCAGGACGTCCCGGTCCGGATCGGACAGCAACGGGAAGCCGAGATGCTCGGCGTCGCGGAAGCGGGACAGCTTCTCCGGCGTGTCGGGGGAGATGCCGATCACCTGGTAGCCCGCGGCGGCGAGGTCGCCCAGCGCTGCCTCGAAGTCGACCGCCTGAACCGTGCAGCCCGGGGTCATCGCCGCGGGGAAGAAGTACACGATGACCCGGCGTCCGGCGAAGTCGGACAGTGAGACCGGGTGCTGGTCCGCGTCGAGCAAGGTGAAGGCAGGGGCCAGATCGCCGGCGGAGAGAGTGGTCATGCGGACACTCTAGGCCATGCCCAACAGGCCTCCGCGGGTTCGGCATCACCGGGTCAGCGGCTGGCATAGTGTTGCTTTCGACGGTGAGCGCAGCGACACGGGAGGACAACGTGGACGACGTGGCACAGACCCAACCCCGGACCACAGCCGAGATCGAGGCCGAGATCAACGCCGCTCGGGAACGCTTGGCGGCCAGCGTCGAGTCGCTGATCAACCAGGTACATCCTAAGGCGATCGTGCATCAGGGCATCGCCGACGCCCGCGCCTTCGCCGAGCACGAATTCGCCCAGGCCAAGGCCCAGGTCATCGATGATCAGGGCAAGCTGCGCACCGAACGCGTGGCCCTGGCGGCGGCGGCAGTCGCGGGCGTCGCCGCGTTCCTGCTCATCCTCCGCTCTGTGGTGCGCGCGGTCCGCCGTCATTGACGGGCGCCGCCGCACGCCGTCACTGGCGAAGCGTCGGGGGGGTCCCCAGGAGGTGCTCGAGGAACACCAGCACGCCGTGTTCGTCGTTTCCGCCGGCCACCATGTCGGCGCGAGCTTTGATGTCGTCCGGGGCATTGGCCATCGCCCCCCCCAGGCCGGCCAGTGCCAGCATCTCCACGTCGTTGCCGCCGTCACCGAACGCGATCATGTTCTCCGCTGCGATGCCCAGCCGACTGCCGAGCCAGGCCAGCGCCGATCCCTTGTTCACCCCGCGCGAGATCAGGTCGATGGAGCCGTGTCCGCTGGAGGTCGGGACGATGGCCTCAGGCAGCCCGACGGCGAGCCGCTGCAACAGGGACGCCGTCTGCTCGGGACGGCAGGCGAGGGCCAGTTTGACCAGGTCGTCGTCGATGTCGGTCCACCGATCCACAAGGTCGAGCCGCCGGTAGTAGTGGCGCAGGCGCATCACCGCTTCGGGGTCGCTGTCGCGCAACGCATAGGCTGACCGCCGTCCGCAGGCCAGGTTGAGGACGTCGGGCATCGAGTCGACCAGATCCAGGGCGGCGGACACCGCGGCCGGCTCGAACGGGGTCACCTGCACCAGTTCCTCGGCGGTTCCGATGACCGCGCCGTTCTCGGCGATGAACAGCACATCGGCGAAGCCCTCGAAGTAGCCCAGCAACTGCCAGTACTGGTTGCCGCTGGCGACCACGAACTGCACGTCCGCCGCCTGCATCCGCCGGTGGAGCCGGGCGAACCTGTCGCGGTCGTATTCGCTACGGGCGTCAAGGAAGGTGCCGTCCATGTCCACCGCCACCAGTCGCACCGGCTCCCTTCCCGGGGTCAGTTTCGTTCTCGCCACTCCACGATTGTCGCAGACGGGCCAGGCTCGCCGGCCTGGCCGGACCCGGGCCGCCGGCGACGCCGCAGGCCCGGTGTGGCGGAGTGAGCCGGGCCCTGCCGTGCCTCTGCCCGGCATGGCACCCTGGAACCCGCAAAGCGAGTTGCCCAGGCTGGAGGCACGATGAACACAAGCAACTCCCGGAGCAGTGACAAGGATCGGGGCACGACGCTTCGACTCGTCTGGCCTCAGTGGCAGGGTGCCGGATCCTCCAGCGTCCGCTCCTGTGCGCCGGAGTTCCCCTTCGATGTCGCCCGCCGCGGGTACGCGGTGGGAAGCACGGTGCTGGCGGCCGTGCTGCCCGAACACAAGGGTCCGACGGCGGTGGTAGGCGTGCCCATGTCCGACGCCGGGCTCGACAAGCGCGACGGTATCGAGGCCAAGGAAGCCGTGCTGGAAAGCCTGCGCTCGGCGCTGGCGGTCATCGAGGAGCATGACCCCGACCGGATCCTCACCCTTGGCGGCGAATGCTCGGTCAGCGTGGCACCCTTCGCGGCCCTGGCCCGACGCTACGGCGACGACCTGGCGGTGCTGTGGATCGACGCGCACCCGGACGTCGGCACCGGCGCCAGCCAGTACCCCGGCTACCACGCGATGGCGGTGTCCGTGCTGACCGGGCACGGCGATGGCGACATCGAGAACGTGCTGCCGGCCCTGGTCAGGTGCGACCGGGTCGCCCTGGTCGGGCTGCACGAATGGACCGCCGACGACATCCCGCACGTGGCGCAGTGGGGCATCGCCTCTTTCGCACCGGACCAGCTCCGTGAGCGCAGCACGCCGGTGATCGAGTGGCTCGCCGCCACGGGGTGCTCTCGTGTGGCGATCCACCTCGACGTCGATGTCGTCGACAGCTCCGAGATGGTTCTCGGGCTCGGCGCCGTTCCCGGTGGCCTGAGCAGCGGACACGTGCGCCGCATCGTCGCCGACGTGCAGACCGTCGCCGATGTCGTCGGACTCACTGTCGCCGAATACGTGCCCCGTCAGGTCATGCACCTGCAGCGAATGCTCGCGGGTCTCCCCCTGCTGGGCGACTGACCGACCACGCCGGTCAGGCGTCGGCGGCTGCATCGCCGCCCGGCCGAGAACGTGGTTCGGGAATCGGCGATCGACGGGTCGAGAGCGTCAAGGACGCGATGATGGGTGTCGAACAGGCCTGTGACGCGGGCGACACCCGACGAGGCGCTGGGCCCGGCACGACGCTCGTCCGTGCAGACCCGCTGACAGCGAGTGTCGCGGGCGTCATGCGCGAACGGCAGGATGAGGCCGAGACCCTCACCGGGACCGGTGATCGGGATGATCGTCTGCGCGGAACGGGTAGACGTCAGCGTGCTCAGGGCACGAGACACGCCCCCAGAACATGGGACTGGACACTGAAGGCCTGACCACCTGACCTGATGAGTATCGGTCGGTGATCAGGCCTTGTGCCTGAGGGTGAAACCCTGTTGTGCGCCGCCAGGGACTCGAACCCCGAACCCGCTAGTTAAGAGCCAGCTGCTCTGCCAGTTGAGCTAGCGGCGCGCGAGAAGGAACATTACCTCAAGCCGCGATCAAGTGGAAATCGAAGGTTCAGCGGCGCAGGCCCTGACGGCGCACGAACTCGATCCGCTGGCGCCGCAGTTCGTCGATCTCCGGGCGCGGCAGCGGCTCCAGGGAACGCTCCAGGGCGAGTTCCAGCACCCAGTCGGCCAGATCGGGGTTCCGGGCCAGCACCGGCCCGTGCGGGTAGGTTCCGACGATCTTGCCCGCGACGGCGCCCTCGGTCCCGTCGTCGGCGTTGCCCACGCCGATCTCGACGAAGGCGAGGGGCGACGCGTCAGGACCCAGGGTGGTGAAGCCGCCGTGGTTCTCGAAGCCTGTGATCAGCGACTCGCTGCCGTCCGGTCTGGTCCAGCGGGTGAGGATCTCGCCGACCGCCCGCTCGGGTCCGCGTCGGGTGGTCACGTCGAGCAGACCCAGGCCCTCGATGACCTCGTCGTGCTCTCCGACGGTGAACGTGTGCCCGGTGATCTGGTAGCCCGCGCAGACGGCGAACAGTGCGGCACCACGGTCGATCGCCTCGAACAGATGGCCGTCGCGCTTCAGCTCCCTGACCGCGGAGATCTGGGCGGCGTCCTCACCCCCGCCGAGCAGGTACACCGAACCTGTCGCGGGCACCGGCTCGCCCGGCTCCACGATGGTGAGCTCGGCGTCGATGCCGCGCCAGTGCAGCCGCTTCAGCAGCACCAGGGCGTTGCCGCGGTCGCCGTAGATGCCCAGCAGCGACTGGTAAACCAGCACGATCTCGATCGGACGGCTCATCGCAGGCCTCCCATCTTCAACAGCCGCTGGAACGGGGTGTAGGTGGCGATGACGTCCACGGCCCCGGCATGGGCGGCGAGCGCCGCGCGAAGGTCGGCGATGATCGTGTGCTCCACTGCGGCGTACGACAAGCGAACCGCGAGGTCCTGCGCCCGGGGGCCGGTCGCGATGACGTGCCGCCCGGCGACTTGTTCGAAGTCGACGTCCCATAGCCAGGAGACGTCCTTGCCGTCGGCGGCGACGGAGTCGATCGCGAGGATGACGGGATCGCTGGTAGCGAGGGGGAGCGCCTCGGCCCAGCCGGCCGGGTTCTTCGCCAGCAGCAACCGGGCGGTGGTGGGCCCGAACGTCGCGGTCGCGAACCGTCCGGCGGGGGAGGTGACCGTCCGCATTCCGCGCAGCGCCGCCTCGACCCCCACGCCCATTTCGACGGCCGCGGCGAGCGCGCAGGCGGCGTTGGCGACGTTGAACGCCCCGGGCACGTTGAGTCGCGGCTCGACCCGGCTGCCGTCGGGGAGCACGATCGAATCGCCGGAAACGGCGTAGTCAGGATTGGGTTCGGTGAGTTCGCAGCCGGGGCAGTCCCAGGTTCCTGCGGTTTCGCCGATCGGCTCCTGGCGGCGGAGCACCGCGCCGCAGGCCGGGCACAGCGCAGCGTCGGCGTTCCACCGGGTGGCGGTGTCGACCCAGATGACCCGGGTGGCGGTGCCGGCAGCCCAGGTGACGAGGGGGTCGTCGGTGTTGGCCACGACCACCGGCCCGGCGTCGCCCGCCTTGGCCAGGGCCTGCCGCCAGGACCGCCCGAGGGACTTGATCTCGTGGTGCCGGTCGAGTTGGTCGCGGCTGAAGTTCAGCAGCACCAGGATCTCGGGCCTGCCCTGGTCGATCATGTCGGAGACGACGCGTTCGTCGGTTTCCAGGACTGCGATGTCGGACCCCCGCTGCTGGCTCAGCGCCGACGCGATCCCGTAGTGCAGGTTCGCGCCGTCGGCGTTGGTCACCAGACGGGCGGCGTCGGTGCCGAGGCCCTCACGGATCGCGGCGGCCAGCAGGTGGGTCGTGGTGGTCTTCCCGTTGGTGCCGGACACCGAAAGCACCCGGCGGCCCTTCAGGAGCAGACCGAACGCGTCGGGTGCGAGACGAGTCAGGATCTGGCCGCGGATCGACGCGCCCGAACCGCGGCCGGTCAGGCGGGAGACCACGGCGGCTGCGTCGCCGGCGAGGGTCGCGGCACGCAGCCGGACGCGCTGAGCCTGCCCCAGACGGGCGGGAGCGGCACGGTCGGCGAGCGACGAAGGCATGGGCCTATTCTGCCGTGCCGCGGGTCGCGGGGTCGGTGGTGCCGGTGGGGGAGACCGTCACATAGTGGGGGAGCTTCGGCAGCCGTCCCGCCCCCGAGCTCGTTCGACGGAGACGCCGGCCGATCCAGGGCGCGACGTAGTCACGGGCCCACGACAGGTTCCAGGTCAGGGTCTGAACGCGAGTGAGTGGCGGGACGGCGGGCAGTGGCGCGTCCCAGTCCGGTGCGTCCGGGGCAAGGCCGAGCGCGACCAGGGCGGCCTGGGCGACTCGTTCATGCCCCAGAGCATTAAGGTGCAGCCGGTCGGCGTGCCACATCCGCCAGTCGCGCAGGCTGTTCAGGCTCCACGTGTTCAGCAGGTGGGCTCCCTCGCGGCGGGCGACGGACACCAGATTCATGTTGTAGACCGCCACCCGATTCCGGGTGAGGTTCAACACCGGCGAGTCCTTGCAGTCGACGCCAAGCCCGAGAAGGACGTCGATCCCGGCGCGCCGGAACCGGCGGACGGCGTCCTCGACCCGGCTCGCCATGGCGTCGGGGTCGGCGTCAGGTCGCAGGAGATCGTTCCCGCCGCCCCACAGCGAGACCAGGTCGGGCTCCATCGCCAGAGCCGGCTCCACCTGCTCGTCGAGGATCCGATCGATCAGCCTGCCGCGGATGGCGAGGTTCGCATACCGCACGTCGCGCCCGGAGCGATCAGCCAGGTGCTGGGCCAGCCGGTCGGCCCAGCCGCGGGGGTTGCCGTCCGCGTCGATGTCCTGCAGGCCCTCGGTCAGCGAGTCCCCGAGCGCGACATAGCGCCGCCACGTCTCCTCGCCCATCGCTACTGCCTGGCCTGGCGAGAGCGGACGGAGACGGGTTGGGGGAACATCCGGTGTCCTTCGAGGTGGGTCACCGGGCCGGGAGACCCACGGCCCGCGCGGCGTACTTCGGTGGGGTGAGTAACGGGACTCGAACC
>CAZPCM010000022.1:0-30743 GCA_964585085.1 uncultured Propionibacteriaceae bacterium
GCAAGGAAGACGTCGGGCGCCGGCTTCCCGGCGGCGACCTGATCCACCGAAATCCAGGTCCCACAGCACCGCGAGCCCTCGGCTTGTCATTGTCATGTCGTGAACCCGTGCAAGAACCTGTCCATATGTACGATCGTACACTATGGGTCGCCACTGGCGTCGACCCGACGTCGAGGACAACGGGCTCGCCACCGCATTCCGCGAACTGGGCCTCATCGGCAACGCGTGAGCCGGCCGGCGTTCTGACGGCCGCACGACCTCGCCGCTGCTCCAGGACGCCCGGCTCGTCGGTGATCGGCGATTCGTCCCGGTACACCTCGGCGCGCCGTAGCCTGTGGAAGCTCGGTTGCCGACCGTGACCGCTGTGAGCGTTTGGATGAGAGAAGGCGGTGAGTGGCGTGGTTGGGCTGGCATGTGGGCTCGGCGGTCGGCCAAGTCATCAGGTGGCTCTTCCGGCGTTGCTGGTGGCCAGGTTGTCGGACGCCACCGCCTCTCGTGAGGGCTGGTGACGCGCGGTGGCGACATCACAGGGAACGGCGCTGACTGCCTGGGGAAACGACTACGCCAGTCAGGGCCGGGTGCCGAGGTCCGCCCAGCCCGCGTCCGCCATCGCCGCGGGCGGACAGCACAGCCTGGTGTTGAAGAACGACGGCACGGTCGTGGCGTGGGGCGCCAACGAGGGTGGGCAGACCAGCGTCCCTCCAGGGCTGACCAACGTGAACGCCGTCGCTGCCGGTGGCGCGCGGCACAACTTGGCGTTGAAGGACGATGGGACGGTCGTCGCTTGGGGCGACGACTGCGATGGGCAGGTCGCGGTTCCTGGAGGGCTTGCCGGCGTGACCGCGATCGCGGCCGGCTACTGGCACAGCCTGGCCCTGAAAGACGATCACACCGTTGTCGCCTGGGGGCTCGACAGCGTCGGGCAGACCGGCGTTCCTGACCGGCTGTTGGGGGTGATCGCGATCGCTGCCGGCGGGTACCACAGTCTGGCGTTGACCAGGCATGGCAAGGTCGTCGCTTGGGGCTGGAACAACTGTGGGCAGGCATCGGTGCCGGATGGGCTTGCTGGGGTGACCGGAATCGCCGCCGGCCCGTATCACAGCCTGGCATTGACCAGCGAAGGTGCCGTCGTCGCCTGGGGTAGCGATGACCACGGGCAGACCCGCGTCCCTGAAGCACTCACAGGCGTGATCGCGATCGCGGCCGGTGGAGAACACAGCCTGGCCTTGAGGGACGACGGCACAGTCGTGGCCTGGGGCGACAACCGCCAAGGGCAGGCCACCGTGCCGACAGGGCTCACTGGCGTCATCGCGATCGCGGCCGGCGGAGAACACAACCTGGCCCTGAAGGACGACGGCACGGTTGTGGCCTGGGGCGCCGACGATGAGTATTGCTTCGGGCAGGGCAGCGTCCCTCACGGGTTGACCGGCGGTGTGACCGCGATCGCCGCGGGGTATCTGCACAGTCTGGCCCTGAGAATCGATGGCACCGTCGTCGCCTGGGGATTCAACAACGACGGGCAAGCGAGCGTCCCTGACGGGCTGACGGACGTCATCGCGATCGCCGCCGGCCACTGGCACAGCCTGGCGGTGAAGGACGGTGGCGCGATTCTCGTCCAACGGCAGCCGTCGCACTTGCCGGTGAAGCACGTCGGCACCGTGGTCGCCTGGGGAAGGAACAACTGGGGGCAGACGGACGTACCCACGGAGCTTTCCGGCGTCACGGCGACCGCAGCCGGTGTTGGTCACTGTCTGGCGTTGAGGAGCGATGGCACCGTCGTCGCCTGGGGAAGTGACGAATCCGGAGAGACGAGCGTCCCTGAGCGGCTGACTGGCGTCATCGCGATCTCCGCCGGCGGTAAGCACAACCTCGCGCTCCGGCGCGGCGCATCCTAGGAATCGCCTCCTGCGAGCGGGCCCGGTCCGGAGTCGGGAGCCCGCTGCCCGGCCCCCCGAGGCCGCTTCCCGCGTTGCACCATTGGTCCGGCCCGGCTATGCCTCCTGTCGCTTCACAAATCCGGCCATGTCGGGACGGTTGCTACACAGGGCTATAAGTCGCTCTGGACCGCGGATGCTCGCCATGCTCGCACCGGCGGCGACCGGTGTGCGGATGGCTTGCTGCTCGTCGGCGGGCGCCCCGCGCTGATGAGCGGTACGCGGGCGAGGGAGACTCACGTGGCAGGTGTAGGTGGCCTGCACTGAGTCCGCGAGTCGTCGGTCCAGGGGCGAGACCGTCGGACGAGCGGGTCTGCCGCGTGGCTGTGATCCGGGTGCGGGGCGGCTGGCTGTCGACACCGCCAGTTGGTGTGGCTAGTCTCGGGCATGGCCATTGATGGGGAGCTGCTGAGCTGGATGCTCGCGTCCGATCCGGCGCTGCGCTGGCAGGTGGAGCGCGATCTGGCCGGGGAACCGGAGTCTGTTTGGCGGGCGACTCGGACGCGGGTCGCCACGGAGGGGATGGGTGCCCGGCTGCTCGCGCTGCAGGACGAAGACGGCCAGTGGGCAGGGGGCGCGTACTTCCCGACCCGTTCGGATCCACGCGCGGTGAACCACCCCGACGACGACCGGGGCCAGCCGTACACCGCAACGACCTGGACCCTGAACACGCTGCGGGAGTGGGGCCTGGACGCCGCCGCCCTCGCGGGAACTGCAGACACGTTGGCTGCGAGCAGTCGGTGGGAGTACGACGACCTGCCGTACTGGGGTGGCGAGGTCGACTGCTGCATCAACGCGTACACGCTCGCCAACGGCGTTTGGCTGGGCGCTGATGTGCGTGGTCTTGCCGACTGGTTCGTCGAACACCAACTCCCGGACGGGGGTTGGAACTGCGAGTGGGTCGAGGGGGCGGAACGATCCTCGTTCCACTCCACTCTCAATTCGCTGCGCGGAATCCTGTGGTACGAGCGGGCGACCGGCGGCCATGACGCATTGCGCGCGGCTCGGCGCCGCGCTCAGGAGTACCTCCTGCAGCGGCGCCTGTTGTACAGGCTGACGACCGGCGAACCGGTCAGGCCCTGGATCGGCCACTTCGGCTACCCGTTTCGCTGGGCCTACACCGCGCTGCGGGCGCTGGACCACCTACGCGAGGCGGCCGTGTTCGACAACGTGGGACCGGACCCGCGGACGGCGGAGGCGGTCGAGTTGGTGCGGTCCGCGCGCCGCGAGGACGGCCGCTGGCTGCAGGGCACCCGCTACCCGGGACAAGTGTGGTTCGAGGTCGACGTCCCCGTCGGCGAGCCATCGCCGTGGCTCACGTTCCACGCCACGCGCATCCTCAACTGGTGGGACAACGCAGCGCCCCCGGCGAGCAGCCCAGCCCCCTCCTGACCCGGTCGCCAGACGCCCGGGTTCGCCGGCCTGCGAGTGTGAAAGCCTGCCTGCTGCCCGGCCCCCCACCCTCGTCCGGTGCCATCAATGGCACACGAAGCTCAGGCCGGCCCCGGGTCGGTGGTCGGGCCGCCGGCCGATCCGGCGAGCTGCAGTTGACGGGCTCTGTTCAGGCCGGCGCGGAGCGATTCGCCGACTTCTGGCGTGGCCGGGAACACGTTGTCGGCGCCGAGCCGCTGCAGGGCCCCGGTGTTGGTGAGTTGACCCAGGACTCGCTCGCCGATCCCGGTCAGCACCAGATGGCTGCCGATGGCGATGAGGGAATCGTGGTAGCGGACGATGGTGTTGATGAAGGTGCTGCCGAGGTCCTCCTTGCCACGCAGCCGCAGGACCACGACCGTGCCGGCGGAAGTGGCGTCGGCCGTGGGGAGTTGGCTCTCGAACACTTGGGCGGAGGCGAAGAACAGGCTGCCGTAGGGGGTCAGCACCACGATCTCATCGGGCGGCAGCACCGCTGGCGGCGCGGTCTCGGTCGGGTGTGCCGAGTCGGGCCGGAATTCCCAGCGCTTCACGGTGACCCTGTTCGATTGACGGGCCACGAACAGGATCACCGAGATACCCACACCGACCATGACGGCGTACTGCATCGGCACGAGGAGGGTGAGCAGGAAGGTCGTGGTCATCACGGTCGCCTGGGTTTTTCCGGTCCGCCACACCATCAGGATCTGGTCCGGTTTGAGGGTCCGGAAGCCGATCAGCATCAGCAGCGCGGCCAGGGACGGCATCGCCACCAGGCCCGCCACCGGGCCGAACGCGACGACAACCGTCCCCATCACGGCTGCGGCAATCAGGTTCGCGTACCGACCTTGGCCGCCGGCGGCCACGACGAGAGAAGTCCCGGACATCGACCCGCCGACGGGCATTCCGCGCAGCAGGCCCGACACGAGGTTGGCGATGCCCTGGCCGCGGAAGTCGCCGGAGGCGTCCGGGTAGGTACCGTCCGGATTCGGCACCGACTGACCGATGGCGGCCCCTTGAACGAGCCCCACGAACGCGAGCGAGAACGCCGGCACGATCAGGTCGATCACGGCCGCCAGCGAGGGCAGGACCGGCATCGGCAGCCCGGCGGGGATCTCGGCGAGATCGGCGAGCGTGGGCACGGTGGACAGAGGCCCCACCAAGGCGACCAGCGTCGAGGAGATGATCACCGCAACGAACAGCCCGAGCGCGCCCAGTCTGGTTCGTTCGAGGACGAGGATCAGAACCAGCGTCAGGGTCGAAATGGCCAGGGTGGGCCAATGGAACGACATGAAGTTCACGAGCGTGTCCAGGGCGCGGACGATGCGGTTGCTTCCCTGGCCCTGGAACCCGGTGAACGCGGAGAGCTGACCCAGCATGATGTTGACCGCGACCGCGTTCACGAAACCGGCGAGCACCGAGTTCGGTACGTATCTGACCAGCGAACCGAGCCCGGCCAGGCCAGCGGCCAGCATCACCGCGCCGGTCAACACGGTCAGTGTGGCGAGGGCACGCGCCGCGTCCGGGCCCGTGCCGAGCCCGGGGGTATCGGCGATGATCACGGCCATGGCGCCGGTCGCCTGGACCGACATCAGCGCAGAACTCGTGGCCAAGGCTCCGGCCAAGGTGCCGAACAGGTAGCCGTAGAGCCCGGAGATCGGATTCAGGCCGGCCAGCAGACCTGCGGCGAGCCCGTCAGGGACGCTGACCAGTCCGTGCACCAAGCCGGCCCGCACGTCCTTTCCGGACGGCCGGGCCAGCTTCGGACGGCGGAAACTAGGCAACCGCAGGGGACTCACGAGGACAAGCTACCTGCCGAAACCACCACTGACGCACTGCTAACTTGAACTCATGGGCACCGTCGCCGTGCTGTTTGCCGTACTCGTACTGGGATTCGCCGCGGCGTCACAGGGGTCGGGCCGGGTATTGCCGACCGCCCCGATCGCCCTCGTGTCAGCGGGGGCGACCGCATCGGTAGCCCTCGGAGAGCCGGCCCTCGAGGCGACCCCGCAGATCCGGATGGCCTCCCGCTACGGCGCGTGGGTGCGCCGCGTCCAGCCAGGGATGGAACTGCTGAATGCAGCCGAACCGCAGGTCCGCACGCCGTGGCGGCGTCGGCCGACAGGAGGTGCCACGCCATGAACGCGTTGTCGAGCGGGTCTGTGAGGGAGCGGCTCACCGCTCCGCGAGCAGCGGGCGTCGCCGGCGTCCTCTTCGCTCTGCTGTTCGGTGCCGGGATCGTTCTGATGCGCACCGCCCTGGACCCGCACACCGATCCCGCCGCCGTCTGGACGGCCCCTGAGGCTGCCCAGATCAGGGTCGCCCTGGGACTGATGCCCTACGCCGGGATCGCCTTCCTCTGGTTCATCGGCGTCGTCCGAGACCGCCTGGGCGACCTTGAGGACAAGTTCTTCGCCTCCATCTTCTTCGGCAGCGGTCTGGTTCTCATCGCGATGATCTTCGCGTCCTCAGCCATCGCCGGCGGGATCCTCGCGGCCGCCGAGCTGGACGCACACTCCACCTTCGAAGTGACCATCTTCGCCCGAGCGGAGATGCTCGAGATCACCAACGTCTACGGGCTCCGGATGGCGGGAGTGTTCATGATGTCCCTGGGCACCGTGTGGCTGCGAACCGGGCTGATGCGTCGCTGGACGATCGTCCTGACCTACGCCCTGGCCCTGGCCCTGCTGCTCATGATCAACCTGAGCCTGTGGGTGCAACTGGTCTTCCCGGCCTGGACCCTCCTGATCAGCATCGTGATCCTCTTTCGGCTGTCCAGGCCGGACACGCCCCCCGTGGACTGACCCCGAGGCTGGACGGCTCGACTCAACCGCCTGCGGTATCGCCCAAGGGCTCCTGCTCGAAGTCCGCCAGCGGTGCTCCCGCCTCGGCCGCGCCGGTCCCCGGCATCATTTCGAAACCGGGTTCGAAGTGGATCATCATGCCGGCCAACCGCTGCAGGACGGTCACGTCACCGTCCACCTTCGCCCGCCCGTCGCCGATCAGCGCGGTGAGCGGGACCGTCCCGATCATCGCCTCCTCGAGGTCGGCTCGGGCAACGGTGAGGGTGAGATCGGGATCGTCGGCCAGGAAGCCCTCCAGGTTCGTGAGAGTGCCGTTGCGCAGCTCGACCACGTACCGCTCGCCGTTGTCCGGGGTGACCAGGTTGACGGTGAACGCTTGGCCTTCGGCAGCGGCACTGTCCAGCCGGATGCCGAGCACGTCCAGGAACTGGCTGGTGCTCAGCGCTCGGATGACATCAGGCCCACCGGTCTTCGGGATGGCCCCGCCCGGGATGCCGGAACGCAACTCCAGGGCCGCCGCCAGGAAGCTGTTGCGGACGCTCGGGCTCTCCTGCTGGTAACCCACTTGCTCGAAGGCGTCGGCCAGCATCTGCCGTGCGGCGGCGTTGCCCGGTTCGGCGTGCACCAGCCGGTCGAGGATCTCGATCGCCAGCAGGTACTCCCCCGCCTCGACCAGTTCCCCGCCTCTGGCCAGGATCGGGGCGGCGCCGCCCATCAGCTCCACATACAGCGGTGCCGCATCGTCGGGAGAGACGGGGATCAAGGTGGTGGGATTGCCGTCCCAGTAGCCGAGGTAACGGTTCACCACAGCCCGGGCGTTGTGCTCCACCGATCCGTGGTAGCTCCGCGCCGCCCAGTGCTGCTGCAAGCTGGCCGGCACCCGGTAGACGTTGTGGATCTCGTTGATGGTGACGCCCTGGTTCGCCAGGTGCAGCACGCCGTTGTTGAGGTTGGCGTAGGTGTCGCGCTGGGCGCGCATCACCTCCTGGATCCGCTCGTTGCCCCAACGCGGCCAGGAATGGGACGCGAACATCACCTCCGCGTCCTTGCCGAACAGGTACAGGGCCTTGTTGATCTGGCGCGACCACTCCAGGGCGTCGCGGACCAGCGCTCCGCGCAGGGTGTAGATGTTGTGGATCGTGGCGACGATGTTCTCCGCCGCCCAGAACGCCTTGAGGTCGGGGAACCAGGTGTTCATCTCCGCCGGCGCCTCGGTGCCGGGCGTGTTCTGGAACACCATCCGGACGCCGTCGACGGTCAGTTCCTCGATGTCGTCGCTGATCGTGACGGTCGGCGCGATCAGGCCGACCGCGCCGGCGGCCACGCCCTTGCCGATCGCCTGGTCGACGTGACCGAACGGGCTGCGCGCCAGCAGCACCCCGTACTGGTAGAACGCGCGCCGGTTCATGGCGTTGCCGGCGTACACGTTCTCGGCGACCGCGTGCTGCATGAACCCGACCGGGGCGATGATCTGGACACGCCCGGCCTTGACGTCGGCCTCGTCCACCACCCCGCGGACGCCGCCGAAGTGGTCGACGTGGGAGTGGCTGTAGACCACGGCCACCACCGGACGCTCACCAAGGAGCTCGTTGACCAGCGCGAGCGCTGCGGCGGAGGTCTCCTTGCAGGTCAACGGATCGAAGATGATCCACCCCGTGTCGGACTTGACGAAGCTGATGTTGGCCAGGTCGAAGCCCCGCACCTGGTAGATGGTGCCCGGCAGCACCTCGAACAGGCCGTACTCCATGTTCAGGGTCGCCTGCCGCTGCAACGACGGGTGGATGCTGTCGAACTGCTCGCCGTCGAGTAGGAAGTCGTAGGAGCCGATGTCCCAGGCGACATGACCAGCCTCGGCCTTGATCTGCCGATAGTCCGGTGCGGCCAGGAAGCCCCTGCGCGCCTCGTCGAAGTCGCGGGTGTCGTCGAACGGGAGCGCCGCGCGCTGCGCCGCCTGGGCCGCGACCGTCGCCGGTGAGGGAACCTTGCCCTCAGGATGGAAGTGCTCGGACATCAGTGACCCCTTTCGTCGCCCCCAAACTAGTCGACGACCTGCAACCCCGAGCCTGAACGGCCGGGTCGAGGGCACGATCGGCCTCAACAAGGCGCGGCCTTGATCCCTCGACGTGCTGCGCGCGGTGCCCCGGTCGGCGGACTCCCCCTGGGCGGCGACGTGACCCAACGGGAGATCGGACGATCCCACCAGGGCGCGGTCTACCCGGCGACCTCTTGCCGGAACTCGTCGTAGGTGCCGATCAGGTAGTTGAGCAGGGAGACCTGGAAGTCGGGGTTGGCGAAGAACAGGTCGAACAGCATGCCGTTCTTCTCGTGACGGTCCACGAGCAGGTCCTTGATCTTCTGTTCGAGCACCATCCGGTACTGGCCGCGGTCGTTGTTGACGGCGACGGCGCGCATGTCGTCGTCGCCCTTGACCACGACCCATTGTTGTTCGACCCACACCTTGTCGGCCTCGCCGAGGTCGGCGCCGTACTTCTCGTTCATCGCCGAGATCAGCGCCGACAACTTGTCCAGGATCGGCTCGTGCTGGGGCCCCTTCCCCGCACCGGGCAGCGCCACCCCCGGCTCGTCGGACGCGGTCAGCGCGATCGCGGCGTCCGAGGTGACGGCGATCCGCAGGTGCGTCAACTGGACCGACTTGCTCAGCTGCGGCATCGGGTCGTCATCCCCCGGCGGCAGTTCCAGCAGCAGCAGGCGGCCGTACAGGAACAGGCGCTCCAGGTCGGCGTCGGTGAACGGCATGACTTGGGCGACGAACGAGTACGCCCGGCAGAAGTTGCGCAGCGTCGTCCGGAACGCCTCCTGCGCGTCGTCCTCCAAGGCGGCGAACCGGCCCACCGCCGGATCCAGATTGCCGTAGATCTCCGACTGCCGGGACTTGTCCTCCGACAGCAAGGCCGCCACGGCGGCGTCCATCTCCTCGACCGACAGCACATGGGCCGCCCTCAGGTCGTGCTCCATCGTGTACAGCACGTTCGGTTCGGTCGGGGTCGCGAGCGCCTCCTCGTAGAACGGCTCGAACGCGGCTTTGATCTCCTCGGCGGTGTTGGCGAAGTCGAGGACGAACGTGTCCTGCTTGCCCGGATGGGTGCGGTTGAGTCGCGACAGGGTCTGGACGGCCTTGACCCCGGCCAGCTTCTTGTCGACGTACATGGTGTGCAGCAGCGGCTCGTCGAACCCGGTCTGGTACTTCTCTGCCACCACCAGCACCTGGTACTCCTCGCCGTGGAACCGCTTCGGCAGCTGGGTCTCGGGGAACCCGTTCATCCCCGCCTCCGTCCAGGTGAGGTCCGCGGCGTCCGGGTCGGTGACCGTCCCCGAGAACGCCACCAGCGTCCGCAGCGGGTGTTTGCCCTGGTGGTAGCCCTTCTGGGTGATGTAGGCGTCCAGCGCCTGCTTCGTGCGGACCGCGTGCAGTCGCGACCGGGTCACCACCATCGCCTTCGCCCGGCCGTCGATCTTCGCGCTCGTCTTGCGCAGGAAGTGCTCGACGATCACCTCGGCCTTCTGCTCCAACTGGTAGGGGTGCAGCGACACGAACCGCGCCAACGCCGCCTTCGCCTTCGACGCGTTCAGCTCCGGGTCGTTGCGTGGGTGCGCGTTGGCCAGCTTGTAGTACGTGGCGTAGGTCGTGTAGTTGGCCAGCACGTCGAGGATGAACCCCTCCTCGATCGCCTGCCGCATCGAATACGTGTGGAACGGACGCCGCTGCCCGTCGGCGTCCAGACGTCCGAACGTCTCCAGCGTCTTCGGCTTCGGCGTCGCCGTGAACGCGAAGAACGACAGGTTCTTCTGTTTGCCCCGATTCACCGCGCTCGCCAGCAGGGCGGCGTCCGGATCGGAGGCCTCCTCGGCCAACAACTCCGACGCCTCCGCATCCGCCAGCGCGTCGTCACCCTTCAACACCGTCTTCAGCTGCTTCACCGCGTCCCCTGACGTTGAGGAGTGCGCCTCGTCCACGATCACCGCGAACCGGCGCCCGATCACCCCGGACGCCTCGCCGGCTGCGGCCTCCTCGGCCGCCTTGGCGGCCACCACCGGGAACTTCTGCAAGGTGGTGATGATGATCCGGGCCGCGTTGCCCTCCAGGGCGGCCTTCAGCTGGGCGGAGTTCTCGTCGATCCGGACGATGGTGCCCGGCGTGTGGTCGAGGCCGGCGACCGTCTCCTGCAACTGCCGGTCCAACACCTTGCGGTCGGTGATCACCACGACCTTGTCGAAGATCGGCTGGTCGTCGGGGCCGTGCAGCCGCGACAGCTTGTGGGCCGTCCAGGCGATCGTGTTCGACTTTCCCGACCCGGCTGAGTGCTGGACCAGCCGATCAACCCCCGCCCCGTCGACGTACGTCGCCGCCAGGACCGCCCGGACCGCGTGCCACTGGTGGTAGCGCGGGAACAACACGCCGCCGGCGTGGGCGTGGACGAACGAGCCCAGCAGGTCGAGCCACGCGTCCCGCTGCCACACCTCCTCCCACAGGTACGCGGACTGGTAGCTGCCGGACGCCGCCGGCGGGTTCCCCGCCGCCCCCGGACGCCCGCCACCCGCGGTGCCCTGGTTGAACGGCAGGAACACCGTCGCCTGACCCGCCAGCTTCGTGGTCATGGCCACGCGGTGCGGGTCGACCGCGAAGTGCACCAGCGTGCGCTTGGCGAAGATCAGGTCGTGTGGGTTCCGGTCGGTGCGGTACTGCGCCATCGCGTGCTCGACGGACTGGTGCGTCAACGGGTTCTTCAACTCCGCCGTCGCGACCGGAATCCCGTTCACCACCAACGTGAGGTCGAGCGAGTCGGCCTGGTTTGACTCCGAGTGGCGCAACTGCCGGACCACCGCCAGTCGGTTAGCCGCATACCGCTGCGCCTGGGCGTCGTCGAGCCCGCTGGCCGGCTTGAAGTAGCACAAGCGGACGTGGACGCCGGAATCCTTCACCTGATCCCGCAGCACGCTGATCGTGCCGCGATGATCGATCGCTTCCGCGACCGCCCTATTGAACTTCTCTCGCGCCATCGCCTCGCCGCCGTGACGGGACACCAACTGCTGCCATGCCTTCGGCTGGGACGCCTGCACGAACGCGACCACCTCGTCGGGGAACAGACCCAACTTGCGGGCATAGGTACTTGGCTCGATCTTCGACCAGCCGTGGGCGAGCAGGTGCGCCTCGATATTGGACTCGAACGTCGATTCATGGGTCATGCCCATGCCCCGTTCCCCCTCTTCGTCGTCGGCCACGATCGGCCACTTCGCGCCGCCCGGCAAGGACGCAAACCCCAACCTAGTGGTGTCCCTCCAGCAGGACGCTGACCACGCGGGGCGCGTGGAAGCGACGCTTGTAGGAACGCTCGCCGAATTCGGCCAGGATGCCGAGGCCGCACAGAGAGTCGATCAGCCTCTTCGTTCCCGGGTACTTCAAGCCGAGCGCGTCGGCCGCCTGCGCAACCGTGAACGTGGGGCGGCGAACGGCGAAGTCGACCAGCACCCGCGCGCTGGCCGCACGGACCGTCGAGGCCTGCAGCGCTTCCTTGAGCTCGCGCTGGACCTCGACCAGGGTGAGCATGCGCCGTCGGGTCTCGATGGCGGACGCGGCGAGTCCGTCGGCGAACATGCCGACCCAGGTGTCCCAGTCGCCGGTCGTGGAGACGCCCAGGAGGGCGTCGTAGTAGCGAGAGCGGCGCGCCTCGAACCAGGGCGACACCGTGATGGTCGGCTCGCTGAGGACGCCGTGGCGGTGCAGCTGCAGGACGATGAAGAGTCGACCGATGCGACCGTTCCCGTCGTGGAAGGGGTGCAGCGCCTCGAAGGTGTAATGGGCCATGGCGGCGGCCACGACGGGGTCGATGGTGGCCCGATGGTCGATCTGGATCCAGTCCAGCAGGTCGCGCACCCGGGCGCGCAGTTCGTCGCCGGGCGGCGGAGGCACGAAGCGGGCGGCCCGGATGGTCGTCTCCCCCGGGGGCGCGTCCTCGCGCCGGCCGATCACAACCTGGATCGGACGGACGCCGTGGAACTCTCGCTCCCCCCTCGTCCCGCGCATGTGGTGGCGATGCAGCTCCCCGATCGACGAGAGCGACCAGGGGCGTCCCTCCGCGTTCCACGCGAACGCGGTCTCGGCGACCGTCAGGTAGTTCAGCACCTCGCGGTAGTTGGGGTCTTGACCCTCGTCGGGCTCGTCGGCCAGAACCCGCGCGAGGGGCTCGTAGGTTCCTTCGAGGGCCGCAGTCGACTGGGCCTCCAGGCGAAGGGCCGAGTGCCGGAAGATCGTCGGATCGGGCAGCCGGGCGGCGGTGGAGTCGAGGGCCGCCAACGCGGCCCGGGCGTCCGACACCTTGCGGTGGACTGCGCCCGAGAGGGTCGGCTCGTCGGCGCCCAGCGGGTGGGGCAGGAAGGCATAGTGATGCCAGGGGCCCGCCGACGTGCTGCCCGAGATCGGCACAAGTTCACCGGTGGGGCTGTTCCGGAACGATTCGACATCCACACTTACACACTACAGGGCGTTGTGCATCATTGTTTGACGAGAGTTACGCAGACGCACGGTTCGGAGCGAGCCCTTGGCGCCGCCTGTCGCCCACCCGCGAGGACGCCTGCGCGGCTGGTCCGCGTGCCGGCCGGCCTCAGCCCGGGACGCTGCTGCCGGCGGTCGTCACGTCGAGTTCGCCGGTGACCGCGGCGGTGATCAGAGACTGCTTCAACTCACCAAGAATACGGATCGAGGTGTCAAGCGTTGAAGATCCGCGGGTTCCGTGCAGTTCAAGGTCCAGCCAATCGGCAACAACTGACTTCTGAACGGCAATGGGCGCACGCGGGACGCCTACTGCCAGGACATCCTCACCACGCGCCTTGGCGGGCCCACTGCCCTGACGCACGAGCGACCCCAGGTCAGCTCGGCCACGAGCGGAAATGATTGACAGACACGCAAAATCGGGAAGCAGTCTGAGGGCCTTCAGACGATAGGTCAGATCGGACAGATACAGAGGCTGCCCGTTGTGCGGCCGAGCGACTGCTGCATCGCCGACCAGATGAGCCGACCCACTGCCGCGCGTGACAAGTACGTCGCCGTTGTGCACGAGGAAACGAGCGTCGACAACATCAATCGGCACCACCTTGTTCTGATCCGGTCGGAAGCTGCCGGCCAGGATTGCGCTGGTCTTCAGAACGCCAGCCTCACCGGGCTCAGCCGGTCGGTCCTCACCAACAGGAGAGGCCCCCTGTTCAATCCCGGAGGTGAATCGGCGCAGTGGTGCTACGCCGAAGTCCGCCGCCAATTCATCCATTCGTTCGCTCATGCTGGCGAGTCTCGCGAACACCGCCAAATCCGCCTGACGACGCCGCCCGGCGATGATCCGGTCGATGCGGTCGACCCGGTCGTCAAGGAAGTCCGCTATGCGCCGCTGTTCCTGCGCCTCTGGCATGGGGAGGGCGATGGAGGCAAGGTCTGAGGGATTGATGGCCGGGTAGCTCACGCCGGTGCTTCGGGCGACAACCTCAGCAACAAAAGGTTCGCTTCGGCACGCATACGCAAGGAACCGACTCTCCACCTCGACCGGTTCGAGCACCGCGAAGCCGGTGCTGAAGACTAAGGGTTCAGCTGTGGCAGGAACCCACGCGATAGCCCGCAAGTAGGTGCGTACCGTTGAAACGACCGTGTCGCCGACTGACGCCAACCTCCGAGCACGGCTCGGTGCTTCTCCGAAGCACAGCTCTTCCTCCGGCAGCGAGAGCGTGCCATTCGAGTCGACCTGCGAGATGTCGATGTACTTGAAGGTGAGCTCGGGTGAAGTGAGCTCAGGTAGAACCCTCGTGTTGATCCTCGTCAGGTATCGAAGCGGGACCGTCCTCACAGCCCTAGGCCCTTCATCCAGTCCTGGATCTGGACTTCCAGATCCTTGATCTCCGCGGCGATCTCGGCGACGGGTCGGGGCGGCGTGTAGACGTAGAACTGGCGGGTGAAGGGGATCTCGAAGCCGATCTTGGTCTTGCTGTGGTCGATCCAGGCGTCCGGGACGTAGGGGTGGATCTCCGCGGTCAGGTGTGACTCGGCAGCATCGACCAGCGCCTTCTCCTGGGCCTTGTCGCCGAGGGCCAGCCAGCCAGCGGGCAGCGGGATGTTCTCGGCGTCCCGCAGGTCGGGGTCGGGTTCCGGTCCGGTCTTGCCCTTGATGATCGGCGCTTCGGGATCCGCGACGGCGGCGAGCTTGACCAGTTCGCGTACGACGGGCAGCGGCGAGGCGGCGTCCAGCTTCTTGATCGCCGCTGTGAGCGCCGCGGCGGTGGCGAACCGCGTCCCGATGAGCGGCGCGAAGGCGTCCGTGGTTTCGACCATCTCAACCGACGGCCGACCCTTCCAGACGAGCCACGGCTTCGACTCCTCGAGCGCGACCAGCGCCTCCGGGGTGACCTCCCAGCGGCGGCGCAGGGGTCGCTCGACGGTGATCCGCTGGAACCCGAACACCTCGCTCGCCAGCACCTTGACCCGCGGGTCGTCGGCGGACTCGTCCAGGGCGCCGCCGTACAGCTGGGCGATCTCCTCGATCGCGCTCGGCGTGAGTTCCTTGCGCTTGTCGCCCAGCGATTTGCGCATCTTCGTCCCCGACTCGCGGGCGTCGATCAGCCGCACCAGGCCGCGGTCGGCGTCCGCCTTGTCGTTGGTGAGGATCCACACGTAGGTGGAGATGCCGGTGTTGTAGAACATCTGGTCGGGCAGGGCGACGATGCCCTCCAGCCAGTCGTTCTCGAAGATCCAGCGGCGGATCTCCGACTCCCCCGACCCCGCCTGCCCGGAGAACAGCGGCGACCCCGACAGCACGATCGCCACCCGCGACCCCGACGGCTTCATCTTCGACAGCATGTGCTGCAGGAACAGCAAGGACCCGTCCGAGACCCGCGGCAGGCCCGCGCCGAACCGGCCCTGGTGGCCGAGTTTCTCGTGCTCATCTCGGATCGGGGCTGCGTAGGCCTTCCAGTCCACCCCGTACGGCGGATTGGCGAGGATGAAGTCGAACTTGGCGGTGCCGAACGCGTCGCCGGTGAGGGTGTTTCCGTTGCGCATCCGCGCCGGGTCGATGTCCTGGATCATCAGGTCCGACTGCGCGATCGCCCACGTCTCGTCGTTGAGCTCCTGACCGAACACGTTCACGATCGCACGGTCGTTCATCGCCCTGATGCGGTGCATCGCGCCCATCAGCATGCCGCCGGTGCCGGCGGCCGGGTCGTACACCGTCCGTACGGGGATCGGGTTCTCGGTGAGCTCCTTCGACGCGTCCCCGGTCAGCAGCAGGTCGACCATCAGCGTGATCACCTCACGGGGTGTGTAGTGCTCACCAGCGGTCTCGTTGCTCATCTCGGAGAACTTCCGCAGCAGCTCCTCGAAGATGTAGCCCATCGCCTCGTTCGAGACGACCACCGGCCGCAGGTCCAGGTCGGCGAAATCCGCCATCACCGCGTACAACAGCCCCGCACGATCCAGCCGGGCGATCTTGTCGTCGACGTTGTACGCCTCCATCACCCGGTAGGCGTCCCGGGACAGCCGGCGGATGTAGGTGGCGAGGTTGTCGGCCAGATTCTTGTCATCGTTCAGCAGCGTCGCGAACGTCCACGGGGCGGTGTTGTAGAACCGGTGCCCGGCGACCCTCTTCAGCAGGGCGTCCTCGCCCTCGCCGATCGTGGCGAACGTCGCAGCCTTGGCGAGCACAGCGTCCTTGGTCGGGGCCAGTACCGCGTCCATCCGGCGCAACACCAGCAACGGCAGCATCACCGAGCCGTACTCGTGCTGCTTGAACGTGCCGCGCAGCTTGTCGGCCACCCTCCACACGAACGCGACCTTGTCCTGGAACCCCTCCGGCGCCATGTCCCCCACTTCCTTCGTCGAAGCCACCCTAACCAGGGGTTACCCCGGCGCGACGATGACCCGCGAGCGCGAAGCCCCAACCGTGATGGGACCCTACGTCGGCCGAACGGCGGACCACCTGTTATGCTTCAATCATGCTTGATTCAAGCTGGATTGATACAGCAGTGCCGGGGGCCGCGAATCCGGCCGAGCAGGCGGGGCTGCTGGCCACGATCGCCGACCCGATCCGCTGGCAACTCATCGGCCAACTGGCAGCGGCCGAGCAGCTGTGCGTGTGCAATCTGCGCACGGAACCGGCGATCCCAGGCAACCTCCTGTCTTACCACCTGAAGGTGCTGCGGGAGGCCGGCCTGATCGTCGGCACCCGGCGCGGCCGTTGGATCGATTACCGGCTGGCCGAGGGAGCGATCGAGCGCCTGCACGCGGCGTTGCCGGTCCCGCTCGCGACGGCCTCATGTGGCTGCCGCCGGGAGCCCGAGGCGGCGACCCGGCGATGAGCCATCCGACGCTCACGGGTCAGCGCACCAGCCTGCGCCGGTGGGGCCTGCTCGCACTGGCGGGTGCCGGTTGGGCCGCGGCGTACGCGGTCAACGAGGTGTTCTGGACCTGGCTGTTCGGCGGACTGCTCGGCATGGACGTGCGCGCCGGGGTGGGCTCGATGGTCCACTTCTTCTTCTACGACACGGTCAAGATCACCCTGTTGCTGTCCGGGATCATCTTCGTGGTCACGGTGCTGCGCTCGTTCATGAGCATCGAACGGACCCGGGCCCTGCTCGGCGGAAAGCGCGAAGGAATCGGCAACGTGCTCGCCGCGGCGCTCGGGGTGATCACCCCGTTCTGCTCGTGCAGCGCAGTGCCGGCGTTCATCGGCTTCGTGGCCGCCGGGATCCCCCTGGGAGTCACGATGAGCTTCCTGATCGCCAGCCCGCTGGTCAACGAGGTCGCGATCGCGCTGCTGCTGGGCCTGTTCGGCATCGGACCCACCGTCCTCTACATCACGGCCGGTCTGGTCGTGGCGATCGTCGCCGGCTGGGTGATCGGTCGGCTCCGCTTGGAACGCCACGTTGAACCGTTCGTGTTCGAAACCCGGCTCCGCGGTCAGGTCATCGACTCCACCGCCGACCTGACCTGGGACGACCGCCTCCAGATGGGACGCGAGGAGGTCGCCTCCATCCTGCGCAAGATCTGGCCCTACCTGCTGGTCGGGATTGGCGTCGGTGCGGTGATTCACGGCTGGGCGCCGGAGGACTTCTTCGCCACCTGGGCCGGACCGGGCAACCCCTTCGCCGTCCTGATCGCCGTGGCCATCGGCGTCCCGCTGTACTCCAACGCAGCCGGCGTCCTCCCGCTGGTCGAAGCCCTGTACGACAAAGGCCTGCCCATGGGCACGCTGCTCGCGTTCATGATGGCCACCGTCGCCCTGAGCCTGCCCGAGATGATCCTCCTTCGCCGCGTCCTGAAACCCCGGCTGATCGCCACGTTCGCCGGCGTCACCGCGCTCGGCATCATCGCGGTCGGCTACCTCTTCAACGCCGTCCTCTGAACCCGATCCACCCTCAAACACCGTTGTGACAAGGAGAACCATCATGCACATCAAGATCCTGGGCTCCGGTTGCTCGAACTGCCAGAACCTGGAGAAGGCCGCCCGCCAAGCGGTCGCCGAACTCGGCCTGACAGCGACCTTCGAGAAGGTCACCGACTACGCCGACATCGCCGCTTACAACATCATGCGAACCCCCGGTCTGGTCGTCGACGAGCAGGTCGTCCTGTCCGGACGCGTCCCGACCGTCGCCCACGTGAAGCAGCTCCTCAGCCCGCTCGGCTGAGGCGCGGTCGGCAGTTACGCCGGCCGGACCAAGGCCCGGCCGGACGCCGAAGGGGCAGCACCGATCGCGGTTCCGCTGTCAGTGCTCCCGGGCCGGCCCCCCATCGGGCCCCGAGCGCAGACAGGGAGCCGCTTCGCCTACACCGGCGCGATGCAGGTCGTCAGATCAGCGGAGGCCCGGTTCGGCCTGAAGACGGGTAATCGAGGTCGGTTTGGACCGATGCCGCTACCCGCGCGACGAGGTCGTCGAAGGGGAGGGTGGACACGATGGGCCTGGCCGCGAGCCGTCGAACACGCAATCGGCGACAGCGGCCAGGACCTCCCACCCGGGCTGATCCTCGCCCTGAGTCACCTCCTGGGGGTCGCCATCTCCCGCCACAAGCCGACGATCTGGTTCTGGAGGCGGTGCACGGCTTTGTCGTCGGTTCCACCGTGGGTGGCAGCACGCAGGAAGTGGTCGGCGGATCGCAGGACCCAGGGTCCTACCCAGGGCGGCGCCGGATCCGGTGTCCGATCCCGATAATGGGGGCATGGCGTCTCCCAGCAGAGAAGCGCTCAGCGTCTTCCTCACCCGCAAGCGCGGCGAGGTCACTCCCACCATGGCGGGGATCGCGGTGCACGGCCCGCGGCGGGTGAGTGGGTTGCGCCGCGAGGAGGTGGCGTTCCTGGCCGGGGTGAGCGTGGACTGGTACACCAGGCTGGAGCAGGGTCGGCCGGTGACGCCCTCGGAGCAGGTCCTCGACGCGATCGTGCATATCCTCCAGCTGGACGAAGCCGAGCGTGACTACCTACTGAACCTCGCCCGTCCGACCTCCGGGCCACGTGCCGGGGATCCCGGGCTGCCGACGGTGCGGCCAGGAATCCGGCGGATGATCCGCACCCTGGTCAACCAGCCCGCGTTCCTGCTCGGCCCGCGGATGGAAGTCCTCGACGGCAACGACCTCGCGTGGGCGTTACTCACCGACTTCCCCGCTAGACCGGTCGAGGACCGCACCCTGATCAAGTGGGTCTTCACCGACCCGGCGGCCAGCACGCTCTACGTCGACTGGGACGTGATCGCCTCCGAACTGGTCGGGGTCCTGCAGTTGGAGGCATCCGCCCGGCCCCGCGACCCCAAGGTGGCCGCCCTGGTGCGCGAGCTGTCCGCGACCAGCCCCGAGTTCCGCCGATGGTGGGCCGAACCCGCCCCGCAAGGCCGGACGTCGGGAACCAAAAGGTTCAACCATCCCGTCGTCGGGTCGCTCACCATCGACTGGGAGGCGTTCGCCCTTCAAGAGGACGACACCCAGACGTTCTTCATCTACACCGCCTCAGACGACGCCTCCGCGGCGGCACTCAAGCGACTCCTCGCCACCTGACCGCGGCCGCCTCGCGCCGCTGCCCGGTCCGGGTCAGTGCGCTGACCAGGCGGGCGTCCAGGGTAGGACACAGCGTCCCTTCCACCCGCGACCCGGGTCCAGGAATCTGGTTGCACGGGGCCGGGCTCTCACAGTCCACGGCCCTCGAAACCGAAAGCCGAAAGCCGAAAGGAACACCATGGATCTGAGCTTGCTCATTGGGTGGGTGGCGACCCTGACCGGGTCCATCCTGGGGATACCCCAGGCCTACCGCATCCACCGCACCCGCAGCGTGCAAGGCGTATCCGTGTGGTCCTGGCAGGTCACCCTCGCGGTCAACCTCGGATGGGGCACGCACGGGGTCCTCATTGCTGCGCCCAACCTGATCGTCGTCAACGTCTTCGGACTGGCCTGCACCCTGACCATCCTGGCCCTGATCGCCCGCACCCTCTCACGCCCCCTGCCGGTCGTGCTGCTCCCAGGACTCGGCCTCGCCGCGCTGATGGTGACAACGGACATCATCGGCGGCAGCGCAGCGTTCGGCCTCGTGGCCATCATCCCCGGCCTCCTGGCCCTCCTGGCCCAAACCGTGCAGCTGGTCCGCGCGCCCAGCGTCCGCGGGGTCTCAGCGCCCTTCCTGGTCCTGACCTTCGCCAACTTCGCCCTCTGGGGAACCTGGGGGCACCTGGTCGGCGACCCAGGCACGGTGATCACCAACATCCTGACCAGCGCGGTCTCAGCCTTCAACCTTGCCTGGCTCGTCGTGCGCCGGCTGCAGACCGGCGCCCTCTCGCCCTCGACCGCCTAACCCCCTCACGACCCGATCCGGCCGTTACCCGATCCGCGAGTAGCCGCACCCGGGCGTTTCGGCCGGTTTTCAGCGGGCCTGGTGGTTGAACCTGAACCGGCGCTGGTCACGCTTCCGCACGCGACCAGCGCCGGCGGTGACTGGTCGGTGAGCGGCCGCGTCGTTGGCGTGATTGCCGCGCTGCTGGAACGGGAACGACTGGCTGTGGCCCCGGGAGTCTTGGAGTCCGTGCGTGGGGATCGGCATACGGGGCACTGAAAAGTGCCAGCTGAACTCGGTCAGGGCGTGAGTGGGCTTCCGACTCCGAGGGCTACCTGACGTGCGGAATTGGGGGGCCAGCCCATTGCACGCCGCCCGTAGGGCTGCCATCCGGCCGGATCGGGGCTGCGGTTGGAACTCAGTCCATATTCCCTCGCAAATCCCAAGCGCATGGGTTGTATTTGACTTGGAAGTGCGCCATAGTTGATGTCACGCAGGCAGTAGAAGCCAAGCCAGGGAGGTGTTGGGGGATGGACATCGAGGATCGCCAGGAGCAGATCGTGCAGCTGGTGTGGGCGAGGAAGCGGGTCAAGGCACTCGCGTTGAGCGAGATGTTCGGGGTTTCGGTCGAGACGATCCGCAAGGACCTGTTGGATCTTCAGGAGCGGGGCTTGTTGGTTCGCGTCCATGGAGGTGCGCAGGTCCGTCCCGGAGGCCAGGAGAGTGCCTACGAACGTCGGCGTTCGGTCAACACGGCCGCCAAGGAGGCGATCGCAGCACTGGCGGCAGCCGGGGTGAGTGATGGCTCGACCATCTATCTCGACTACGGCACGACCACCTACGCGCTCGCCTCGGCGATGCTGCGGATGAATCGGACGCTGACCGTGGTGACCAACGCGATGCCGATCGCGAACCTTTTGGCCGAGAGCGACACGATCGAGACGGTCGTGCTGGGCGGGATCCTGCGGCGCAACGAACGTTCGCTGTATGGGCCAATTGCGGATCGGGCGCTGGACTGGTTCCGCTTCGACGCCGGCTTCTTCGGTTGCGCTGGGATCCATCCCACGGCCGGCATGACCAACTTCCACCCCTTCGAAGCGGCAGCGTCCCAGAAGGCCATGTCGCACTGCGGCAGCGTGGTGGTCCTGGCCGACGCCGACAAGTTGGAAACGATCGCGCCGAACAAGATCGCCGATCTCGATCAGATCGACCTGCTGATCACCAACGAGCCACCGGCAACTGAGTTTTCGGCCGCCCTCGACGCCGCCGACGTCACCGTTTCACTAGCACAGGAGCAGACCAATGGACTTCCTTGAACATCTCATGTTCCCCCACCTGGAGGTGGCCGACCGCGACGAGTTGCTGGAGCGGCTTGGCAGGGCAGTGGTCGACGCCGGCCTGGCCAAGCCGACCTACGCCCAGGCCCTGAAGGACCGCGAACGGGAGTTCCCGACCGGGCTTCCGATCTCGGGCGGGGTTGCGATCCCGCACACCGCCGCGGAGTACGTCAACGGCAACACGATCGTCGCCGCGTCCTTGGCGCACCCGATCACATTCGGCGAGATGGGAGGTGAAGAGGACTCCCAGGTGTCGGTCTCCACGGTTTTCATGCTCGTGTTCGCCGACAGTTCGCAGCACGTGCCGCTGTTGTCCAGCCTGATCGGCAGCATCCAGGACGAAGCGTTCGTCCGATCGATCAGCACCGCCGCCGACAAGCCCACGATGGCCCGGCTCCTGACCGAAGCGTTCCCCGGGTGAACCCGCGCCAGGCACCCTGATCAACCACCTCAATCAACCACACACCAACAAGAAGCGAGAAACACCATGAAACGAGTCCTTGTAGCCTGCGGCGGGGCCGTGGCCACCTCCACCTTGGCGGCCACCCGCGTGCGGGAACTGTGCGCCAGGAACAACATCCCTGTCGACGTCCAACAGTGCCGGATCAGCGAACTGGGCAGTCGCGCGAGCCAGGCCGACCTGATCGTCACCACCGCGAAGATCAGCCGTGACTACGGCAAGCCGGTCATCCACGGCATCGCGTTCGTCTCCGGCATCAACGTCGAGCAGACCGAAGCCAGGATCCTCGAGATCCTCAACAGCTGAAGCCCTTGCAGGGTGCCGCCTCCGGGCAAGGGAGGCGCCACCCCCAGTCATCCTCGGAAAGGACAAACCCATTATGGACGCCTTCCTGGCAGTCATCCAATACATCGTCAACCTGGGGCCGGCGGTCATGCTGCCCCTCATCATCACCATCATCGGTCTCGCCCTGCGGCAAGGCATCGGCAAATCCGTCCAGGCCGGTCTGACCATCGGTGTCGGCTTCGTCGGCATCGGGCTGGTCGTCGGCCTGCTGACCGACGCCCTCGGCCCGGCCGCGCAAGCGATGGCAGAGAACTTCAACCTCGGCCTGACCGTGGTCGATCTGGGCTGGCCAGGCACCGCACCCATGGCCTGGGCCTCCCCCATGGGCCTGGTCGCCATCCCGGTCGCCATCCTGGTCAACATCGTCATGCTGCTGCTGCGCGCCACCCACGTGCTCAACGTGGACATCTGGAACATCTGGCACATGGCCTTCACCGGCGCGATCGTCCAGATCGCCACCGGCAACTTCTGGTTCGGCATCCTGGGCGTGGCCATCCACGCCGCCATCGCCTACAAGCTCGGCGACATCTGGGGACCGGTCACCGACAAGTTCTTCGGCCTCGAAGGCGTCTCCATCCCGCACGGCACCTCGGCTTACATGGGCGTGCTCGCCACCCCCATCGACGACCTGATCAACAAGATCCCCGGCGTCCGCAGCATCAACCTCACCACCGAAAAGCTCGAGGAGAAGCTGGGCGCCGCCGGCGAGCCGCTCATCGTCGGCACCGTGCTGGGTGTGGTGATCGGCCTGCTGGCTGGCTACCCGATCGGCGAGTCGCTGCAGCTGGGCGTGAAGATGGGCTCGGTCATGATCCTGATGCCCATGGTCGTGAAGCTGATCATGCAGGGCCTGCTGCCGATCGCCGAAGCCGCCCGCTCGATCCCGCAGGCCAAGTTCAAGGACTCCAACTACAAGATCGGCCTCGACCCCGCCCTGCTGCTGGGCCACCCGCAGGTCATCTCGGCCAGCCTGATCTTCGTCCCGCTGACCGTCCTGCTGGCCGCCCTGATCCCTGGCAACCGGGTGCTGCCCTTCGGCGACCTGGCCACCATCGGCTTCTTCGTCGCAATCGCGGTCGGCGTGCACAAGGGCAACATCTTCCGAACCCTGTTCTCCGGCACCGCGATCATGATCATGACGATCTGGATCTCCAACGAGATGGTCGGCCTTCAGACCGAACTGGCCCGCAACACCAACCTGCTCGGTAACGCAGAACAGGTCTCTTCGCTGGACCAGGCCGGCAGCCCGATCACCTACCTGCTGGCCAAGGCCGCCTCGGGCCAGATCTCGATCGGCTGGTTCGTCATCCTGGCCCTCTACGGCGCGGCGTTCTTCTACACCTACCTGAAGTACCGCCGCGGCACCCTCTACGTCGAGCAGCCCGAGACCGAGTTGGAGCCGGCGAAGTGACCGCGACCATCACCACGGCACCCACGACCATGAAGTCCGTCGCGGTTACCGGACCTGAGCGGCTCAGCGTCCTGACCACCCCTGTCCCCGTCCCCGGCCCCACCCAGGCGCTGATCAAGGTCGCCTACTGCGGGATCTGCGGCTCTGACGTGCCCCGCTACTTCGACGGCGCCGTCCACGCCTACCCCCAGGTGCTGGGACACGAGTTCTCCGGCACCGTCGAAGCGGTCGGCGCCGACGTCACCAACGTCAGGCCAGGCGATCGCGTCGCCGTCGCACCGCTCGTGCCCTGCCACACCTGCGCCCAATGTGAGGCCGGCCGGCCGGCCCTGTGCCCGTCGTACTCCTTCGTCGGGTCCCGCCAGCAGGGCGCCCTGGCCGACTACGTGGTCGTGCCCGCAGTCAACGCCGTCGCAGTGGGCGACCTGAACCTCAAGGTCGCCGCCCTGGTCGAGCCCCTGACAGTGGCCCTCCACGCGGTCGAGCGGGTGGAGTTCAAAGCCGGGCAGGACGCGGCCGTCCTCGGCGGTGGGGTCATCGGCCTGATGGCGGTGATCGCCTTGCGCCACAAGAACGCCCGGACGATCACCGTGGTGGACGTCAACCCGTGGGTGCTGGCGATGGCGCGGCGCTTCGGCGCCACGCACACCATCGACGCCACCACCAGCGACGTGGTCGCCGGCTTCGAGGCGATCGGCGCTCCGGCGCTGGTCGTCGAGACCGCCGGCGCCGCGGTCACCCGGGCCCAGGCGCTGCGGATCGCGGCCAAGAACGGGGCCGTCGTCTTCGTCGGTACCCCCACCGGTGACCTGACCCTGGACCCGGAGGCGTTCGAGACGATCCTGCGCAAGGAGCTCACCCTCCGGGGCTCGTGGATGTCGTATTCGGCACCCTTCCCCGGCACCGAGTGGACCCGTGCGCCGCGGTTGCTGGCCGAGGCGGCCAGCGACCCCGAAAGCATCGTCACGCACGAGTACACCCTCGACGATGTTGCGGCCGGTTTCGCGGTGATGCGAGCACGGCAGGAACAGCGCCTCAAGGTGATGTTCCGGGTTTCGGAAGCGGCGGCCTGACATGACCATTCGCTGCGTCACCCCGAACCCGGCGCTCGACGTCACCTATCGGGTGAACCCGGTCGTCGTGCATGCGGTGAACCGGGTCAGCGAAGTCACCCAGCGGCCAGGAGGCAAGGGCGTCAACGTCGCCCGCCTCCTGGCCGCCAGGGGCCATGACGTCGCCGCCTACGGGTTCCTCGGCGGAGCCACCGGTCAGCTGCTGCATGACCTGCTCACCCAGCTGCAGCCCTCGATCCAGCAACGTTGGACACTCACCGATGTTGAGACCCGCCGCACCATCGCCGTCACCGACGCCGCCGACACCACAATGTTCAACGAGCCCGGGCATCCGGTGTCGGCCGCCGCTTGGGCGGACCTTGCCACCGCCCTGGTGACCGACTGCCAACCCGGCGATGTCGTGACCATCTCCGGCTCGCTGCCGGTCGGCGCGACCCCCGAACAAGTGAGCCGGCTCGTGACCGGCGCCAGGGAACGCGGAGCCATCGTCATCGTCGACACCTCCGGCCCGGGGCTGCTCACCGCAGCCGCCGCCGGCGCCCACGTCCTCAAGCCCAACAAGCACGAACTGCTCGAGGTCACCGGCGCCAACGACACTCGATCGGGGATCGCCGCCCTGCTCCACAGCGGCTGCCAGGCCGTCGTGGCCTCTCTTGGCCCCGACGGGCTCGTCCTCGCCACCCAGGACAGGACCACGTCTGCGGCTCTGGGCCGAACCCTGACCGGGAACCCGACCGGAGCCGGGGACGCCCTCGTGGCCGCGCTGGCCGCCGGCCTAGCCGCCCCGTCTACTGACGACCTCCATGACCGCCTGACCGGCGCGCTGCCCAACGCGGTCGCCTGGTCAGCCGCCGCGGTCCTCTCCCCTGTAGCCGGCGAGATCGACCAGACCCTGGCCGATCAACTCGCCCACGACGTCACCACCAAGGAAATCTGATGCTCGCCCCAGTGAAAGCCCTCGCCAACGAGTCCCGCGCCCAACACCAAGGACTCGGCGCCTTCAACGTCATCCACCTCGAAAACGCCGAAGCCATCGTCAGAGCAGCTGAACAGGTCGGCCAGCCCGTCGTCCTGCAAATCTCGGAGAACGCCGTCAAGTTCCACCACGGCAACCTCGCCCCGCTCGCCCTGGCCACCCTGTGGATCGCCAGGAACACCCCAGCCCGTGTCGCGGTGCACCTCGACCACGCCCAGGATCTCGACCTGATCCGCCACGCCATCGACCTCGGCTTCACCTCGATCATGTACGACGGATCGCACTTGCCCGACCAGGAGAATCGGGCCACCACCGCCCTGGTCGCCCATTGGTGCCACGACGCCGGCATCACCATCGAAGCCGAGCTCGGTGAGGTCGGCGGCAAGGACGGCGTCCACGCCCCCGGCGCCCGCACCGACCCCGACGACGCCCGCGCCTTCGTCGCCGACACCGGCGTCGACCTCCTCGCCGTCGCCGTGGGCAGCTCCCACGCCATGACCACCCGAGACGCCCGCCTCGACCTCGACCTGATCGCACAGCTCGCCAGGGCCGTGCCCGTCCCCTTGGTGCTCCACGGCTCCAGCGGCGTCGCCGACCAGGACATGCAGCAAGCGATCCACGCCGGCATGACCAAGATCAACGTGTCGACGCACCTCAACAAGACCTACACCGACCAGGTCCGCGCCACCCTCCAAGCCGCACCGGAGATCGTGGACACCCGAAAATGGACCGCGCCAGCCTCCGCATCCATGACCCAGGAAACCGCCCGGCTCCTCCGGCTCTACCAAGCCGCCTGAGACAGCCCCCAAAGACCCGCAGGCCCAGACGTCACGGACACCGGTGTGGGGGGACGCACGTCACGTCCCCCCACACCGGCCGCCCGAGGGGGGCCCGGAGCGCAGTTACTCGCGAGTACTCACCGTCTGATCTGACGAGCAAGGTCGCCTCCTGCGCTCCCGTTCTTCGCGAGATGCGGGAGGCGCCTGACTTGAAGAAGGCTTGGGGATGAGCCCACCGGGGTCGCCGGGGCTGGCTGCCGGTCAGCGGACGACGGTCGCCCAGACGCCGCATGTCATGCGTCAGCTGCGAGGAGCGACGTTCAGGTCGTCGATCGCGGACAGGATGGCGGCGGGCCACGCGCTGCGCGGACTGCACTCGACTACCCGATGTTGGACGCCCGCCCCGGGCGAAGGAGGGGCAGAGCGCCCGACGACTCCCACGGCGATCCGCGCCCGCACTCAACCGCCAGCCACAAGCGCGGCTCAGCCGCGAGGAGCCCGCGTGCTCCACCGGAGTCGGTTCCAGGCCGCCCCATTCGCGGTTGCTGGAGAGTCTGCTGGGTCACGGCTGTTCGGCTGGGCTGTCTGGACTTGAGCGTGCGTCCTCGACGAGGCGTGCGACGTGAAGTGTCACGAACGCGCACTCGTCGCGCCCCACTTCGCCGGCGAACACCATGGCCAGAAGGAAACAGATCCGCTCTGCGCAGGCGAAGGCTTCGGGGTAGGCGTTCTGGATGGAGTCGACCAGTGAGTGCGGGGTTGCCTGGATCTGGCCGGCTCCGTCGAGTCGTGCGAACACGTAACGCATGTGGGTGACGAAGCGGCTGGCGCTCATGGACTCGCGGTCGACGCGGAGGTTGAAGGCGCTGTCGATCATGTCGAAGACCTGAGTGAGGGTTTCGGTCATGCGGACGCCTTGGTGCAGGCCGTGCGCGGTGAACTGTGCGTTGACGAGGTGCATGGCGATGCTGGCAGCTTCGTCGTCGGGGAGGGTGATTCCGAAGCGTTCTTTGACCAGGCGCGTCCCGAAGCGTCCCGCTTCGAGTTCACGCGGGTAGAGCTGTGCGATCTCCCACTTGAGTGGGTTCTGGAGGGGGATTCCCTCCTGGATTCGTTGACAGGCGTAGGCCAGGTGGTCGGCAATCGCGATGATCAGCGCCTCCGGTGGTTTTCGGGAGAGGTTCCCGGGGGCCGCTTCGCAGATCTCGGTGGCCACCCGGATGTTGTCGAGCGGGATGTCGGTGAGGAAGGCGCTGAGTCGGTCCAGCGGTTGGGCCTCGCTGGCGACGAAGATCCGCTCGGCGGCCTCTGCCGGCATGTCGCTGCCTTTGGGGTAGCGGAAAGAGATGCCTCGCCCGATGGCGACTGCGTCGCGTCCTTCGTCGTGGGCGATGAGCGCGCTGTTGTTCAGGATCTTGACGACCAGCATCGGGCTGCTTTCTGTCCGGTGGTGGGCGGGGCCGGTCGGTGCCGGCCCCGCCAAGTTGGGTTGATCTTCGGCCTTCTAAAGGTTCCCGAGTTGGGAGCCGTTGGTGGCGATGACCCGCTGGTACCACTGGAAGGACTTCTTGCGGTACCGGTCGTAGCTGCCGTTGCCTTCGTCGTCGGCATCCACGTACACGAATCCGTAGCGCTTCGACATCTGGCACGTCGACATGGAGACGATGTCTATGCATCCCCAGGGGGTGTAGCCCATGAGGTCGACCCCGTCGGCGATCGCCAGCCCGATCTGGGTGATGTGCTGGCGGAAGTACTCGATGCGGTAGTCGTCCTGGACGGTGTCGTGTTCGAGGACGTCCTTGGCGCCCACTCCGTTCTCGACGATGAAGAGCGGGAGGCGGTAGCGGTCGTAGAGGTCGATGAGGCTGAACCGCAAGCCCTTGGGGTCGATCTGCCAGTTCCACTCGGTGACATCGAGGTAGGGGTTCTTCGCCCCGGAGGTCAGGTTGCCGCTGACCTTCTGCATGCCGGTGTCGTCGCGAGTGGACACCATCGACATGTAGTAGCTGAAGGACACGAAGTCGACCACCCCGTCCCGGAGGGCCTCCAGGTCGCCGTCGGCGAAGTCGATGGTGAAGCCCTTGCGCGCCCACTCGTTGAGGAGCCAACGGGGGTATTCGCCGAGGACCTGGACGTCGGAGTACAGGTAGTTCTCCCGGTTGGTGCGTTGGGCGATCAGCTGGTCGTCGGGGTGGCAGGTCATCGCATAGTGCAGGGTGCGGGTGAGCATGCAGCCCATCCGGGCGCCGGGCACGAGTTCGCGCATCAAGGTTGCCGCCTTGGCGGCGGCCACGAACTGATGGTGCAGGGCCTGATAGATCGCCTCTTCGACGTTCATGCCGTCGAACTGGTCGATGACGATGCCGGCGGTGGTGAAGGAGTGCCGGAAGATCGAGTCGATCTCGTTGAACGTCAACCAGTACGTCACATACTGGCCGTACTCGGTGAAGCAGACCTCGCAGAACCGCAGGAACATGTCGACCAGGGCCCGGTCGTGCCAGCCACGGCGGTGGACGCTGAGCGCCAGCGGCTGCTCGTAGTGGTGCAGGGTGACCAGGGGTTCGATGTTGCGTTCGCGCATCGCGGCGAAGAGGCGATGGTAGAACGCGACCCCGTCGGGGTTGGGTTCAGTCTCTTCCCCGGTCGGAAACAGCCTGGTCCACTGGATCGAGACCCGCAGGACCTTGAAGCCCATCTCGGCCAGCAGGTCCAGGTCTTCGAGGTAGCGGTGGTAGAAATCGTTGCCGCGCCGCTTGGGGTAGAGGCCGGTTCCGGGGTAGGCGATCGCGGCCTGGACGTCGGCGGTGGTGACCGCGTGAGCGCCCTGGTAGTCGGTCGGGTCGAGTCTCGGCTTGTAGGTGGTGGCGTCGGCGACCGAGAGACCCTTGCCGGCGACGTCCCAGGCGCCTTCGCACTGGTTGGCGGCCAGGGCGCCGCCCCACAGGAAGCCGTCGGGGAAGAAGGGTTGGGTCGGGCCGAGGTCCGTCTGGAGGCCGGCCGGCCCGGCGGGCGCCGAAGCGCCGCCGGAACCGGTCGTGGTGGTGGTGGTCATGGTGGGTGCGTCCTTCTTGTTCAGGTCAGTGGGCGACGGCCAGGACGGGGTCGCCGGCCTCGACCGAGCCTGCGGCGATGAGGTCGGTGGCGGTGACCGCGTTCTTGTTGGTGATGATCACCACGGTGGTGGTGTCGTAGCCGGCCAGCGTGATTGCCTCCAGATCGACGGTCACCAGGTGGTCGCCGGCGTGGACGTGGGCGCCTTTGGCGACCGGGTTGCTGAAGGGTGCGCCCTTGAGCTTGACGGTGTCGATGCCGACGTGGACGAGGACCTCGACCCCGTCCTCGCCTTTGATCCCGAACGCGTGACCGGTCCCCATCGCGGCCACGACGGTGCCGGTGATCGGGGCGACGATCTCGCCGGATTCGGGGACGACTCCGAAGCCGGGGCCCATCGCGCCGGAGCTGAAGACCGGGTCGTTGACCTCAGCCAGATCGATCACGGTGCCAACGGCCGGGGACAACAGCGAAGGGACGCCCGCGGTGTCGACCTCGGCCCGATCGTGGAGGGCGGCGGCGCGGTGGGCGCGGTCGGCCTCTGCGCGGTCGGCGGCGAGTTCGTCCTTGGTGAAGCCGAACAGGTAGGTGCCCACCGTGGCGAGGATCAGCGCGGTGAAGGTACCGATCACGAACGGCACGAAGGTGTCTCCCAGGCCCAGCGGGTCACCGAAGCCGAGGGGCATCTGCAGGATGCCCGACAGGGCGTAGCCATACACGCGGACGCCGAAGGCGCCGGTGATGGCGCCGCCGACGGCAGCGGCGGAGATGCCGATGATGAACGGCCGCTTACGAGGCAGGTTGACGCCGTAGATCGCGGGTTCGGTGATGCCGAAGATGGCAGAGAGCGCGGCTGAACCTGCCAGCGCCCGCGGCTGGGTGGACCGGATCCGCAGGAACACACCGAGAGCAGCACCGGCCTGGCCCATCACGGCGGGCCAGATGGCGGGCTTGAGGGCGTCGTAGCCGTTGACCGACAGGTTGTTCAGGAAGATCGGAACGATCGCCCAATGCACGCCGAAGATGACCAGCACCTGCCACCCCGCAGCGAGGAGGGCGCCGGTGAGCATCGGGGAGAAGCCGTAGACGGCCTGCATGACGCCAGCGATTCCCTTGGCAAGCCAGGTCGCGGCCGGGCCGATCGTCAGAAGCGCGAGCGGCACCATCACTACCAGAGCAATCAGCGGGGTGATGAAGTTGCGGACGGACTCGTGAATGACCTTGTTCAGACCCTTCTCGATGTAGGACATCGCCCACACGGCCAGGATGATCGGGATGACCGTCCCGGTGTAGCTGGGCAACTGCATCGGAATCCCGAGGAAGTCGACGGTGTTGCCCGCGTTCAGGAAGGACTGCAGGGT
>CAZPCM010000023.1:0-30521 GCA_964585085.1 uncultured Propionibacteriaceae bacterium
AAGCTCAGCCATCGTCCCCGACCCGGTCCCTGAGCCTGACGAAGGGCCAGACGACGAGGCTTCGTCAAGCTCAGCCATCGTCCCCGACCCGGTCCCTGAGCCTGACGAAGGGCCAGACGACGAGGCTTCAAGCTCAGCCGCCGGCTCATCACGCTCAGCCATCGTCACCTCATCAGGCATGGGCGACTCCGTGGAGAAGGCCGAAGATGCGCTCCGGCGTCAGCGGCGTGGTGAAGGCGTCCGCCGCCGCCGGCGTGTGGCTGGCGATGGCGTCCTGCAACGCGAAGAAGGCACCCAGCCCGTAGACCAGGGGAGGCTCGCCCACGGCCTTGCCGTGCAGGAGCCCTTCCGGATTGGGCACGCTCAGCAGGTTGACCTCGATCTCAGGCGCAGCGGGCAGGTCGGGCACCTTGTAGGTGGCCAGCGTGTCGGAGACGAGTCGGCCGTGGGCGTCGTGGCGGATCTCCTCGGTGGTCATCCAGCCGATGCCCTGCACCAGGGCCCCCTCGATCTGACCGCGGTCGGTGAGCTCGTCCAGGCTCTCGCCGAGGTCGTGCACCAAGGTGACCCGCTGGATCCGGCCGGTGCCGAGAAGGGTGTCCACCTCGGCCTCCACCAACGCGGCCCCGAACACGTGGTAGCGGAAAGGACTGCCCTTCCCGGTGGCCTGGTCGAAGGCCAGGCCAGGGGTGGCGTAGTGGGCCAGCGCTGACAATGCGGTCCGCTGCGCATAGGCCGCCTGGACGCGCTCCAGCCACGTTCCGTCCGTGTCGAGGCCGGCGAGGATCGCCAGGCAGGCCTCGCGTGCGGCTGCGCCGTTCAGGTCGGCGCCGGTGCTGGCGGCTGTCGCCGAGACGTTCGCCACCCGGGACGTGTTCGAGCTTGCGACGGCAACACCCTCCTCGGCGATGCCCAGGGTGCGCGCCACCACCGTCCGGATCTTGCCGTGGACGCCCTGGCCCATCTCCACCGCGCCGGTAGTCACGAGCACCGTCCCGTCACGGTAGACGTGGACGAGCGCCTCGGCCTGGTTCAACAGCGTCGCGGTGAAGGCGATCCCGAAGCAGACCGGCACCACGGCCATGCCGCGACGCAAGCGCGGGTTGGCGGCGTTCCAGGCGTCGATCTCAGCCCGGGCCGTGGACAAGTCACGGAGTGCGACCAGTTCGGCCCAGGTCTGACGGGCCCGCGCACGCCGGACGACCTGGCCGTAGTGGAGCACGTCCCCGTCGGCCAGCAGATTGGCGGCCTGCAGCTCATCAGGACGGACGCCGAGTGCCCGCGCTGCCAGTCGGATCGCCGCCTCGATGACGAAGATCCCTTGTGGCGCCCCGAAACCGCGAAAGGCGGTGTTGGAGGGCAGGTTGGTTCGGCAGCTGATTCCGGTGACCCGGACGTTCCCGATCGCGTAGGCGTTGGTCGCGTGGAAGAGCGAGCGGTCGAGGATCGCGGGGGACAGGTCGGTGGTGCAACCGGCGTCCTGGTAGAACGTGGCCTGGTACGCGACGAACCGGCCCTCGGCGTCCAGCCCGAGCCGGAAGTCGGCGCTGTAGGGGTGGCGTTTGCCGGTGATCCGCATGTCGTCGGCTCGGTCGGGCCAGACCCGGACCGCACACCCGAGTCCCCGCGCGGCCAGGGCCGCCAGGCAGGCCCACAGGGTGGCCTGGTCCTCCTTGCCGCCGAAACCGCCGCCGAGCCGCTCGACGTCGACCTCGACGGCGTTCATCGGCAGGCCGGTGACGCGGGCCACGGCCGCCTGGACGACACTGGGCGACTGCGTCCCGCTGTGCACCAGTAGGCCACCGGCCTGAGTCGGGACGGCCAGGGCGCACTGGGTTTCGAGGTAGACGTGTTCGGCGGAGCCGAGGCTGACGCTCCCCTCGACCACCGTGGCGCAGGTGGCCCAGGCGGCGTCCACGTCCCCGCTCGCGAAGGTCCGTGGCGGTTGGATCAGGCCCCCGACGGCCGCGGCCGCGCGGGCCTCCAGGGTCGCCGGCAGCTCCTCCCAGTCGGCGCCGACGAGCCGCGACGCGCGCCAGGCCGCGTCCGCCGATTCCGCGACCACAAGGGCGAACGGGTGGCCGACGCAGTGCACCTCGGCCACGGCCAGCAGCGGTTCGTCGTGGACCACGTTGCCGATCTCGTTGGTGCCGGGAATGTCCGCCGCGGTCAGGACGGCCACGACGCCCGGTTCGGCAAGAGCAGCGGCCGTCTCGACGCGAGTGAAGCGGGCGTGGGCGTGTGGCGACGTGGCCGGCAGAGCGTGCAGGCAGCCGGACGGCAACGGAAGGTCGCCGGTGAACAGCGCACGACCCTGGACGAGCAGCGCGAGATCGGGGCGGGTCATCGCAGGCACCCCCACACGTCGAAGCCCGGGTACAGCGCGGCCACCTGGGCGGCGACCAGGTGACGCAGCAGCCCGGCCTTGTAGGCCGCCGAACCGCGCACGTCGTCGATCGGCGCGATCGCCTGGCCGAGGCCGTCCAACGCGTTCCGGACCACGGGAGCGGTCACTGGCCGGCCGGAAAGGCCGGCAGCGACCCCTGGCAGCAGGAGCGGGACGGGGGCCACGCCCCCGGCGCTGAGCCGGACCACGCCGAAATGCTCGGCGTCCCCGCCGGTCACGACCATCGCGCTGGCGACGCTGGCGATGTCGTCATAGGTGCGTTTGGCTACCTTCTCGGCGTGCAGCCGCCGGCTGGCATCTGCGTTGCCGGGGATGGTGATCGACACCAGGAGCTCGTCCTCGGCCAGGTCCGTGCGCCGGTAGCCGTGGAAGAAGTCGGCCAGCGGCAGGTCGCGCCGGCCGTCCGGACCGTCGATGGCCAGCTCGGCGTCCATCGCCAGCAGCAGCACGGCGAGGTCGGCCACCGGCGAGGCGTTGGCCAGGTTGCCGCCCACCGTTGCCAACTGCCGGACCGCCGGGGAGCCGAATCGGTCCAGGAAGGCGGGGAGCGCGGGCCAGGCCCGAGCGATGACAGCGCTGGCCTGGAGCTCGGCCACCGTGACCGCCGCGCCGATGGTGATGACCCCGGCGCGAGCGGACAGGGCGCGCAGCGACGGCATCCGGTGCAGGCGAAGCCACGGCGCGTGGGCGGTCTTCTCGTGGGCCTGCCGGACGGCGTGGTCGGTGTCTCCGGCCAGCAGGGCATGCGCGACACGGGCGTCCGCGGACTCCAGCGGGAGCGGACGCAACGCCGTTGCGGCAGCGGCGGTGTCGCCTCGGACCAGGCCGGTCTCGGACGCCTCGGCGAGGGTGAGCGGCTGTTGCGGCACGAGCGCCGTCAACTCAGCGCAGGCACGCCGGATGCCCGCGTAGCCGGTGCAGCGACACAGATTGCCCGCGGCGGCGGCGAGTGGCGGAACCCCGTTGAGCATTGCGGCGGTGAGCGCTGTCACCAGACCGGGGGTGCAGTAGCCGCACTGGATCGCTCCGGATTCCACCAAGGCCTCCTGGACCGGGGTGAGCACCTCGTCGCTGAGGCCTTCGACGGTGATCAGGTGGCAGTCCGAGACCAGCCCGGTGGTGAGCAGGCAGCTGTTGACCGCGCGGTAGAGCGGCTTGGCCTCACCCGCGGGAATTTCACCAAGGAGCACCTGGCAGGCCCCGCAGTCGCCGCCCAGGCAGCCCGGTTTCGCCGCGGTGAGCCGATTCTCACGAAGCCACGAAAGCAGGTTGACCTCCTGGGCCGGCAATTCCACGAGACCCGCATTGAGGATCAGCTGGGGCATGTCACCTCCGTGAACTCGAAGCGCGCACCGTCGAAGAGCCCGGGGTCGCTCAGCTGCAGCGCCGCGATGACCTCGACCCCTGGCTCCCCCGCTACCTCGATTGTTCTCCGGAGAGCCCCGACCGGCAGGGGAATCGTGCAGGGCCTCCAGAGCTGCCGAGTAATACGCAGCGCTGGGGCGAGTCAGAGACTGCGATCAGGCCTTCCTCAAACCATGAGCGCTGCGAATTGCTCGGGCCCCCCGACAAGGCCGCGGTCGCGGAGCTCCGCCAGCGCCGCCGCCGCGTCAGGAACCCTGACCGGCCCATCGGCGGGGAGGTCCCAACAGTCGATCGCAACCACCGGCACACCGGTGCGCACCGCGAGGGCGATCTCGCTCAGAGTGCCCCAGCTGCAACCGACGGCGATGAGGGCCTGGCAAGCGCGCACGACCAGGGCATTGCGCATCTCCCCTAGTCCGGTGGGGATCGATAGACTGAGATACGGATTGCCAGCGGCCCGGTCAGCCCCGGGCAGGATCCCGACGGTGGTCCCGCCGCACTCGAAGGCACCTCTCGACGCCGCGGCCATCACCCCGCCGAAGCCGCCGGTGACCACAATCGCGCCGGCACGGGCCAACTGGCGGCCCACCTCCTGGGCAACGGCCAGGGTCTCGGGCGCGACGTCGCCACCCGGACCGACCACTCCGATGTAGACCTTGAACACTGTGACGACGAGCAGGGCTCAGGGCAGCAGGGAGAGTAGGGCCTCCGGCCTCTTCCGGTAGGTCTCCACGCTCTGCGCGCCGGAACTGAGATCCTCCAGGGTGTCGGTCAGCACCGCATTGACCGGGGTGGGGACCCCGCGGTCCGCCCCGTAGCGGACGACGGCCCCATTGAGGAAGCGAACCTCGGTCTGGCCGCGTCCGGAATGCAGGTCGATGTGGAACGAGGGCATCTTGTCCCCGCGCCCGCCACCGAGAGCCTTGGTCAGCGCCGGCTGGGCAATGAACCGTGGCAGACGTTGGGCGGCGAAGGCCAGTGCGCGGACCGGGGTGCCGGGCAGATCCACCGGTCGGAAATGCAGTGCCCGCATCACCGCCAGGCACTCGCGGAGCACGGCGATCTCGACGTCGAACAGGCGGCGGTCGGCGAACAGCGCACTCACCGGCAGGTCGAGGATCGCCGAGGTGGCGTTTCCGGTGAGGTTGGTGAGCAGCTTGGACCACTTCATCGGACCAGGTGCCCGATAGCCCTTCGCAAGCAGGTCGGCGTCGTTGAAGGCATCGACGATCTGCGAACCCAACGGGTGGTTCAGGGCAATGCCGATGCCGCGGCGCTTCTCCTCGATGACCTCGCCGACCCCGGGCTTGCCCACCGCGGTCGCAACGGTTCCGGTGACCACCCGATCGGCGCCCAGCCTGGCGGCGATCGCCGGCTCGTTGTCCACCCCGTTCTGCAGCGACAGGATGGGCGGCAACTCCTTCCCCGTCGCGATCAGGCCGTCCAACGCGGGCGCGGTGTCGAACGACTTGAGGGCGAAGACACCCACGTCGTAGCGCCCGGACGCCAGCGCCTCCGCGGCTGAGGTGAAGAGGCCCACATTGCTGACCGTCGTCGTCCGATCGCCACGGTGGATCCGCAGGCCCTTGTCGGCGATCACCTCGGCTGCCGCCGGCTGCTCGATGAAGGTCACCTGGTGGCCGGCGGCGGCCAGTGACCCGCCGACATAGGTGCCGATCGCGCCGGCTCCGAGGAAGAGGAACTTCATGCGCGAAGCCTAACGGGGTTGCCCGCCGCACCGTGGGGCCGGGCGAACCACTCACACCGAGGACGGCCCTCGACTTCTGCCGGCCGCCGGTGCACCCGTGGCGAGGGCCCCCACTCACACCGAGGACGGCTCCTTCGACTTCTGCCAGGGCCAGCGTCCGGTGATCTCGAGTTCCAGAGTGAAGGACAGGAAGGTCCGGATCAGCACGATCACGGCCAGGACGGCGACGCTGGTCAGCGTGGGCGTGACCGCGACGGTGCGGATGATGTCGGCCGCGACAAGCAATTCCAGCCCCAGCAGGATCGAGCGGCCCAGCAGCCGTCGGAACAACTCGTAGGTCCCGCCCTGCCCTTGGCGCAGTCCGATCACGGCTTGGACGGTCGCGTAGGCGGTGCCCACGACGATCGCGACGACTCCGGCGGCGTCGACCACCGTGCCGACCAGCTCCATGACCTCCTGGAATTGCATGTCCCCAGCCTCGCACGGGCAGGCTCCGACCGCCCTGCGACCCAGCGGTGAGGTCGCCGGGGCAGGAATCACATCGATGTAGTTATCCCCATGTGGACAACTCCTGTGGATAAGTCGCAGTCCGCGAGGGGTCGGGCACGACACGTGCCGGTCTGGGCTGGAAGCCGGCTCACCCCTGGGGTGCCGGGCCGATCCAGGCTGCGGTGTCGCCCGGCAGCGATCCGTCCTCGTTCAACGGTCCGCTGGCGACCAGAAGCCGCCCGTGCGGCAACGGCAGCGGCACCTCGCCCAGGTTCACCCAGCACTCGAAACCAGGCTCCCGGGCGAACGCCAGCACCCTCGACGGGGTCTCGAGCCAGCGCATCGCCCCATCTCCCAGCGCTGGATGCTGCGCCCGAACAGCCAAGGCAGCCCGGTAGAGCTCCAGCGTCGAGCCGGGAGCCCCGTCCTGAACGTCAGCGGCAAGTTGGGCCCACTGCGCCGGTTGGGGCAGCCACGGCTCGGCCGCGCCGCCGGGCGAGAAGCCGTAGGCGGGCCCCTGCGCCGCCCAGGGCAGCGGGACGCGGCAGCCGTCCCTCCCGAGGGAGGACCCTCCGCTCTGCCGCACGACCGGGTCCTCCATGACCTCCTGCGGGAGGTTCTCCACCTCGGGCAGGCCGAGCTCCTCACCCTGGTAGACGTAGGCGCCACCGGGCAGCGCCAGCATCAGCAACGCCGCCGCGCGGGCGCGCCGTAGTCCCACGGCGAAGTCAGCCGGATGGCCGATGAAGTCATCGAGATTCCGGTCACCCGGCTGCAAGCGGCGCTGGTCCCGGGCGTAGCGCGAAACCGGACGACAGACGTCGTGATTGCCGAGCACCCAGGTCGGCGGGGCTCCCACCGCAGCGTGCGACGCGACGGTGAGGTCGATCACCCTCCTCAACTCCTCCGGCAGCCACGGCGCCATGAGGAAGTCGAAGTTGAAGGCGGTGTGGAGTTCGTCGGGACGCAGGTAGGCCGCCAGCCGATGCGCACGACCCACCCAGATCTCTCCGCAGAACGCCCGGGACGGGACGTAGCCGTCGGCGATCCGTCGCCAGGCGCGGAAGATCTCGTGGACGCCGGGACGGTCCCAGTGCGGGTGCTCGACGTCCTCGGCGGTGTCCTCGGGCAGCGGGAACGGCAGGTCGCCGACGTCGGGGAAGGAGGGGTCCTTGACCAGCCCGTGGGCCACGTCGATGCGGAAGCCGTCCACACCGCGGTCGAACCAGAAGCGCAGGGTCTGCTCGAATTCGGCCCGGATGACGTCGTTGTCCCAGTTGACGTCGGGCTGCTCGGGAGTGAACAGGTGCAGGTACCACTCGCCCGGGGCGCCGTCCGCGTTGCCGGTCCGCGTCCAGGCCGACCCGCCGAAGGCGCTCCGCCAGTCGGTCGGCGGCAACTCGCCCGCCGCACCGCGTCCCGCACGGAAGACGAAACGGTCGCGCTCAGGCGACCCGGGGGCGGCCGCCAGCGCCTCGCGGAACAGGACGTGCTGGTCGGAGGTGTGGTTGGGGACGATGTCGATGATCACCTTGAGGCCCAGCGCGTGCGCCTCGGCCACCATCGAGTCCGCCTCGGCGAGGGTGCCGAAGACCGGTTCGATGTTGCGGTAGTCGGAGACGTCGTAACCGGCGTCCTTCATCGGCGAGGGGTACCACGGGCTGATCCACAACGCGTCGACGCCCAGCGCAGCCAGGTACGGCAGCTTGCTGCGGATGCCGGCGATGTCACCCACCCCATCGCCGTTGGCGTCGGCGAAGCTGCGGGGGTAGATCTGGTACACGACCGCGCTGCGCCACCAGGAATCACTGTCGTTGCGCCGCGGGACGCCGGTTGCCGCCCGGGCCGTGGTCTCAGGCCCGAGGCCAACGGCGGCGGATGGATCGGTGGTGGGCATCAGCGGGTTTCCTTCCGCGTCGGACTGATTCGGTACCGGCAAAGATAGGCCTCTAGGGGCCGAGCGGGACGGCTCCAGAACCCGACGACCCTGAGCCCGAGGACCCTGGGCCCGACGACCCTGGGCCCGACCTGGGCTCGACGAGACGGCGGCATCGTCAGGCTCCGCCACCACACCCGACGAAACCGAGCCCGACGAGAGCTCGTCCGAATCGCGCTTCGTCAAGCTCAGCCCGCACACGGACCCTGCAACCGGCTCAACTCTCGTCGGCCACCTCACGCAGCGCGGCCGCGGAGCCGGACACGATCAGATGCTCGCCGGCCTCCAGTTCCCGGGTGTCGGCCGGGTTCGGCTCGTACACCCCCGGCGCCTGCATGATGGCCAGAGTGAACACTCCGCGCGTGCGGAGGGCACCGATCGTCTCACCGACCAGCGAACTGCCCTTGCCCACCTCGAGCTCCTCCATCGAGAAGGACAGGTCGCCGCGGGAGAGCGCCGCGTCGATGTACTCCACCACCCGAGGTCGAAGGGCCAACTCGGCGATCCGCCGACCGGCCATCGTGTACGGCGAGACGGCTCGATCAGCGCCCGCCTGCATCAACTTCAGGTCGACACCCTCGGCGCCGGCCCGTCCGACGATGAAGAGGTCGGCGTTCATCGCCCGCGCTGACAAGGTCACATAGACGTTGTTGGCGTCGGAGTCGATGGAGCTCACCAGGCCCCTGGCCCGCTCCACGCCCGCCTCGAGGAGGACGGCGTCGCTCGTCCCGTCCCCGGCGACGATCAGGAAGCCGTCCCGCGCCGCTCGCTCCAGCGAATCCGGCCGGATGTCGATCACGACCACCTGCTGGCCGTCCTCCACCAATTCGCGGGCGACCATGGAGCCGACCCGTCCGTAGCCGCAGACGATGAAGTGCCCCGACAGCGAATCGATCGCGCGCCTGATCATCCTGGCCTCCCGTTTCCCGCTCGCCACGTCGGCCAGCATGTTCTGCGCCACCATGCCCACCGAGCCCCAGATGATCCCGATGGCTGAAACGGCCAGGATCATCGCCCACACCCGGCCGGCCGGATTGAGCGGATGGACCTCGGTGAACCCGACCGTGGTCAAGGTGATCACGGCCATGTAGAGGGAATCGAAGAAGCTCCAGCCCTCCAGGACCATGAAGCCGGCAGCGCCAACGGCAGCCACCACCACGACCGCGTCCACCCAGATCCACACGTTCATCCCGAACGCGCGTCGCATCTTCGGCCTCGGCGGCGTTCCCCTCGTCAGGCGCCGAACCACAGCCGCAGTCTAAGGTTCGCGACGCCCGGCCAGCGGCTGGAATCGCAAGCCCTTGGGCCCGGTTCAGACTTCAGCGCGGCCCCGTGGCTGAACCACGACCCGCCCATCCTTGAACACCCAGAGCGGACGGAAGCCTGCATCGACGACGAGCACGTCGGCCCGCGCCCCCTGCCCCAGCCGTCCCAGATCGTCCCGCTCCAGGACCTCCGCCGGGGTGAGCGTCGCCGCGCGAACCGCTTCCTGCAACGGCACGCCCGAAGCGACGCACACCCTCAGCACGTCGAGCAGGTGACTGGTGCTGCCGGCCAAAGCGCCGGAGGAAGCCAACCGTGCCACGCCGTCGGCGACGATCACATCGACGCCGGCGATCTCATAGGTGCCGTCGGGTGTTCCGGTGGCGGCCATCGCATCGGTGACCAGACAGACGCTGCCCGAATCCAGCAGTTCGAAGATCGAGCGCACCATGCCGGGCGCCACATGGACCCCGTCGCCGATCAACTCCACCACCAAATCGCCACGCCGAGCCGCGTTCAGGAATGCCGGGATGGGCCCGGGGTCGCGGTGCTGCATGGGCGGCATGGCGTTGAAAAGGTGCGTCACCGTCGGCCGCCGTCCCTGGGCTCCCTGCTCGGCTAGCCGCCCTCGGGCATAACTGATGGCGCTCTCGGCGCGCTCCAGCGACGCCGCGGTGTGACCGAAGGACGGCAGCGCACCGAAGGCGACCAGCACGTCACACACCTGCTCGAACCCTTCCACCTCGGGTGCCACCGTGACCGTGACGACGCGATCGTCGGCGATCTCGATCAGGTCCGCCAGCAGCTCGGGGTCGCCAGTTCGCAGGTGCAGCCTGTTCTGGGCGCCGGCCCGGTCCGGCGAGAGGAAGGGGCCCTCCAGGTGGATGCCGACCAGTTCGTCCACCGAGGCCAGCAGGCGGATCTGGGTGCGCAGCGCCTGAGCGGAATCAGTGACCAGGCTGGCCACCAGGGACGTCGTCCCGTGGTGGAGGTGCTCGGCGATCGCCGTGCGAACGTCGGACACAGACGCGGCATCGGGGAACCCCACACCTCCCCCACCGTGGCAGTGGATGTCGACCAACCCCGGCAGGATGTAACCCTCGCCTACCGGGATTCCTGCCTCGGGATCGGAATCCCAGTCCGCCGCCGGACCGACCCATGAGATGACTGCACCCTCGATCGCGACGATCCCGTCCTGGATCACCTCTGCCGGTGTCACCACCGTTCCCCGAAGCAGCGTCGTTGCGTCCATGGCCCCATCTAACCAGCGGCCGAATGCGCCCGGTGGGTCTGTTGTTCAGGCCGGCCACCAGCCACCGCATCCCGGGGAACAGGTCGCCCAGGCCGACGAGCAAGACACTCAGGCCTTGGACCAGGGGCTCCGGGTCCAGGAACGCTCTCATGCCGGGACCAGCGCGGCGGCGTGCCCGGCCAGCCGCCGCAGGGCGCGGCTGCACCGAGCACGCACCGCCTGCGGCGAGGCGCACAGTAGTCGTGCGGCGTGCTCGCTGCGCAGCCCGTCGGCGTAGACCACCTTCAAGGTGAGCCTGGTTCGCCCGTCAATGAGGCCCAACTCCTCCGCCTCGGCCAGCACGAGCTCTGCGGACGGCTCCGCTGGTGCACTGCTCAGCCGTAACGCGGCCAGCCCTTCGGGATCGATGGGCACCGCCGGCTCGGCCCGGCACAGCCGCTTGCGAGCATCGAGGGCCAGGTTCGCCGCAATGCTGCGGGGGCGGGCCACCAGCGGATAGGTCACGATGCCGAGCCACAGCTCGGCGAGGTAGTCGTCCACCCCGTGCCAACGATCGGCGCGCGCCATCGTCACCGCCTTGCCGAGCATGGTCTGCAGCACCACGCGGCGCGCGAGCGGGTCGCCCGACTCCCCAAGCCTGAGAAGCACCCCGAGCACCGCGTCGGGGCGGTCGCGGATCGCGATCAGGACATCGTCGAGCCCGGCACAGCGCCCGAACTCAGGATGGGTGGTCGTCCAGTCTCGGACGCGATCGCGCGACGCGACGCTGAGCCTCCGCCATTCGTCGTTGAGCGCTTGGATCGAGGGATTCGGCAAGGTCATGCCCCCACGATGACCACCGAGTGTTGCCCAGAGTGTTGCCTCAACAGCCCCGGGTGTTGTCAGGATGGCCGTGGTGTTGTCAGTCTCCGGTCAGGACATCCAAACAATTACGCATCCGTCTGGCGCTCCGGACGCTCAGCGGCTGTACCATGGGAGCGGTATCTCTTCCGGGTCGGTCACCCCACCACCATCACGATCGCCCAGGGGGCTGCTTGGATACTCCAGCAGCCCTCTGGTGCCGTGCCAGAACCCTGATGATGCAGCGTCGGAGCTGACCCGGCGCCAGCGCGTCAGCGGCCGGCGTAATCGTCCATCGCGCGCGACAGGAAGTCCGACAAGTCCCCGGTCTCTCCGTCGCGTCCGCCTCGTCCGATGACGAGAACCGGCAAGGAGGGCGTGACCTTCACCCCGGTGAACCGAGCCAGCATCGAGCCGGTGGTCACCAGCTGGTAGTAACTGCCATCCGGCGCCACGGCCAAGGTGCGACGGCGATTGAGGTACCAGCCGGTCTTGTCCGTCTTGACGCGGGAACCGTTCATCAGCGTCGCTTCCAGCGGCTCAGCCGGCAGTCCGCGCCGCTGCATCTCCGCCACGAACGCGTCCAGTTGGAGCTGCGCAGCCTGGGCTTCGGCCTTCGCTGCCGCGGCGGCCATCTCCTGCCTCCGTTGCGCATCAGCGCGCCGCTGGTTCGGGTCTGACATTCCACCAGCCTAGAGGGCCTTCTCTCGCAACCCCGAGCACGCTGCAGTGCACCCTGCCCGCGTCCTCGCCGGTGGTCCCCACCGCCGATGGGTCCACAGTCGGCTCGTCGGGCCAAAGCCCTCACCGGAGAGGCGTACGACGCCCCCGGAGCGGGTCGCCCTCAGGGGGCGTGAGCTCGCCGGATCCGGATGAGAGCGCACTCGTCGGTGGCTTCGCACCGAGGGCGGTGAACCGTCGGAGCCAGTTATTAGCATGGGCGGCACCTTCGGAAAGGTGGGTCATGATGCGTCTTGTTGGACTCCTGGTGGCGGCTCTTGCCGTCCTGACCGGGTGCACGCCGGCGGCGACCGTCGGTCCCGTACCCTCAGCGTCGGGCCCACCGCCGGCTTCGGCGCCCGCGCCAGCCAGCGCGGGGACGCCCTCGGTGAGTGCCGAACCGCCCCGGATCGCGGTCGGTGCGTGCACCGGGCCGCTCGACTTAAGCGGGACGTCGATGGCAGACGTGCAGCTGATCGCCTGCAACCAGCCGCACTACTTCGAGGCGTACGCGACGATCCCCCTGACCATGGCTGAGCATCCGGGCGCCGCGGAGCTGGCCAAGTTGGCCGGTACCGCGTGCGCGGCGGCGTTCAAGAAGTACGTGGGTGTGGCTCCCGAGTACAGCCGGTTCACCTCAGCCTCGCTGACCCCGGACGTTGCGGCGTGGGCGGTGCTGGCTCAGCGGGCGCTGACCTGCCTGGTCGGCTCCCCGGACGGCGGACTGGTCGGCTCTGCAAAGGGTGACACCCGGATCTTCCCGAAGAAGAGCCAGTGCACGGGACCCCAGGACGTGCCTCCCGCGTCCCTGAGGATCATCGACTGCAAGGCGAAGCACTCCTACGAGGTCTACGCGGATCAGAGGATCGACGCCGCATCGGCCCCCAAGGGCAAGGCACTGGACAAGCTGATCGATTCGGTGTGCATCGCCGGATTCAAGCGCTTCGTCGGCGTGGACCCCGCACGATCGAAATACGAGTACCTGTACCTCATCGCCTCTGAGAAGTTGTGGACGAAGGTCGCCGACCACCGGATCGTCTGCAGTGCGGGACTGGCCAAGGGGGGGATCACGGGAACCTTGAAGGGGGTGAAGAAGTAGCTGCTCCCCGGTGAGGGCGCCATGGGATGGCGGGCGCTGCGGCGCCTTGCCGTCCGGCTCCCAGCGGAGGAGTTGAGCGCTCAGCCCCGGAGCAGATCCTCGAAGTCGGTCACCTGAAGGTCGTCGACGTCCTTCGGCGGGGAACTCGCCAGGACCAGCGCGGCGAAGGCTCCCGCGGCCCGACGGATCCGGCTCCCGAGCTTCGCGTCCGACTCACCCCAGTCCCGGGTGGCGGCGAACACCCCGTGCGGGGCCACCGTGGCCTTGAGGTAGTGGAACATCGGCAGCATCGCGTGGTCGATCATCAGCGAATGCCGCGCCGTTCCTCCGGCTGCCGCCATCAGTACCGGACGGCCCGCCATCGCGCCTTCGTCGAGGACGTCGAAGAACAGCTTGTAGAGCCCCGAATATGAGCCGTTGAACACCGGGCTGACGGCGATCACGCCGTCAGCGGACTTCACGGCGTCGAACGCGCGGCGCAGCGCCGGACTGGGCACGCGAGTGACCAGGGCCTGGGCCAGGTCGACGGCCAGCGTGCGGAGCTCGACGTGAATCACCTCAGGCGCCTCGACCGGGCCGGGCCCGGAGGTCCCGACCGAAGCCAAGGCCTCGACCGTCGCGGAGGCCAGGCGCTCCCCCAGCAACCGGGACGCCGACGGCGTCCCCGTCCCTGCGGTGACCAGGACGAGTTTCGTCATGATGCGCTCGCCGAGGGCTGCGGGGAACGTCCGGTGACGTCGTCCAAACGCTGCGGACGGGCCACTGCCGGACGTGCGCCCCGGGCGGCCAGCAAGGAGGCGTGGGTGGGGGCCTCTGGGATGTGCGCGGGCCGTCCCTCGGCGAAGCCCTTGCGCAGCGCTGGCACGATCTCACCGAGCAGGTCGAGCTGTTCGAGGACGGTCTTCAGCGGCAGACCGGCATGGTCGACCAGGAACAGCTGGCGCTGGTAATGGCCGACGTGGTCGGTGAAGGACAGGGTGCGCTCCAGGACCTGCTGCGGCGAGCCAACGGTCAGCGGGGTCTCGGCCATGAACTCCTCCAGGCTGGGGCCGTAGCCGTACACCGGCGCCACGTCGAAGTACGGACGGAACTCGCTCACGGCGTCCTGCGAATTGCGCCGCATGAAGAACTGCCCGCCCAGACCGACGATCGCAGTGTCGGCCGAGCCGTGGCCGTGATGCTGGAAACGACGCCGATAGAGGTTCACCATCTGCTTGGTGTGGCTCAGGGGCCAGAAGATGTTGTTGTGGAAGAACCCGTCGCCGTAGTAGGCGGCCTGTTCGGCGATCTCAGGGCTGCGGATCGAGCCATGCCAGACGAACGGCGGCACATCGTCCAAGGGACGGGGGGCCAGGGTGAAGCCCTGCAGTGGCGTCCGGAAGCGGCCTTCCCAGGTCACGACCTCCTCGCGCCACAGCCTGCGCAGGAGCGCGTAGTTCTCCACGGCCAAGGCGATTCCATCGCGAATGTCCTTGCCGAACCAGGGATAGACGGGACCGGTGTTGCCGCGTCCCATCATCAGGTCGACCCTGCCCTCGGCCACGTGTTGCAGCACCGCGTAGTCCTCGGCGATCTTCACCGGGTCATTCGTGGTGATCAGCGTGGTCGCCGTGGACAGGATGATGCGCTCCGTCTGGGCTGCGATGAAGCCGAGCAGGGTCGTCGGCGAGCTGGGGTGGAAGGGCGGGTTGTGGTGCTCGCCCAGCGCGAAGACATCGAGCCCGATCTCCTCGGCCTTCTTCGCCAACGCGACGGCCGCCTTGATCCGCTCGTGTTCAGACGGGGTTCGGCCCGTGGTGGGGTCAGGCGTGATGTCCCCGACGGTGAAGATGCCCAGTTGCATAGCTCGCTCCGATTTGTTTCTTGTTCAACTATCTGTCTCAACGGCCCAGGTGCCCTCGGTATTCCGGCTGGCGGGCCCGCGCAAAATCCTGCACTCGATGGTCCCCAGCCCCGTTCGGGGCCCCGAATCGCGATCGAGTGCAGGATTATGCGCGCTCTGGTGACCTGCGGTCGGAGCGGATCACGGAGCCACCCCCGCTCACTCCTGCCGCATTTGCGGACTGAGACTCCGAACGGGCACACGCAGGATGGTCCGCCACAATGGCGCCATGACCACGCTCGTCCTGACCTGGGTCTGGCCAGACACCGCCATCGCCATCTTCGTCGTCCTGGCCGGTGCCCTGCTGGGGCGCTGGCTGATCCTTCGTGGCATCGCGATGGTGACCCAGCACACGCTGGCTCGCGCCCAGGCCCGACGGGCAGGGCAGACCAGCCGCGCCGACCGGATCCTGGCGATGGCGACCGGCGCGGCCAGCGAACGCCACGAGCAACGCACAGCGACGATCGCTTCACTGCTGAAGAACCTCACCTCGCTGGCCATGGGAACGCTCATCATCCTGACCGTGCTGGCGATCCTCGACGTGCCGCTGGCCCCTCTGCTGGCCTCGGCCGGCGTGGGCGGCATCGCGATCGCCTTCGGAGCGCAGAGCCTGGTGAAGGACTTCCTCTCCGGCATCTTCATGATCCTGGAGGACCAGTACGGCGTCGGGGACGTGGTCAATACCGGCGAGGTGACGGGCACCGTCCAGGAGGTGGGCCTACGGGTGACTCGCCTGCGCGACTCCACCGGGCAGATCTGGTACGTCCGAAACGGCGAGATCCTCCGGGTCGGCAACCAGTCCCAGGGCTGGTCCACCGCGATCATCGACGTCCCGGTTGCCTACGACGAGGACGCGGCGAAGGTGATCTCCATCCTCGACGAGGTGGCGACCGAGATCGACGCCGATCCGGCTCTGGCGGACGTCCTGCTGGAGCGCCCCACGGTGGCCGGCGTCAACGCCGTGACCGGCGGGACGATGACCGTGCGAGTCACCGCGAAAACCGCGCCCAACCAACACTGGGGCGTCCAGCGGACGGTGCTCGAGCGATCGGTCACCGCGCTCACCCGAGCCGGGGTCAGAGGCCCGGCGATTCTTCCCGGAGCTCCGGTGGCTTGAGCCCTCGGGTGGCGCCGACGCTGGCCACAACGACGCACGCCATCGCCGCCAGTTCGACCAGGCTCAGGGTCTCCCCCAGGACCACCAGCGCAGACAGCGCCGCCGCCGCGGGCTCAAGGCTCATCAGGATCCCGAACACCCCCGGCGGGATGGTCCGAAGGGCGATCATCTCCAGCCCGTAGGGGATGACCGAGGACAGGACCCCCACCGCCACCGCGACCAGGAGCACCCGCGGCTGCCAGAGCGCCGCCCCGCCGGCCACCACCCCCGGCACAGCGAACACGGCCGCGCCGACCAGGCTGCCCACGGTCACTCCGGTGACCCCGGACCACACCCGTCCGGTGGGTCCAGACAGCAGGATGTAGCCGGCCCACCCCGCAGCGGCCAGGAGCGCGAAGGCCACCCCGATCCAGTCGATCGCGACGGGAGCGACCCCGAGCAGGGCGACCCCGAGCCCGGCCAGCGCCACCCACAGCAGGTCCTTGAGTCTCCGGGATCCGATGACCGCCACGCTGAGCGGACCGAGGAACTCGATGGTCACCGCCAGCCCGATCGGAATTCTGGCGAAGCTGGAGTAGATGGCCCAGTTCATCAGGCCCAGCGCCCCGCCATAACCGAGCACCACGCGCCACTCGGGCCACGACCGTCCGCGGAACCGGGGACGGGTCACAGCCAGGAAGATCGCCGAGGCCACGAGCATGCGAAGCCAGGCGACAGCGGTGGGCGGTGCCGCCGAGAACAGCGACTTGGCGAAAGAGGCGCCCAGCTGGACCGAGAGGATCGAAGCCACCACCAGCCACACCGGGTTCAGCCACGGAGGCCTCCCGGACCGGGCGGGGGTCAACGTCGATCCGCCAACGCTGCCACGCGCGCGTGGGCGGGACAGCTGAGGAGATGGTCGTTCACCATGCCGACCGCCTGCATGAACGCGTAGACAATGGTCGGCCCACAGAATCTGAACCCTCGCTGGACGAGGTGCTTCGACAGCCGGACCGAGGTGGGCGTGGACGCCGGGACCTCGGCGAGGTCACGCCAGCTGTTCTGGACAGGGATCCCGTCAACGTGGTCCCAGACGAAATCCGCGAAACCCTGGCCCGACTCCAGTTCCAGCCAGGCGCGCGCGTTGCCGATCGCGGCTTCGATCTTGCCCCGATGACGGACGATGCCTGCGTCTGACAGGCACCGGGCGACGTCCGATTCACCCCAGGAGGCGACGCGCTCCGGGTCGAATCCGTCGAAGGCGGCCCGGAAGTTCTCGCGCTTGCGCAGGATGGTCAGCCAGGACAAGCCGGCTTGGAAGCCGTCCAGCACCAGCTTCTCGTAGAGGGCCCGACCGTCGCGCTCGGGCACCCCCCACTCGTCGTCGTGGTAGGCGACGTAGCTCGGATCGGTCCCGCACCACGCGCAGCGGTCACCCACGCGAGGCCTCCTTCCTGGCCGGCTCATCGTAGCCGCCGCCGAATCGCGGCAAGCGACCTCAGAACCCCGGCTACCGCGAAGCCAGATACCCCCTCCGGTATGCAGTCGCGTCCCCCGGAGAAGTTCCCGAACAAGCTGTGTCGATTTCCTCGTCTACGACGAATTCGCCCCAGCTTGTGGCGGAGGGGCGTCCGCTACAGCCCGGCGTGGCGAATCTCGCCGTGCGGGGCCCCCGTCAGCGTCTCCTCGGAGGAGGCTTGCGGCTCGGACCGGTCGGCGCGCCGGCGAACCAGGTGGCCTCCGATGATCACGAACGCCACAGCGGTCGCCAGCGAGCCGATCGCGAGCGTCCAGCGAGGCCCCCACGCGTCCCCCACCCAGCCGACCAGCGGTGACCCCAGGGGCGTACCGCCCAGGAAGATCGCCATGTACAGCGCCATCACCCGTCCGCGCATCACCGGCTCGGTGGCCAGCTGAACGGAGGCGTTGGCAGCTGTCATCACAGTCAACGCGGACAGGCCCGTAGGGATCAGCCACACCGCGTACCAGTAGTAGGACGGTGCGAGCGCCAAGCCGGCGGAGCTGATCGCGAAGGCGCCCATCGCGCCGACCACCAGCCTGAGCCGTGGACGGGTCCGGCGCGCCGCCAGCAGGCCGGCGGCCATCGAGCCAATGGCCAGAATCGAGCCGAGCAGCCCGTAGGCCTCGGGCCCGACCTTGAACACCGCCGTTGCCATCAGGGCGTTGGTGAGTTGGAAGTTCAGCCCGAAGGTTCCGAGCATGAAGACGGCGAACATCGCCAACATGATCTCCGGACGACTCCGGACGTAGCGCAGACCTTCGGAGATCGCCCCGCCACTGCGGCTCACCGGCGCCGGGGTCAGCGCCGCGGCGTCCATCCGGGCCAGGGCGACCATCACCGCGAGGAAGCTCAGCGCGTTGAGCAGCAACGCGGGCCCAACCCCCCAGGCGGCAATCGTCAGGCCGGCGACGGCCGGGCCCACCAACCGCGCGGAATGGAAGGACGTCGTGTTCAACCCGACCGCGTTGGGAATCAGGCGGGACGGGACCATCTCCGGGGCGAAGGCCTGCCGCGCCGGCCCGTCGAAGGCCGCCGCGACTCCCTGCAGAGTCGCCAGCACGTAGACATGCCAGAGTTCCACGCGTCCGCCCAGGACGAGCACCGCCAGCACCAGTCCGGTCAGGGCCAGCGCCCCCTGGGTGAGCATCAGCAGTCGACGCTTGTCGTGCCGATCGGCCAGCGCGCCGGCCCAAGGGGCAAGGACGGCCGTGGGCAGGAACTGCAGCCCGGTCACCAGGCCCAGCGCGGTGGCGGAGTTCGAGGTCAGCACGGTCAGGACCAGCCAGTCCTGGGCGACCCGGGCCATCCAGGTTCCGATGTTGGAGATGAATCCGCCGATGAAGAAGAGCCGGTAGTTGCGCAGGGCAAGGGAGGCGAACATCTCGACCCTGTCCGAGCTCGCTATCGCCGTCATCGGGCCACCACCGTGGCCAGAAGGTCCGTGGCCCGCCGCAGCAGTGCGCGCTCGTCGGCGCTCAGTCGCTCCAATTGCCGGACCATCCAATCGTCGCGGGCGCGTGCGGTCCGTTCCAGGATGGCCCTCCCCTGAGCTGTCAGCGTGAGCAGTTTCTGGCGTCCGTCCGAGGGATGGCTGTCCCGATCCACGAATCCGCGCTCGACAAGGCAATTCACTGTGCGCGTCATGCTCGGGGCACTGACCCGCTCGATCTCGGCCAACTCACCGGGCGTCCGCGGGTTGTGCCGCAGGGCCGCCAGCACGCTGATCTGATGCGGGGCGACGTCCGCGGTGGACTCGAAGCGGACGCGCCGGCTCACGTGCTGGCAGGCGATTCTGAGGTCGCTGGCGAGGTGGAGGAGTTCGTCGGTATCGGGCACGATCCTTAGTCTAGCTCATTACTTTGGCTAACTAAATGCCTATCACCAGGAACGAACCCAAGCCATCAGCGAGGGATCGTCGAGACGGGGCACCACCCAGTCGGCGGGGAACTCGATCCCGGTCAGGCTGGGCACGCCGATCGTCGTCATACCCGCGGATCGCGCCGAAGCGAGTCCGGTGACGGTGTCCTCGAAAGCGATCGCCCCCAACGTTGCCACGCCTAGGCGCGCGCAGGCGGTGGCGTAGAGATCTGGCGCCGGCTTGGGCCGCACCACGTCCTCGACCGAGACCACCACCTCGAAGGAACTGCGCAGGCCGGCCCGGTCGAGGGCCACCTCCACCACCGAGCGCGGGGAATTGCTGGCCACCGCGATCGGCACCCGGGCCCCGATCGCCGCGACGATCGCGTGAGCGCCCGGCATGGCCTCGGCCTGGGCGGCGATGACGCGACGGACGGTCTCCAGCAGTTCGAGCGCCAGGGCCGACTCGGTGCCGGGCTCGTCGAAGATCTCGGCCATCATCACGACCGTGTCGGTCAGGCTTCGGCCGATGAAGATCTCCTTCTCGGCTGATCCGTAGGGCAGGCCACGCTGGGCGAACACGGCAGTCTCGGCGACCGTCCAGGAAGGCTCCGTGTCGACCAGGAGGCCGTCGCAGTCGAAGACGACACCGAAAGGCTTGGGCAGCGATTGCATCACGCCTCCATGAGACCACAGGCGTGACCCACCCGCACCCCTCTGCCGGACCGGGCGTTGAAGGGCCCGCCGGGTCGCCGGCCCCACGAGATCCCGACCGGCCCAGGTCAGTGAGCCGATTCACGCCCGGTGCGCCCGAAACGGGGGGCGCGGTGACACAGGTGACGACCACAACGCCCGGTCCGTGAGCCGAATCACGCCCGCTACCCCCGGATGTCGGCAGTGGGAGCGCTAACTTCGCAGGATCGGTCGGGATTTACCTCAGCGACTCGAAAGGTCCTGCTGAATGAGGCCTCCGGCAGGCTCAGCCCTGGGCGGACGCCTCCTGGCGAGCCTGCCACCAGGCGAGCAGTTCCTCGCGGGCGCGCTCCTGGCCCAACGGGCCCTCATCGATCCGCCTGTCCAACAGGAAGGTGTACGCCTTGCCCACCAGCGGACCGGGGGTGAGGCCGAGCAGGTCCATGATCTGCTGGCCGTCCAGGTCCGGACGCATCGCGTCCAGTTCCTCCTGGGCAGCGAGCTCAGCGATCCTCTCCTCCAGGTGGTCGTAGGCGAGCCGCAGCCGGGTGGCCTTGCGCAGGTTCCGGGTGGTGCAATCGGAACGGGTCAGGATGTGGAGGCGCTCCAACTGGTCCCCGGCATCCCGGACGTAGCGGCGCACGGCCGAATCGGTCCACTGACCTTCTCCGTAGCCGTGGAAGCGCAGATGCAGCTCGACGAGCTTGGCCACCGCCTTGGTCTCCTCGGTGGAGAACCGCAGGGCCTGCATCCGCTTGCGCGCCAACTTCGCCCCGACCACGTCGTGGTGGTGGAACGACACCTTCCCCCCGGGTTCGAAGCGGCGCGTGCGGGGCTTGCCGATGTCGTGCAGCAGGGCGGCCATCCGGCTCACCAGGTCCGGCGCCAGACCGCGCTCCCGCTCCAGGGCGATCGCCTGCTCGACCACGGTCAGCGTGTGCTCGAAGACGTCCTTGTGGCGGTTGTGCTCGTCGCGCTCCATCTGCAGGGCCGGCAGCTCCGGCAGGACGATGTCGGCGATCCCCGTGGCGACAAGCAGATTCAGGCCGACCCTCGGATTGTCGCTGAGCATGAGCTTGGTCAACTCGTCGCGGATCCGCTCCGCCGAGACGATGGTCAGACGGGACGACATCGACCGCATCGCAGCCACCACGTCGCGATCCGGAACGAAACCGAGTTGGGCGGCGAAGCGCGCCGCCCTGAGCATCCGCAACGGGTCGTCGGAGAACGACAACTCCGCAGCCGCGGGCGTCCGGATGGTCCGGGTCTGCAGATCGGCCAGGCCACCGAACGGGTCGAGCAGGTCGCCGCCGGACATCGGCAGCGCCATCGCGTTGATCGTGAAGTCGCGCCGGACGAGGTCGCCGCCGAGGTGGTCGCCGAAGACGACCTCGGGCTTGCGGGTGTGATCGGCGTAGGTGTCGGCGCGGAACGTGGTCACCTCGACGATCCACTCTGCGCCGTCGGACTCCCGGATGAGACAGCCGATGGTCCCGAAGTCGCGGCCCACGTCCCAGACCGCGCTGCTCACATGCCGCACCAGCGACTCGATCTCATCGGGACGCGCGGACGTGGTGAAGTCCAGGTCGTTGCCCAGCCTGCCCATCAGGGCATCGCGGATCGATCCGCCGACGAGGTACAACTGGTGACCCGCTTCGGTGAACAGGTCCGCCAGTCGCCGCACGGTCGGGGTCGATGCCCGCACGGTGTCCACTGCAGCACGTTGCGCTGCGCTCAGGGTCGGCACGGCTCGGTAGCTTACCGACCCGTCCGTCACCCTCGCGCTGCGGCGAGCGTCGAGGCGCCACTGCAGCCGCGCCCCCGTACCATGGGACGGTGACACCCGGGAGCGCGCGACACCGCCGCCGTTCCCACCGACTCCTGCTGGAGACGCTGGCGCTGCTGGCGCTGCTGGCGATGTGGGCCCTGCCGGCCGCCCCTGCCCGGGCGCAGTCCCCCGCGGTGACCGTCACGATCAGTTCCCTGGACACCGAGAGCGGCAAGGCCTCCGACGAGGTGGTGCTCCGCGCCGTCATCGCCAACACCGGCGACGTCCCGGCCTTCGACGTCCGCTGCGTCCTGTGGCGTTCCCGGGATCCGATCCGCGACCTGGCGACCCTGCGCACCGTGGCCGCCGGACAGGTGCCGTGGGGAGATCGGCTGGCGGAGAAGCCGGGGCACTCCGCGGTCATCACCTCGGGCGCCGATCCCCTGGCCCCCAACGGCTCGCGTACGGTCACCCTGCGCGCGAAGCTCTCCGAACTGGGGTTCACCACCGCGGGAGCGGCCTATTCCTTCGGTCTGGACGTCCTGGGCGCCGAGGCGCCGGCAGGCACTCAGATCGATATCGGCCAGCTGCGCACCTTCGTCACCGTCCGCGGCTCTGCCAACGTTCCGGTCACCTCGATCGTGGTGCTGAGCAGCACCCCGGCGAAGCTGTGGGACGGGGTCTTCGTCGACGACCACCTCGCCGAGGAGCTGGCCGGACGGCTGGACGCCCTGCTCACCGCCGCGGCCCGGCCCCAGATGAGCTGGCTGGTGGATCCGGCCCTTCTCGACGCGGCCCAGGACATGGCCGACGGCTATGTCGTCACCAGCGATGACGGAGATCGTCCCGGCACCGGTAAGGAGGCCGCCCGAGCCTGGTTGGCGCGTTTCCGCTCTCTGGACGCCCGCGCGGGTGCCCACAGCCTCTTCGCCCAACCGGACGTGGCCGGCGCGAGCGCGGCCGCGGACGCCGAAGTCCTGGCCCGAGCCCGGACGGCGACCGATCTGGTCACCGCGGTGGAGGAGTCGCCCCTGGTGGTGCTGCCCGCCGAGGCGAGCCTGAGCCGGTCACTGCAGAACTACCTGTCCCCCGCCGGCGCCCGCGCCGTCCTGTCCGCGAACACCGTGCGGGCCGGCGCCTGGCAGGCAGGCGTGGGCGGCGCCGGCGTCCTCGCGGTCTCCGCGGCTCTCGGGACGCCGACGAACGAGCCGCCGGCCTCCCGGGCCCAACTCGTCCTGGCCGAAGCCGTCATCTCCGGACGCAGTGGCCAGGCCAGGCTGCTGGCCGACAGCCAGGATCTCCAGGTCGACACCCTGGCGACCACGACGTGGACGCGCCGGCGCTCCCTGCGCGACCTCCTCGACGCCAAGCCGGGCGCGAAGGCCACCTTCGAGAAGGTCACGACCGACACGCTCGCCCCTCGGCAGTTCCGCGACCTGGCCACCCTCGAACGCGACTTCGCCGACTACGGCGAACTCGTCCCCGAATCGATCCTGACCTCCCAGGCCGCCGCCGCGCTGACCAGGGCTGCGTCCTCGGCCTGGATCGACGACGACTCCGGCTTCCACCGGTTCTCCGGCGCGATCGCCGACACGGTCAGCCATGACGCCGTCCGCGAACGGGTGACCCTGCACGCCAGCGCCCGCTTCGTGATGTCGTCGAAGACCAACGAGTTCCCCCTGACCATCACCAACCAGTTGACCGAGGCGATCCGGGTGCGGGTGATGGTGGCCACCGACAACCCCCAGCGCCTGCACGTCCCGCCCTCGGAACTGGTCACCGTCGGACCCGGCCAGAGCCAGACCGTCAACATCCGTCCCGAGGCGACGGCGAACGGCCTTGTCACCGCGCGAGCCCATGTCGAAACCCAGCGGGGACGCCGGGTCACCGCGGATATCCCGATCACCATCGAGATCACCGACCTGGGTCTGGTCGGCTGGGCGATCGTGTTGAGTTCAGGCGCAGTTGTGGTCGCCGCGACGGTCCTGCGGATCCGCCAGGTGCGGCGGCGGAATAACGGGTCGAGGCCCGCACCAGCGACAATGGATGACGATGAGTGAAAACGCCGGCGGTCGCCGCCTGCTCAATGCCACCGCCGTGATGGCCTCCGGAACCATGATCTCGCGGGTCCTCGGCCTCGTCCGGGCCATGTTGATCGCCTTCGTCCTGGGCAACGGGACGCTGCGGGTCGAGATCTTCACCTTCGCCATGACGGTGCCGAACTCGCTGTACATGCTGCTGGCCGGCGGGACGCTGAACAACGTCCTCGTACCCCAGATCGTGCGCGCCGTCCTGCACGATGAGGATCAGGGGCGCGCGTTCGTCGACCGGATCATGACCGGTTTCCTGATCGCCCTGGGCGCTCTCACCGCGGTGCTGACCCTGGCCACCCCTGCGGTCATGAGCATCTACACCAACGCGAGCTGGCGCACCGAGGCGATGGCCGAGCACTGGCAGTCGCTGCTGCTGATGAGCTACATCACCATGCCGCAGCTCTTCTTCTACGGCGTGTTCTTCCTCATCGGTCAGGTGCTCAACGCCCGCGACCGGTTCGGACCGATGATGTGGGCACCTATCGTCAACAACGTGGTGTCAATCACGGTGTTCGGGGTCTACATCGGGATCTGGGGAACGCAGGCGGCCAGCGGCGAGACGTTCACCAGCCAGCAGGTCTGGTTGCTGGGCCTCGGCTCGACGCTGGGCATCGCCGTCCAGACCCTGGTCCTGCTGCCCTATCTGCGCCGGGCCGGATTCCACTACCGTCCCCGGTTCGACCTCAAGGGGACGGGCCTGGGTCGCACCTTCCACATGGCGAAGTGGATGGTCGGCTATGTCGCGCTGACGTCGTTGGCGCAGGTCGTGGTCTCCAACCTGGCCAGCATGGCCACGCCGATCGACCCCGTGACCGGGGTGGCCACCGCCGGCGCGGGCTGGAACGCCTACCAGAACGCGTACCTGATCTGGATCCTGCCGCACTCGCTGCTGACGGTCTCGCTGGCCACGGCGATGCTGCCGTCCGCGTCCCGCTACGCCGCCGCCGGGGACACTGCCGGGGTCGCGGCCGAATCCGACCGGGCCATCCGCCTGGCCACCACGTTCCTGCTGCCGGCATGCCTGGGCTTCCTGGTGCTGGCCGACCCGATCGCGCGGATGATCTTCGGCAACGGCAGCGGCGCCGACGACTACCACTTCGTCTCCTGGACGCTGCTGGCCTTCGCGGTCGGCCTGGTGCCCTACACGCTCCAATACCTGTACCTACGGGCCTTCTATGCCCTCGACAACACCCGGACGCCGTTCTTCCTGCAGATCTGGATCTCCGGCGCGAACGCTCTGCTCGCCGTCGCCTTCGTCCTGCCCTGGTTCAGCCCCCAGACGGTTGCCCCCCGGTTGGCGCTGTCCTATTCGGTGGCCTACTTCCTCGGCGCGTTCATCACCCACCGCGCACTGAAGAAGCGGCTGCCCGACTTGTCCGGACGCGCCACGTGGCACCATCTGCGCAGGCTGCTGCTCGCGTCCGTCCCCGCCGCAGCAGTGGCCTGGGGCATCTCGTGGGGCTTCGACCGTCCGGGTTCGCGGCTGCTCCAGGTGGTTGGGCTCGCCCTGGCCGGGATCGCCGCGCTGCTGGTGTTCTTCTTCACCGCCAAGCGCATGAACCTCCCCGAGGCGACCCAGCTGATCAACGTGCTGCGACGCAAGGCGCCCAGGTCGGTCGAGGTGGAACTTCCCAACGCCACGCGCTCCGACGACACCAAGGCGGCGTCACCGGCCTCGCCGTCCACCCCGTCCACCCCGTCCACCCCTACCGAGGAGCTCCCCCAGCACCAGCCCACCCCGGAGCAGGAGCCCGACCCCGACGGCGTCGGAGTCTTCGTCCCGGTCTCCGCGCTGCGTCCGCCCCCGCCACCGGTGGAGTTGCTGGAGTACCCCGACCCGAACGCGCCCACGCCGGCCGTCGGACCGCACGGGACGCACGTCTTTGCGGCGGTGAAGGTGCTCGGCAGCCGCTACCGACTGGATCAGCGGCTGGCGGTCGTGGAGCGGATCGAGGTCTGGCGCGCCTTCGACGAGGTGCTGGAACGTCCGGTGCTGGTGCACGTGCTGCCCGACCGCGACCCTCGGACGGTCGAGGCGCTGCAACTGGCCAGGCGCGCCGCCCTTGCCACCGATGCCCGCTTCCTGCGGGTGCTGGACGTGGTGGAGGCCGAGGAGGGGGTGAGCAGCGCCTACCTGGTCTACGAGTACGCGCCCGGCCACACCCTGGAGAAGATTCTGCGGACCGGTCCGCTCACCGCTGCCGAGACCGCCTGGGTGGTCCGCGAGATCGCCGATGCGCTGATCCCCCTCCACGGACGCGACCTCTACCACCGGCACCTGAATCCGTCGACGATCCTGATCACGACCTCCGGCAACGTCAAGATCCTCGGCTTCCTCGTCGATGAAGTCCTCGACAGCCGGCAGCCGTCCCACCTCAACGGCGAGGCCGAGGACGTGCGAGCGCTGGGCAACCTGCTCTACGCCTGCCTGGTCGCCCGCTGGCCCGATGGTGATCGGTTCGGTCTGATCGGCGCCCCGCACCAGGAGGGGCACCTGCTCCTGCCCAGCCAGGTCCGTACCGGGGTCGCCCACCCCGTGGACATGATCGTGGACCGGGTGCTCTCCACGGTCCCGCACAACCACGCCACGAAGCTGGCCACCGCCCAGGAGATCACCACCCAACTGTCCCTGGTACTCGGCCCGTCCAGCTCCGCCCACGATCTGCGATTGCGGCTCCACCCGCCCACCGGACGGCTAGTCGCGGCGCACCAGGAGGCCGTCCCAGCACTGTCCCAGGTGGTTCCGCCGGTGCCGACGCCCGTCCACGCCCGCCTGCGCGTGGCCCCCACAAGCGACCAGGACGAGCCTGAGGAGGAGACGCAGCCTTTCGTCGCCGCCGCCCTGGACAACGCCGAATCGTTCACGCCCGTGCCGCCGCCCCCGGCATCGGCACGATCGTCGGCTTCCCCGGCAGCGGAGGAGTCTCCGGAATCCCCCCAGGAGGACGAACCGGACCGGCGCCGGCGTCCGATCATCGTCATCGGCCTGGTGCTGGCTGTCCTCGCCACGGTCATCGGCACCGCGCAGACCCTGTCCGGGAACACCGCGGCCCCGGTCGCGGTCACGCCGGGTCCGATCGCCATCCGAGGGGTGGACGATTTCGACCCCCGCGCCGACGGCGGCAGCGGCGCCGAGAACCCCAAGCAGGTCAAGGCCGCCATCGACGGCGACCCGAAGACGGAATGGCGGACGGAGCGGTACCGCGCCCTGGCCTCCTTCGGTGGACTCAAGCCTGGGGTCGGCCTGGTCCTGGATCTGGGCAAGGCCGTGCCGGTTCGGGCGGTCACCGTCACCCTCGGCGGGGACGGCACCGCGCTGGACATCCGCGTCCCGTCCCAGGACGCCCAGGACGCCCCGATGAAGTCGGAGTCGCAATGGCGCACGGTGGCCTCGGTCAAGGGGGCCGCCGGAGGCAAGGCGGTGACCCTGGAACTGCAGGCGCCCCAGACCACACGTTTCCTGCTGGTGTACCTGACCTCACTGCCCGCGGTGGGCGGCGGCTACTACCGCGGAGCCGTGGCCGAGGTGACGGTCAACTCCTGACCGCCGGCTGCCACGCGGAGCCGGCGTCAGCCCCTCTGAACTGCCGGACGAGGGGACCGTCAACCCCTGACCCGACTGTTGTCACCCCCGAACCTGCTGCTACCACCCGCGGGGCGCTGGTTCTGGCATCTGGTCGCGGCGGATCCTGTCGGACGCGGTCTCTAGCATGATCGTCGGCGCCAGGGGGACGCCGGCCCCCCGGGGCATCGTGCAGGAGGTACTTGTGGTTCGCTTCAACCCGGCGCCGGGGTGGCCGATGCCGCCGGCCAACTGGCTTCCTCGCGAGAGCTGGCGCCCCGATCCTTCGTGGGCCCCCGCCCCGGCGTCCTGGGTCTACTACCTCGACGAGTACGGACGGCCCGCGTCCGCTCCGCCAGGGACGTGGCGTCCGCCGGGCGCCGTCCCCTTCGCTCAGGATTGGGGCCGTCCGGCCCGTTGCGGGTGGACCGGGTTCGACCTGACCTGGGTCCTGGCCCTGGGCCTGATCGCGGCGTCGATCTCGCAGTTCGTCGCCCTCCGACTCGACCAGCAACTCTGGTCCTGGGCCAACGAGGCGAATGCGGCCGGCTGGCTGGCCGACCCGAACCTTTCCCAGCTCATCGCGCTGCCGCTGTACTGGTCGTTGGTCACCGCGCCGGCGATCGCCGCGGGGATTATCACCGGACGCCGCGGCTCCATCACGGCCGCCGGGGTGCTGAGCCTCATCGCCGGCGCCTGCATCGCCCAGTTGATGGGGGAAGAACCGATCAGCTTCCTCTACTTCACCGGCGTCGGCATCGTCTTGTCGATCATCGCCGCGGAGGTGCTGATGGCAGTGAACCCCCGGCGACAGGGCCTGATGAGTCTGGCCATGCCTGCGCTCGGCGTGTCGATCGGCCAGCTGCTCTTCACCGTGCTGAAGCTGACCGCCGTCGGCCCGTACTCGGGCTGGGGGGCATGGCTGATGGAGACCCCAGTGATCAGCGCGGGCGCCCTGCTGATCCTCGTCCCCTGGTCCTTCCTGACCTGCGGGCTCCTCCCGGCCGCGATCGGCCTGGCCGTCCGTCCCCCTGCAGCCCGGCGAGCGCCGGCTGCCACCCACTCCTTCATCGCCTGAAACCGGAGGTCCCACCATGCGTTCCTGTCCCGTCTGCGGCAGTCCCGTCGGCGCCGGCGCCACGTCGTGCCCGGCGTGCGGCCGCCATCTCGACCTGGGTGGCTCCTCGGCCGGCGCGACGCTGCCCTACACCTCGGCCGCCGGGCTGCCGCCCCTGTCCAGTGCTGCCCCAGCGGTCTCGGCGGCCGGGGCGTACTCCTGGTCGCACGGGATGGACGCGAGCTCCCTCGGTTCCCAGGCGGGCGTCCGTCAGGGGGACTACTCCGCTGACATTCCGACCCGGGCCCGCGATGTGATCCGGTTCCAGCACGGGGAGTCGATCCTGCGCGAGGCCTGGTTCTCGCCCAAGATCCTGTTCCCGCACCTGCAGACGCTCGTCCTGCTCACCGACCAGCGAGTGGTCATCCGGCACCCGCACACGATCTTCGGGATGATCCCGCTCGGCTACTGGGAGACCTCGGCCAAGCTGTCGGCGGTCTCGACCATCGGCGCGGGCACCCGCGTCCGGACCGAGCGCCTGCTGATGGGCGCGGTGGGCGTCCTCTTCGGCGCCTTCCAGCTCTTCAGCTCGTTCGGGTACTACGGGGCTGGGGCCTGGGGCCTCCTGATGGCCCTGGTCATCTTCGGCGTCTCGGCCTACCTGCTGGTGTCAGCTCGGGTGACCGGGCTCATCGTGTTCTCCGACGGTGAGAGCTTCGCGGCCGCGGCCAGGGGGTCCGAACTGCCCCGGGTCGAGCAGACCGCCTACGATCTGACCCAGACCATGCTCACCCTCGAAGACCAGGCGCCACGGCGGCGTTCCTGACACCCCGGGCGGCCTCCTCACAAGGCAAGACGCCGTCGGAAGGCATTCTTCCGACGGCGTCTTGCCGTTCTGCGAGCGGTGGGACTAGACGACGTCCTCGTCCACCCACGCGAAGGTCCGGGTCACGGCCTTCTTCCAGTTGCGGTACTGCCGGGCGCGCTCGTCCTCATCGGAGACCGGCTCCCAGCGCTTGTCCTCGGCCCAGTTGTCGATGACGTCCTGCTCGCCGTCCCAGTAGCCCACCGCGATGCCGGCCGCGTAGGCCGCACCGAGCGCGGTGGTCTCGGCCACCACCGGACGCACCACCGGCACGCCCACCTGGTCGGCCTGGAACTGCATCAGGGTCTCGTTGGCGGTCATGCCACCGTCGACCTTGAGCTCGGCCAGCTTCACCCCGGAGTCGGCTTCCATGGCGTCGAGCACCTCGCGGGTCTGGTAGGCCGTGGCCTCCAGGGCGGCGCGGGCGATGTGGCCACGGTTGACGAATCGGGTCAGGCCGGCGATGACGCCCCGGGCGTCCGACTTCCAGTACGGGGCGAACAGGCCCGAGAACGCCGGGACGAAGTAGACTCCGCCGTTGTCCTCGACGGTCGCGGCGAGCTCTTCGACCTCGGGCGCCGAGGAGAACATCTTCAGGTTGTCGCGCAGCCACTGCACCAGCGAACCGGTGACCGCGATCGAGCCCTCAAGTGCGTAGATCGGCTTGTGATCACCGATCTTGTAGCAGACGGTGGTCAGCAGGCCGTTCTTCGACGGGACGATCTCCTCGCCGGTGTTCATGATCATGAAGCAGCCGGTGCCGTAGGTGTTCTTGGCCATGCCGGGCTCGAAGCACGCCTGGCCGAAGGTGGCGGCCTGCTGGTCGCCGAGGTCGCCGGCGATCGGGACGCCGGCGAGCAGACCCTCTTCGCGGCCGTAGCCGTAGATCTCGGCCGAGGACTTGATCGCCGGGAGCATCGACAGCGGGATCGTCATGTCCGCGGCGATGTCGGCGTCCCAAGTCAGGGTGTTGAGGTCCATCAGCATGGTGCGGGAGGCGTTGGTCACGTCGGTGACATGGACGCCACCGTCGACGCCGCCGGTCAG
>CAZPCM010000024.1:0-30448 GCA_964585085.1 uncultured Propionibacteriaceae bacterium
AAGAACGCGCTCGAGTCGAGTTCGCTGCCGTCCAAGCTGGCCGACTGCCGCAGCACCGACGGCGACCGGACCGAGCTGTTCATCGTCGAGGGCGACTCGGCGATGGGCACGGCGAAGCTGGCCCGCAACTCGGAGTTCCAGGCGCTGCTGCCGATCCGCGGCAAGATCCTCAACGTCCAGAAGGCCTCCGTCGGCGACATGCTCAAGAACGCCGAATGCGCCTCGATCATCCAGGTGGTCGGTGCCGGGTCCGGCCGGACGTTCGACGTGGACGCGGCACGCTACAGCAAGATCATCTTCATGGCCGACGCCGACTCCGACGGTGCGCATATCCGGTGCCTGCTGGCCACCCTGTTCTTCAAGTACATGCGCCCGATGATCGAGGCGGGACGGGTCTACACGGCGGTGCCTCCGCTCCACCGTTTCGAGTTGATCAATCCTCGCCGTGGCCAGGACAAGTACGTCTACACCTACTCCGAGGCCGAATACCGGCGCAAGCTGGCCGAGCTGACCAAGAAGGGCCAGGCGTTCAAGGAGCCGCAGCGTTACAAGGGGCTGGGCGAAATGGACGCCGACCAACTCGCCGACACCACGATGAGCCCTCGACACCGGACGCTGCGGCGGATGACCGTCGACGAAGCCGAGGTCGCCGAGCGGACGTTCGAGAAGCTGATGGGCAACGAGGTCGCGCCCCGGAAGGAATTCATCATCGAGGGCGCCTACCAGTTGGACGCGGAGCGCATCGACGCCTGAGCCACAAGCTCGTCCAGACGCTGGCCACGCCCAGTAGCCTGGCGGGCATGGAGAACGAAGCCTTCGCCGACCTGCTGGCTGCCAACGCCCGCTACGCCACTTCCGCTCCGCGCGAGTTCGACGGCATCGCCCACGCCGGGGTCGCCATCGTCACCTGCATGGATTCGCGCCTGCAGCCGTTGGAGATGGTGGGCCTCTTCCTCGGTGAGGCCAAGATCCTGCGAACCCCCGGTGGGCATGTCACCGCCGACGCGGTGGTCGGCTGTGTGCTGGGCGTGCACCTGCTTCAGGTGGAGCGCATCCTGGTGATCCAGCACACCCGCTGTGCGATGGCGGCCGGCGATGACGCCTGGGTACGCGGCCGGGTGCTGGACGCCACCGGTGTCGACCTGGGTGACCTCCCAGTCGACTCCGATCCCGACCAACTCGGACGGCTTCGTCGCGACGTCGACCTGCTGCGCACCCACCGCTTCATCTCCGGGCGGGCGCAGGTCGGCGGCTTCGTCTACGACGTGGACGCCGGGACCCTCGCCCAGGTCTGCTGACCCGGGCCGCGTCCCTGTCGGTCAGGCGTGGCTCCGCGAGCCGACGGCGGCGATCGGCTGCCCGGCCGGGGTGCCGGAGGCGTCGCGCCGGGGGTCGGGAGCCGGCAGGTCGATCGGCGTCCCACTAGCAGCCGCCGCAATCGAAGGGGCCCGACCCACCCAGGCCAGCAGCAGAGTGTCCTCGCCCTTCAGGAAGCGCTGGCAGCGCACGCCCCCGGTTGAGCGTCCCTTGCCGGGGTACTCCTCGAACGGGGTGACCTTCACGGTTCCGGTATCGGTACCGGGCAGAGCGTCCGACGACCCGGCCACGGTGACCACCTGGGCGCCTTCGGTCGGCGCGGCGCCGAAGAAGATCGCCCTCGCGCCTGGGGACAACTTGATCCCGGCCATCCCTCCGCCGGAGCGTCCCTGCGGTCGGACCGATTCGGCCGGGAAATGCAGCAGCTGGGCGTCGCTGGTCACGAACACCAACTCCACCTGGTCGTGGGGGACCTCCACGGCTCCGACGACGGAGTCGCCGTCCTCGAGTCGGATGATGTCCCAGGCCTCCTTGCCGATGATCTCCGGGTTGACCCGCTTGACGACCCCTCTCGCGGTCCCGACGGCCCAGCCGAGGGTCCCGTCGCCGAGCGTGGTCAGCGCAAGGACTCGCTCGCCGGGCGCCAGGCCGAACAGCTCCGAGACCGGCGACCCGCCCTGCAGGTTGGGTGCGCTGGCCGTCGCCGGTACCGAGGGGAGCTCGATCGCCTGGCCGCGAAGGATGCGCCCGGCGGAGGTGATCGCCCCGAACTCCCCGCGGGTCGTGGTGCGGACGGCTGAGGCGATCACGTCATGGGCGGCCCTCCGTCCGGCAGTGGGCAGGGGTCCGGAGTCGGAGCCCCGGGCCAGCAGGCCGGCCGAGGACAGCATCACCCAGCACGGCTCGTCGGCGACCTCGAGGGGCGTGGACGCAGCTGCGACCGCGGTGCCGCCCGAGGCCAGGAGGATGGTCCGCCGGGGAGTGCCGTGGTGGCGGACCACCTCGTCCAGTTCGGTGGCGACCACGGCGCGCAGCCTGGCGTCATCGTCGATGATCCCCTGCAGGTCAGCGATCTCAACACCGAGCTTGTCGCGCTCGGCTTCCAGCTCGATCCGGCTGAAGCGGGTCAGCCGGCGCAGTTGCATGTCGAGGATGTAGGTGGCTTGCACCTCGGAGAGGTCGAACGCCTCGATCAGCCGGGTTCGGGCGGCGGCGGCGTCGTCGCTGCCACGGATGATCGCGATCACGGCATCGATGTCCACGATCGCGATGAGCAGGCCTTCGACCAGGTGGAGCCGATCGCGGGCCTTCCCCAGCTGGAATCTGGTCCGGCGCAGAGTCACCTCGAGCCGGTGACCCAGGTAGACCGTCAGCATCTCGCGCAGGGACAGGGTGCGGGGCTGGCCGTCAACGAGGGCCACCGCGTTGATCGCGAACGAGTCTTCCAGTTTGGTCAGACGGTACAGCTGCTCCAGCAGCGCCTCGGGATTGATCCCGTTCTTGACCTCGACGACAAGCCGGGTGCCGTTCGCCAGATCCGTCAGGTCCTTGATGTCGGCGATCCCGGTGAGCCTCTTGTTCTGGACCAGTACCTTGACCTGCTCGATGATCCGCTCCGGGCCGACCATGTAGGGCAGTTCGGTGATCACGATTCCCTTGCGGCGAGCGTGCACCTGCTCGATCCGTGCGGTGGCCCGCACCCGGAAGGTGCCCCGTCCGGTGAGGTAGGCCTCGCGGATGCCGTCCAGACCGATGATCTTGCCGCCCGTGGGCAGGTCGGGTCCGGGCACGTACTTCATCAGCTCCTCGCCGTCGGCGTCGGGCTGTTTGAGCAGGTGCTTGAGGGCAGCGACGACCTCGACGAGGTTGTGCGGCGGGATGTTGGTGGCCATCCCGACAGCGATTCCGGTGCTGCCGTTGACCAGGAGGTTGGGGAAGGCGGCCGGGAGCACGACGGGTTCGGATTCCTTGCCGTCGTAGTTGGGTTTGAAGTCGACAGTGTCCTGGTCGAGGCCGGCGGTCATCGCCGAGGCGGCGCTGGCCATGCGGCACTCGGTGTAGCGCATCGCCGCGGGACCGGCGTCGAGGGATCCGAAGTTGCCGTGCCCATCGACCAGCGGCAGCCGCATCGCCCAGGGCTGGGCCATCCGCACCAGCGCGTCGTAGATCGCCGTGTCGCCGTGCGGGTGCAGCAGGCCCATCACCTGGCCGACCACCCGTGCGCACTTGACGTGTGACCTGTCAGGACGGATCCCCATCTCATCCATCGAGTAGAGGATGCGTCGTTGGACCGGCTTCAATCCGTCCCGGGCGTCGGGGAGCGCCCGACTGTAGATCACCGAGTAGGCGTACTCGAGGAAGCTGGCCTCCATCTCGACCGACACGTCGACGTCGACGATACGTTCGGCGAGGTCGTCCTCGACCACCGGCGGCTTGGCAACCATCCTTGGTCACTCCTTCGAACCTGGGCGCCTCGATTGTCGCCGCTGCCGGGGCGCGAACGGGCCAGCGCTCGCGGCGTGTCAGCCGGTGGTCGGCAGGTTGCGCAACTGGCGGAGCAGGCCGCGCCCGTCCGGGGCCTCGACCATCGGGATGTCGGTGGCCAGGTCCTCGTCCTCGGCCAGAGACGTCGTGGTGCCATGCGCCAACACCTGCTCGGTGGGGGTCAGTTGCCGGATGGCGATCGCGCGCACCCGGTCCGGTGCCACGCGGGCGAACTCGGCGTAGATCTCCGGGTCGTGCTGCCCGTCGTCACCGACCAGCACCCAGCTGATCGAGGGGTAGTCCCGGGTCAGCATCAAGAGGGTGTCCCGCTTGTGGGCCATGCCGGAGCGGAACCAACCCGTATTGGTGGGACCCCAGTCGGTCAGCAGCATCGGGCCCGGCGGGAAGCCGTGCCGTTTGAGGAAGCGGGCCAGGAAGCCGTGGGTGTTCCAGGCGCCTGTGGACAGGTAGACCACCGGAGCGCCGGGATGCTCCTCCAGGAGCGACTGGTACATGCGCGCCATGCCGGGAACGGCCAGACGGGCAGACTCGTCGCGGATGAAGCTGTTCCAGGCGGCGATCATGGGGCGCGGGAGCCAGGTGGAGATGACAGTGTCGTCGATGTCGGACACGATGCCGAACGTGGTGGCGTCATCGACGATGTGGATCTGTTCCTCAGCGATTCGTGAGGTGCCGGTGTGCAGCAGAATCGTCTGCCAGCCGGGTTCGAGGCCGTGCAGGCGGATCCGCTGGTCGATGTAGCCACCCCGGTCAGTGGTGACCCGGACTGTCTGGGAGCCGGCGGTGATGGTGACCTTGGCCCGGACGCACGCGGCGGTGAAGAAGTTGCGGAAGCCGCGCCTCTTCATGAGGTCCTCGGTCGCTTTGCCCAGTTGGGTGGTGGCACGCCGGGGGACCAGGACGACACGGCCGAGCACCCGGATGCCCGTCGACGTCCCGTAGCCGGTGTAACAGATCACCTTCTCCCGCCATCCCAGGCTGCGGAAGAACGCCTCGAACCGTCGGTCGAAGAACTCCTCGACGCGGGCGGCGATGAAGGGGCGGTTGCTCACGCCACCCCACCCTAGTCACCCTGCCCCCCAATTGCCCGTCGACCGCAAGGCCGTGGAAAGATGACTCAATGACTTCGCGATCGGCGCTCAGGCTTCCGGCGGCGCTCACCGCCGAGATCCATGCCTGCGGCTACTTCCCCGAACTCATCGCTGACGCGATCGCCCTCGCCCTGGGGTCTGAAGAGACAGTCCACCACCTCGTCCACCACGAGGCGACGTTCAATCGCGAGGAGATCCAGCGTCACATGTCGGTGTTGGTGATGACGCCGACGCGTCTGATCGTCGGCCACACCGATGAGAACGAGGGGTCCGGCGAGCCCGTCCAGGCCGTCACCACCACCGAATCGGTGGCCTTGGAGCGCGTGTCGTCGGTATCGCTGAGCCAGGTCGTGTCGCACCCGGAGCGCTACGGCACCCGGCGCAGCGCGGTCGCCGAAGCCTGGCTCACGATCGGCTGGGGAGCGATGCGGCGCGTCGACGTGGAACCGGCGCACTGCGGCGATCCTGCCTGCGACGCCGACCATGGCATGACCGGGACTGTCGCGGCTGACGACCTCACCGTCAGGATGAGCGCTGCTGCTGACGGCGACGCCAAGGTGGCTCAGCTCATCGCCTTCGGCTCAGCCATGCAGGTCGCCGTCGGCCGCCGGCGATGACCGAACCGGTCATCCCGGACTACGGCCGCTCGACCCTGGCCGACCTGCTCCCGAGCATTGGTGCGCACCTGGGCGTGCGAGGCGCGCAGGATGTGCTGGGATTGCCGGAATCGTCGCACTACGTGGTCCTTCTGGCCGATGGCCTGGGCTGGGAGCAGTTGCGCGATTCGGCGGGCGAGGCTCCCTACCTGGCCGGGCTGGCGGCCGGTGCGCGTCCGATCACGTCAGGCGTCCCGAGTACGACCGCGACCAGCATCACCTGCCTGGGGACGGGGCTCGCTCCTGGCCAGCACGGCATCGCGGGCTACGCCTTCCGGTATCCGGCCACGGGCCGCGTCCTCAACGCGCTGCTGTGGGAGCCCGGCCTCAGCGGCCTGGACGTGCAGCCCCAACTGACCTATCTGGAGCGCTTGCGCTCGGCAGGGGTGCTGGCAACCGTCGTGGTGCCCACGCACTTCCAGGGCAGCGGGCTGACCACGGCGGCCTTCCGGGGGCCGGCGTTCCTGGGCGTGGAAGATGAGGACGACCCCCGCCGCCGGTTGGAGCTCACCGCACAGGCTGCGGCGAGCGCGCCGCGGACCCTGGTCTATGTGTACGAGCGCGACCTCGACCACGCCGGCCACACCAGCGGGGTGGCATCGGTGCATTGGCGGCGTAGTCTCGGCCGGATCGACCGGCTGGCCCGGGACCTGCGCCAGGTCCTGCCCGAGGATGTGCGACTGGTGGTCACCGGCGATCACGGCATGGTGGACATCCCGGGCAGAAGCCACCGGATCATGGTCGAGGACGAACCGGACCTGCTCGCCGAGGTGGACCTGTTGGCCGGGGAGGGACGGCTGCGCCAGTTGTACGCCGCCCCCGCGGTCCGGCAGGCAGTCGTCCGGCGCTGGCGGGACCGGCTGAGGGACCTGGCCTGGGTAAGGACTCGGGACGAAGCCACCGACGAGGGCTGGTTCGGGACGATGTCGCCCAGGCTCGCCGACAGGTTCGGCGACGTCCTGGTCGCGATGCGCGGCGACCACGCAGTCATGACCCGGACGCTGCCGAAGGAGCTCAGCCTCGTCGGAATGCACGGATCGTTGACCGGGGCGGAGATGTTCGTGCCGCTGCTCGTCGATTAGAGGCGCTTCCGGGCCTGGGGGAGAATGGCGACCATGGCCGAACTGACCTTCTTCACCGGGCCGATGGACTGCGGCAAGTCGACGCTGGCGCTGCAGGTGGCCTACACAGAGACGCGGGCCGGGCGCGAGGGACGGCTGTTCACCAGCCGGGACCGGGCTGGGCATGCGACGATCTCCTCCCGCATCGGCTTGAGCCGCGACGCCGCGGAAGTCAGCGAAGACCTCGACTTCTGGAGCTACGTGGTGCGTGAGCTGACCGGCGGACGCCGGATCGACTTCCTGGTGTGCGACGAAGCTCAGTTCTACGCCCCGGGGCACATCGATCAGCTGGCGCGGCTGGTGGACGAGCTGCAGATCGACGTGTTCTGTTTCGGCATCCTGACCGACTTCCGCACCGAGTTGTTCCCCGCGTCACGACGCCTGGTCGAACTGTGCGACCGGATGGAGACCCTCCAGGTCCGTCCTCGGTGCTGGTGCGGCGCCCCCGCGACGCACAACGCCCGCACAGTCGGTGGGGTGATGGTCACCGAGGGTAGCCAAGTGGTGGTGGGGGACACCGGATCGGCGCAAGCCGAGGTGGCCTACCAGGTCCTGTGCCGGCGGCATCACCGGCGCAGGGTCACCGCGGAGGTCGCCGCGATCACCCTCAGCCCGGACCCGCTGCCTTTCGGCTGAGACGTCCTTTGCTGCGTCAGCGCTGCTTCGGGGCGCCGAACATGATCTCGTCCCACGACGGCACCTGGGCGCGCTTCTTGCGGCCTTTCGGGGGCTCCCTGGGCGGCTCCCCGCCGTCTACCAGCGAGGGCTGCTCGGGTTCGGCAACGGGCCGCTCCGGTTCGGCGGGTGGCACTACGGGTTCGGCAGGGCCTTCGTCGAGCACCGGGCTCGCGACGGACTGCTCCGTCGGGGGACGGATCAGCCCGGCGTAGATCTGGACCGAGTCCTCATCGAAACTGGCCAACATGTCGTAGAGCACGTCGATGCCGCCGGAGCCAGGGACGATGTCGTAGACACCGTCCACCTCGGTCAGTTCCACCTCCGACCAGGCGTCCTCGGTGTCACCGCCGGACGCGTCGTCCAGAGGCTGGGTCCGGTCGACATCCGGCGCCTCGTCGATGCGAGGCTGGACGACCCGGACGAGGGCCAGTTCGTCGTTGAGTTCTACGGTGGGCTCGGCCTCCTCGTCGCCTCGTCGACGCCGTCCTGGCTGCGGCCCTTGCGAGGCCGAATGCAGGCCCAGCAGCCAGCGCGCATCGTCATTGTCGGCAACGGTGAATCGGCCGGTCTGGTCGTAGATGAACCGGGCGTGGCGGTGGGCCTTGCCGGAGTCGTAGTCGACCCGGATCACCCAGCGCCGCCCTTCCAGCTTCCAGGCGTCCCAGGTGACCGTGTCGATGTCGACTCTTCGGGAGGCGAGCCGGTCGGTCACCACCTGGCGCAGCGTCCGGTGTGCCATCGTCTCGCCGCCACGGCGCACCGGATGGTTCTGGGCCAACCCGGCGATGAACTCCCGCTCGGCGATGACCGGTGCCGCGTACGGTTCGACGCGCTCAAGGGGGACGCCGGCGGCCAGCGCCACCTCGTCGAGCGACTCTCCGGCCCGGATGCGCGTCTGGATCTCGCGGGGCGTGAGCGCACTCTCCACCTCGATCTCCAGGGGTCCCGGCGCGGGACGCCCGGCACCCGCGCGCGTCGGCGGCTCGGGGTTCGGATCGCGTGGTGCCATCGGTGCGTCGCCTCCACATCCACTTGTCGTCGGGGGTAACCTACCAAGCCGATCGGGGATAGCGGAGGAACGGGGCCGGGAGTCGGTCCGCAGCCAGCAGCAGAGCGTCGCCCGGGGGGCGCCGGGAAAGCAACGCCGACGGGCGCCACGGTTTGCGGGATGTGATATGCATTCCTCGCACACGGTGGGTGACCGCCGAAAGCTGGGACGCGGGCCGCGGTGTCGGCCGCTGGAACGAGGGATGGGAACAGGTCATGGCCACCGACTACGACGCTCCTCGCAAGACCGATGAGGAGAGCGAAGACAGCATCGAGGAACTCAAGACCCGACGCAACGACAAGAATTCCGGCAAGGTCGACGAAGACGAGGTCGAGGCTGCGGAGACGTTCGAACTCCCCGGCGCCGACCTGTCGCATGAAGAACTGACCGTGCGGGTGCTTCCGCGGCAAGCCGACGAGTTCACTTGCGCCTCCTGCTTCCTGGTCAAACACCGCAGCCAGATCGCAGTGGTTCGCAACGGCCAGGAGTACTGCGTCGACTGCGCAGGCTGACCAGGGCTCAGATTCTGATGCTCAGCTTGTTGAACTTGGGGGCCGGGGTTCCCATCGCCTTGGTCCACTGGTCAGCCGCAAGACGGTTCATCAAGAGTTGAGCCAGAGCGATGCCCAACCCGGAGGCGAGGGCCCAGATGATCGCCTGGTTCAGCGGCGTTTCGGGGTCACTCGGCTCGGGCGGTTCCTCGCCGGTGACCAGGCGCCACGCGGCCTGCACGGCTTTGGCTGCGACCAGGGCGGTTCCAGCCGCGATCCCGCCCGCGTAGAGGTTCCACAACAGCTTCTGCGAAGGGCTCATTGGTTCTCCTGCCGTCGCCGACCCCTGCGGGCCACCCGGTGCCATCCTATGCCGGGCTAGGTTGGGCGGGTGAAGTATCGCGAGCGGCTCTACGTCCCGGCGTCGTGGTGGGTGATCGGGCTCTTCTTCGCGGTGAGTTTCGTGACTGCCGTCGGCTTCTACCTCGGGCCGGAGGTGGCACTGGGGGCGGGGATCGTCACCACCATCGGGGTGGCCGCCGCCCTGCTGCTCTACGGGTCGGTCACCATTGAGGCCGATGAGTCCGGACTGAGAGCCGGGCAGGCCTGGCTGGACTGGGAGCACGCAGGGCCCGTCGAGGTGCACGACGCCACCGCGTCCAGGGTGCGCCTGGGGCCCGGTGCGGATCGGCGGGCCCTCCTGGTCACCAGGCCGTACCTTGCCGCCACCGTTGAGATCGGGATCGACGATCCTGCCGATGATCACCCGTACTGGCTCTTGTCGACCCGCCATCCCGCCCGGTTGGCAGAGGCGATCGAACTCGCGTGCGGCCCATCTCGCGAGCCGGGTGGCACAACGGCGCAGCCGTAGAATGCCCGGGTGATGTCGCCAGATCCACAGCAGGTGCGGGTCGGCCTGCTCAGGCTTGACCCGGGCATGCCGCTGCCGCGCTACGCCCATCCTGGCGATGCTGGGGCAGATCTCGCCGTCGCCATCGACGTCACGTTGGCGCCGGGTGAACGCCGGCTGGTCCCGACGGGGCTGGCCGTGGCGATCCCTGAGGGCTGGGCGGGCTTCGTCCATCCGCGCTCGGGTCTGGCGTCCCGCCACGGTCTGACCATCGTCAACGCTCCCGGGACCATTGATGCCGGCTACCGGGGGGAGATTCAGGTGTGCCTTCTCAACACTGATGCCTCCCGTCCGGTGCGGCTGAGCCGGGGTGACCTGATCGCGCAACTGGTCGTCCAACCAGTGGCCACGGCGGAGTTTGTGGAGCTGGCCGAACTGCCGGCCACTGAGAGGGGCGTCGGGGGACACGGGTCCACCGGCGGTATCCGCGATTGGCGTCGCGATCGCGACACCGTAGAGACACAGGAGATGAAGAAGTGATCTTTGGGCGCAAGCGCACGCGGGTCGATGCAGTCAGTGAGGCGGAGGCCGAGGCCCTGGACATCGTCGGCGATGAGCTCGGATCCTCCGAGGTCGAGTTCGATGAGTCCGCCGAGGAGGGGGACATCGAACCCGACGTCGAAGGGGCGCTGGAAGAGGGCATGGACGATGGCGGCGCGGCGAGCGGGCGCGCCGATCTGACCCTGGCGCGTTCCGAAGGGCCGTTCGACATCGAGGAGGTCGATCTGTCCGCAGACGCCGTGCAGCGCACCAGCCTGGGCGCCCTGGTGCTGACCCCCTGGGACGGGCTGGCCCTGCACCTGAATCTGGACGAAGCGACCCGCCAGGTGCGCAGCGTCACCGCCGTGTGGCGCAACTCCGGCCTCGATGTCGCGCTGTTCGCCGCACCGGCCAGCGGCGGTCTTGCTGAGGAACTGCGAGAGGACCTGCAGGAGGAGGCGCAGCAGGCGGGAGGGACTGCGACCCTGGCCGAGGGCCCGTTCGGCACCGAGGTGAGGCGCGTGCTCCCGCAGGAGGGACCGAACGGGGAGCAACTGTTCCACGTGTCCCGGATCTGGTTCGCCGAGGGCCCGCGGTGGCTGCTCCGCGGTGTCCTCCTGGGCGAGGCGGCGATCGGCGACGCCGATGACCCGAAGGTGGGCCCGTTTGTGGAGTTCTTCCGTAATCTGGTGGTGCGTCGCGGCGACAAGCCCATGGTGCCGGGCGAGATGATCCCGATGACCCTTCCGGAAAGAAGCGAGGGCTGAGCCATGGCGAGCACCAATCCGCTGCTGAGGGCGCTGCGGCGCTGGGGTGCCTCCAACGCCGAACTGGAATCGGAGGAGCGCCAGCGCGTCGCGGCGTCGGTCGGCGCCACCGCGATAGCCCAGGTCGCGGATCGTCAGCGGGCCAGGTTGCATGGAACGATCACCGTCCTGACCATGAAGCCGCGCAGCGGGACGCCTTGGCTCGAGGCCGAGTTCAGCGACGGGTCCGGCACGATGACGCTGATCTGGATGGGTCGTCGATCCATCCCGGGTGTGATAGCCGGCCGGGAGATGACCGTCGAGGGTCGGGTGTCGGACGTGGATGGCCAGCGGCGGATGTACAACCCCCGCTACGAACTGATCGCCGGGGGCTGAGACCACCTGATCCCGCCCCGGTTCCGCCGCCTAGTTCCGCCCGGACCGCGGAACCAGGTACTGCGCCAACTCAGACTCGAAGGCCGGGTCGCACACGAACAGGAGTTCGTCGTTCGCCTCCAGGGCGGCGTCCCGCTCCGGCGCTCGGGCTGAGCCGTCGCGGATGATGGTGACCAGAACGGCGTCCCCGGGGAGCCTGATGTCGGCCACGCGACTGCCGACCCGCGGCGAGCCCTCGGGCAGGGTCATTTCGACGAGGTTGGCGTGGCCGCCTCGGAAGCTGAACAGCCGGACCAGGTCACCGACCGTCACCGCCTCTTCGACCAGCGCGCACATGAGGCGAGGCGTGGACACGGCAACGTCAACCCCCCACAAGTCGTCGAACATCCACTCGTTGAGCGGATGGTTGACGCGAGCCACGGTGCGGGGCACGCCGAACTCGGTCTTGGCGAGCAGGGAGTGGACCAGGTTGGACTTGTCATCGCCCGTGGCGGCGATGGCCACGTCACAGGTTTCCAGCCCCGCCTCCTCCAGCGACGCCAGCTCGCAGGCGTCCGCGAGGAGCCATTCGGCCTCGGGGACGCTCTCGGGCTTGATCGCGTTGGGGTCACGGTCGATCAGGAGGATGTGGTGCCCGTTCGCGATCAGTTCACGGGCGATGGACCGGCCGACATTCCCGGCCCCGGCGATGGCGACACGCATTCAACTCACCTCTCAGTGCTCGATCGGGGGGTTGCCCAGGGTCTCTTCCACGTCGGGCACCTGATCGTTGGTCACTGCGGCGTAGATGAGGTCCCCGTCCTGGAAGACCGTGCTCGCCGTCGGCACGGTGCCTGCCCCGAAACGCATCAGGAACGGGATCTTGGCGTGGCAGGCAGCTTCCATCTCGGTGACCCTGCGACCCACCCAGCCGGAGTTCACGTGCACTTCGATCAGCCGGACGCTGCCGGACGGGTCGCGCCACTGGGGTTCCGACCCCGACGGCAGCAGCCGCCGCAGGATCTGGTCCGCGGCCCAGCGGACCGTGGCCACCGACGGGATGCCGAGCCGTTCGTAGACCTCGGCGCGGCCCTGGTCGTAGATCCTCGCCACGACGTTGTGCACTTCGAAGGTTTCGCGGACGACGCGAGCGGCCAAGATGTTGGAGTTGTCGCCGCTGGAGACCGCCGCGAACCCGTCGGCGCGTTCGATCCCGGCCCGTTTGAGCACGTCACGGTCGAAACCGACGCCCTTGACGGTCTTGCCCTGGAACTCCGGGCCCAGCCTGCGGAAGGCCTCCTGCAGGATGTCGATCACCGCGACCGAATGCCCTCGGCGTTCCAGGCCACGCGCCAGCGATGACCCCACGCGACCGCAACCCATGATCACGATGTGCACGCGCGTGCCTCCCCTTCTGCGCTGGACTCCTGTCGATCCCGCCCCCGGGACCCGGGACGTCAACCGCTGCAACTGACGCTACACCGCCGAACGCTCAGTGTTTGAGGCAGGTGAGGCATAGAGTGCAGAAAGTGAACGCCTCTGATTTCGTCAAGCGGCTGCTGGTCGGGCGAAAGCTCGCGAGCGCGCAGTTGGGGGAGACCCTTCTACCCAAGCGAATCGCACTGCCCGTGTTCGCCTCGGACGCGCTGAGTTCTGTCGCCTACGCTCCTGACGAAATCCTGCTGACGCTGTCACTGGCCGGGGTGATCGGCTTCGGCTTCTCCTGGCAGATCGCCATCGCGGTGGCCTTCGTGATGGCCATCGTGGTGATGTCGTACCGCCAGACCGTCCACGCCTATCCGTCCGGTGGGGGGGACTACGAGGTCGCTACTGTCAATCTCGGGCCGAGTGCCGGCCTGACTGTGGCGAGCGCGCTCCTGGTCGACTACGTCCTGACCGTGGCGGTCTCGGTGTCCTCGGGGGTGCAGAACGCCAAGGCGATGCTGCCCTTCCTGTCCGGGAACGAGGGACTCTGGGCGGCCGGCATCATCGTGGTGCTCATGGCGATGAACCTGCGCGGTGTGCGGGAGTCCGGCTCGGTCTTCGCCGTTCCCACCTACGGGTTCATGATCGGCGTGCTCGGGATGACCATCTGGGGGCTGGTCCGGATCTTCGTGTTCGGCGAGCCGCTGCAGGCGCCGACGGCCGGCTTCGACGTCCAGGGCTCACCGGCCTACGAGCCGCTGGTCGGCTTGGCGATGGTGGTCCTGCTGGCCCGGTCGTTCTCGTCCGGCTGCGCCGCGCTCACCGGCGTCGAGGCCATCTCGAACGGCGTCCCGGCGTTCAAGGAGCCCAAGAGCACCAACGCCGCGACCACGCTGGCCTTGCTGGGCAGCATCGCGATCAGCATGCTTGGCGGGATCATCATCCTGGCCAACCTGACCAACCTGAAGATGACCGACCCGGACGGGCACTCCACGTTCGTGCTCAACGGTGAGGAGGTTCACGTCCCGCACGAAACCGTGATGGGACAGTTGGCGCGGACGGTCTTCGACACGTTCCCCTTCGGCTTCTTCTTCGTCATCACCGCGACGATGATCATCCTGTTCCTGGCCGCCAACACCGCGTTCAACGGGTTCCCGGTGCTCGGCTCGATCCTGGCGAGGGACGGGTTCCTGCCCCGGGCGCTCTACACCCGCGGCGACCGGCTGGCCTATTCCAACGGCATCCTGGCCCTCGCCGCGGCGGCGATCGGATTGGTGCTGGCCTTCAACGCCAGCGTCACCGCCCTCATCCAGCTCTATGTGGTGGGGGTATTCGTCTCCTTCACAGTGAGCCAGTTCGGGATGATGCGGCACTGGACGAGGCACCTGAAGACCGAGAAGGACGCCAAGGCGCGTTCGGAGATGAAACGGTCGAGGCTCATCAACGCGATCGGACTGACCTGTACCGGCGTCGTGCTGATCATCGTGCTGGCGGCCAAGTTCATCTACGGCGCCTACCTGGCCGTGATCGCGATGGCGCTGGTGTTCCTGTTGATGCGAGGCATCCGGGCGCACTACGACAAGGTGGCTCGGGAGACGGCGGTCGCGCCAGGTGATGCGCGGACCCTCCCGAGCAGGGTGCGGGCGGTCATCATGGTGCAGCAGGTGAACAAGCCCACCATGCGTGCGGTCAACTTCGCCCGGGCGACCCGTGCCTCCAGCATCGAGGCGGTCACCGTGGCCGTGGACGACGATGAGGTCAAGCGGATTCTCCAGGAGTGGGAGGCCCAGGACTGCGAGGTGCCGCTGAAGGTGATCGCCTCGCCGTACCGCGAGGTGACCGGCCCTTTCCTCAACTACGTCAAGGGTCTGCGTTCTGACAACCCCCGTGACGTGGTGTGCGTCTACATCCCCGAGTACATCGTCGGCCACTGGTGGGAGCAGCTCCTGCACAACCAGACCGGCCTCATCCTGAAGACGCGCCTGAACTTCCTGCAAGGCGTCATGACCACCTCGGTTCCGTATCTCCTGGCCTCGTCGCGGTATGCGATCGACCGAGCCCGTCGCGACAACCCGGCAGCCTGGCGGCGTCCGGGCGCCGGGCAGGTCCGGATGGGGGAGCCGAGTGAGCCCGGGGCCTGACCTGGCATTCACTGAGGGCGAGCTCCTAGGCCCGGTCGAGGTGGGCCCGATCGCGCACGGCGGCCATTGCGTGGCCCGGCACGAGGGCCGGGTGATCTTCGTGCGGCATGCCATCCCGGGGGAGACCGTGCGCGTCCGCATCAGGCAGGTCGCGTCCAGCTTCGCTCGCGCCGACGCCGTCGAGGTGCTCCGGGCCAGTCCCCATCGGGTGACCCCTCCGTGCTCCAACGCCGCCAGGTGCGGTGGGTGTGACTTCCAGCACATCGAGGTGGGGCACCAAAGAGAACTCAAGCGCCGGGTGGTCTCGGAGTTGTTGGATCGCCTGGCCGGTTATCGCTTCACCGGCGAGGTCGAGGCTGTCGATCCGCCCGACCTGGGCTGGCGGACCCGGATGCGCTATCAGGTTTCGGCGGACGGACAGCTGGGGCTGCGCGCGCACCGCTCCGCTGAGGTGGTGGCCCTGCCCGCGTCCGGGTGCCTGGTCGCACGTCCCGAGATCTCGGGGGCTTCTGAGCGCGAGGGCGGCAGGGACGTCTCCGCCGGCTCCGGTCGGACGCCGGGTGGCGAACTGGTAGCCGTCGCTGCGGCCTCCGGGGTGTTGTTCGCGGCTGCGGACAATTCCGGTGCGACCGTGGTCGAACAGGCCGCGGGACGGGAGTTCCGGGTGGCCGCTGGCGGCTTCTGGCAGAGCCACAGGGCTGCCCCGAGCGCCCTGGCCTCCGCGATTGTGGACGGCCTGGGACCGCGTCCCGGTGAGGTGGCCTTCGACCTCTACTGCGGAGTGGGACTGTTCGCCGGCGTGCTGGCGGACGCCGGCTGCCGGGTCTGGGGCGTCGAGGGGAGCCGTTCCGCTGCCGGACTGGCAAGGTCGAACGTCCCGCAGGCCAGATTCCTGGCCGGAGACGTCGCGCAGACGATGCGGCGGTTGCCGCGCCGGGCGGACCTGGTCGTGCTCGATCCCCCCCGCGCCGGCGCGGGGCCAGCGGTGATCGAGGCCGTCGTCCGGCTCCGACCGCGGCGGGTCTGCTACGTCGCGTGCGACCCGGCGACTCTGGGTCGCGATCTCGGATTCGCGCAGAAGGCCGGGCTGGCGGTGGTTGGCGTCCGCGCCCTCGACCTGTTCCCGATGACACACCACATCGAGTGCGTGGCTACCCTGGAATCGAGATGAGCACACAGTCGACGCCCCGCCGCGCCCGGCCCGAGGCACGTTGCCCGCTGCGTCCGGACGAGATGTGCAACCTCTGTCAGATCAACGTCACCGGACCCCAGGATTGCGGTCTTGTCTATCTGGTGATGAGCGATGAGGAACTCCGTGCCGAATGGGGTGCCCGCCGCGCGGCGGCCGGGCAGCGAAACCGGGCGTCTGACACCGGTTGAGAGTCACGCGGCTGCGGTTCCCGCTGCCTGAGCGGGGCGCCCGGCGTAGTCTGGCGGCCATCCCTTCGGTGGGATATTGTCTCGATATCAAGATATCGTCAGGCCTACTCAGGAGAGCACCCATGAGCATCGACAGCTTCGGCGCCCGATCGGCCCTCGCCGTCGGCGACGACACCTACGAGATCTTCCGCCTCGGCGCCGTCGACGGATCTGAATCCCTCCCGTTCAGCCTCAAGGTCTTGCTGGAGAACCTGCTGCGCACCGAGGACGGCGCGAACGTCACTGCCGAGCACATCGCGGCCCTGGGTGCCTGGAACCCCGCCGAGGAGCCGAGCCGCGAGATCCAGTTCACCCCGGCACGAGTGATCATGCAGGATTTCACCGGTGTTCCCTGTGTGGTGGACCTGGCCACCATGCGCGAGGCGATCGCCGGCCTCGGCGGCGACCCGGCCGTGGTGAACCCCCTCTCGCCGGCCGAGATGGTGATCGACCACTCCGTCGTCGCCGACCTCTTCGGCAGTCCTGACGCGTTCGTCCGCAACGTGGAACTTGAGTACCAGCGCAACCGTGAGCGCTATCAGTTCCTTCGCTGGGGACAGACCGCCTTCGACGATTTCGTCGTCGTCCCGCCCGGTACCGGCATCGTCCACCAGGTGAACATCGAGCATCTGGCCCGTGTGGTGTTCCCGCGGGTCGTCGACGGCGTGCTCCAGGCCTACCCGGACACCTGCGTGGGTACGGACTCGCACACCACGATGGTGAACGGGCTGGGCGTGGTCGGTTGGGGAGTCGGCGGAATCGAGGCCGAGGCGGCCATGCTCGGCCAGCCGGTCTCGATGCTGATTCCGCGGGTCGTCGGTTTCAAGTTGTCCGGACGCCTTCCCGAGGGCGCGACCGCCACCGATCTGGTGCTCACCATCACCGAGATGCTCCGGCGGCACAAGGTCGTGGGCAAGTTCGTGGAGTTCTACGGCGACGGCGTGGCGCAGGTGCCGCTCGCCAACCGGGCGACCATCGGGAACATGAGCCCCGAGTACGGGTCGACGATCGCGATCTTCCCGATCGATTCCGCGACCACGGACTACCTGCGCCTCACCGGGCGCAGCCAGGAGCAGATCGCGCTGGTCGAGGCCTACGCCCGGGCTCAGGGCCTGTGGCACGACCCGACCCACGAGCCCCGCTTCTCGGAGTACCTCGAACTCGACCTCGGTTCGGTGGTGCCGAGCATCGCTGGGCCCAAGCGGCCCCAGGATCGAGTGCCGCTGCGGGATGCCAAGGCCGCCTTCGCCAGCGCGGTGCGCGATTACGTCCAGCACGACGAGCAGGAGATCGCGGGCTACGACGCGGCGGCCGTGGAGTCGTTCCCGGCCTCGGACGCGCCGGCCTACCACGGGGGCGACGGTTCCCAGGCGCCGCATGAGGTGCCTCACGCAGCCCCGGTGATCCGTCCGCGACGTCGAGTCACGGTGACCATCGACGGCGAGACGCACGAGATCGACCACGGCGCCGTCACCATCGCAGCCATCACCTCCTGCACCAACACGTCCAACCCGTCTGTGATGATCGGCGCCGCTCTGGTCGCCAAGAAGGCCGTCGAGCGGGGGCTGACCCGCAAGCCCTGGGTGAAGACCACGCTTGCGCCGGGATCGAAGGTCGTCACCGACTACTACGACAAAGCCGGTCTGACCCCTTACCTGGAGGCGCTGAACTTCGACCTGGTCGGCTACGGGTGCACCACCTGCATCGGCAACTCAGGGCCGCTGATTCCGGAGGTCTCCCGCGCGGTCAACGAGAACGACCTCGCAGTCACGGCCGTGCTGTCAGGCAATCGCAACTTCGAGGGTCGGATCAATCCGGACGTGAAGATGAACTACCTGGCCAGCCCGCCCCTGGTCGTCGCGTACGCGTTGGCCGGCCGGATGGACATCGACCTCACCACCGAACCGCTGGGCACGGGGACGGACGGCAGGCCGGTCTACCTGGCCGACATCTGGCCCAGCCAGGCCGAGGTGGACGAGGTGGTGTCCTCGGCCATCTCCGCTGAGATGTTCTCCACCCGCTATGCCGACGTGTTCGCCGGTGACGACACCTGGCGTACCCTGCCCACGCCTCAGGGCGAACTGTTCGAATGGGATTCCGCGTCCACCTACATCAGGAAGCCGACCTACTTCGACGACATGCCGCGCGAGCCCCGGCCGGTGGTCGACATCAGCGGCGCGCGGGTGCTCCTCAAGCTCGGCGACTCGGTCACCACCGACCACATCTCGCCGGCCGGTTCGATCAAGGCCGACAGCCCGGCCGGCCGGTACCTGACCGCTCACGGGGTGGCTCGGTCGGACTTCAACTCCTACGGTTCCCGGCGCGGCAATCATGAGGTGATGATCCGCGGAACGTTCGCCAATATCCGACTCCGCAACCAGTTGGCGCCGGGTACCGAGGGCGGGTTCACGCGCGACTTCACCCGCGCCGGCGGCCCGGTCGACACCGTCTATGACGCCGCCCAGCACTACGCGGTCGCTTCCACGCCGCTGGTTGTGCTGGCCGGAAAGGAGTACGGCTCGGGGTCCTCCCGAGACTGGGCCGCCAAGGGGACGGCGCTGCTCGGGGTCAGGGTGGTCATCGCCGAAAGCTACGAACGGATCCATCGGTCGAACCTGATCGGGATGGGTGTCCTGCCGCTGCAATTCCCTGAGGGCCAGGATGCCGCGTCCCTCGGGCTCACCGGTGAGGAGGTCTTCGACGTGACCGGGATCGTCGCCCTCAACGAAGGCGTGACTCCCGCTACGGTCCGAGTCGTGGCCACTGGGACGGGCGCGCCGATCGCCTTCGACGCGGTGGTGCGCATCGACACCCCTGGTGAGGCCGACTACTACCGCCACGGGGGCATCATGCAGTACGTGTTGAGGTCCCTGCTGGCCAAGTGATGTCGCGGTGATGGCCCGACGAAGGTCGGCCGGGAGCCGCCGGTCTCAGGCTGCGACGCCTGAGCGGCCTGAGGTGGCGGCGCGTGTCGCCTGGGCGTACCTGGCAGCGCTGCTGGCCGCCGTGGTGACCGGACTGGTGGTGGTCGTGGTGGACCAGGCGCTCGCCCCTGTGGTGTGCCCGCAGCCCGGCGGGGACACGCTGGACGACAGGGCGGCCAGTTGCCAACTGGCCCTCGCCCTGTGGGCGGCGCTCCTGGGGTTCGTGGCCGCGCTGGCCCCCGTCCTGAGGGGGTTGAAACAGGATTGGTGGCTCTGGGTGGCCATGGCGTCCGGTTCGATCGTGCTGGTGGTCCTCGATGCCGTGGCCCAGTGGTGGTGGTGGGGTGCCCTGTTGATGTTGCCCGCCGTCGCGGCGTTGTCGTCGGCGGAGTGGAGTTCGCAGCCGCGGGTGACGGCGGGGCAGCGAGGGGTCCTGGCGGCCTGCGCGGTGGGGGCGGCGGGTCTGCTGGCCTGGTGGTACCTGACCGGCTGAGCGTTGCCTCTCCCTTGGCCTCTGGACGGATCGGTCGCGCGGGAGATAGAATCGAACAAATATTCTATTCAAGGAGGCGACCATGGCCGGTCGGTTGGGGGAGCGACGTTCGGCGTCCGAGCCCAGGGAGGTCTACGTTCCGCCTGGCTGGCCGAACCGGGTCCGGCCACCGGGCACGCCGGACTGGGAGGCGACCGCAGCCGCCTTCCTGTTCGACTGCTGCCCGGCCGACTACCGGGCCTACCCAGTGCTGCGCAGGCATCCGGTGGTGCTGGCCCGGTTCGCCGCGGAGTTCGTCGCGTCCCAGGTCGGGGCGAGTCGCGACGCGCTGGCCCAAGTGCGCACCAGCCTTGCTGATCACGTCGAGGTGTCGGTGATCCAGGCGGCAGCGGACGCCTGGGCCGAGCAGGCAGCCCGGCTGGTTCGCCTGCAGCGTGAGGTCACTCTCGTCGAGGAGGCGCTGCGGGGTGCTGTGTTCGTCCGAAAGCTGTGAGCACGCCTGGGCGGTCGTACACCTAGACTCGTCGCGTGCCTGTGCTCGCATCGATCACCCGGCCCGCCGACCTGCGTGCCCTCACCCCCGAGCAGTTGACGGAATTGGCCGCCGAGATCCGGGCCTTCCTGATCTCCCACGTCAGCCGCACAGGAGGGCACCTCGGCCCCAATCTCGGTGTGGTCGAACTGACCTTGGCCGTGCACCGCGCGTTCGACTCCCCCCGGGACGCGATCATCTTCGACACGGGCCACCAGAGCTACGTGCACAAGATCGTCACCGGCCGACAGGGCCTCTTCACCACCCTGCGGCAGGACGGAGGTCTCTCGGGCTACCCCAGCCGCGCCGAGTCGGAGCATGACTGGGTCGAGAACTCGCATGCGTCCACCTCGTTGTCGTGGGCCGACGGGATGGCCAAGGCTTTCCGGCTGCAAGGGGAGGATCGCTACGTGGTCGCCGTCATCGGTGACGGCGCCCTGACCGGTGGCATGGCGTGGGAGGCGCTCAACAACATCGCGGTGGCCGACGATCTCAAGCTGATCGTGGTGGTCAACGACAACGGTCGGTCCTATACGCCCACCGTCGGAGGCCTCGCCACGCAGCTGGCCGGTCTCGGCGAGCAGTTGTCGGCGATCCGCACCGACCGCCGCTACGAGCGTGCGCTGAAGCGGATCAAGGACCTGGTCAAATCGACCCCGGTGATCGGGCCGATGGTCTACGGCCTCCTGCACGGCTTCAAGATGGGTGTCAAGGACGTGCTGGCTCCCCAGGGGATGTTCTCCGACCTGGGCCTGAAATACCTAGGTCCTATCGACGGTCACGACATCCACGCCGTCGAGCGTGCCCTGCACCAGGCTAAGGGGTTCGGCGGTCCGGTCCTGGTCCACTGCATCACCCAGAAGGGTCGAGGCTTCAAAGCCGCAGAGGAGAACGAGGAGGATCGCTTCCACGCAGTCGGGAGGATCGACGAGGAGACCGGTGAGCCGCTTTCTCCCTCCACTGCGCGCACCTGGACGACCGCGTTCGGCGAAGAGCTGGCCCGGATCGGGGCGATCGACGAGCGTGTGGTCGCGATTACCGCGGCGATGTTGCATCCGACCGGGCTGGATCGCTTCGCCCGGCTCTTCCCGAAGCGGGCTTTCGACGTCGGCATCGCCGAGCAGCACGCGGTCACCTCAGCGGCCGGGTTGGCCGCGGCCGGCCTGCACCCGGTCTTCGCGGTGTATGCGACCTTCCTCAACCGTGCTTTCGACCAGGTGCTCATGGACGTGGCCCTGCACCGTCAGGGCGTGACGTTCGTCCTCGACCGCGCCGGAGTGACGGGTCCCGACGGTGCCAGCCACAACGGGATGTGGGACATGTCACTGCTCGGCCTGGTGCCGGGGCTTCGGCTCAGTGCGCCGCGCGATGAGCAGCGGATGGTCGAGGCCCTGCGGCTGGCGGTCACCGTCGACGACGCGCCGACGGTCATTCGCTACTCCAAGGAAGCGCTGCCCGATCCGCTGCCGGCGATCAGCTCACGCGAGGGCATCGACGTCCTCTTCGCCTCCGTGAATCCCCAGGTCCTCGTCGTAGGCTACGGGCAGTTCTGCGGCATCGCCGTCGAGGTCGGCAGACGGCTCGCGGAGCAGGGGATCGGGGTGACGGTGGTGGATCCGGTCTGGGCCCTGCCTGTCAGCGCGGAGCTGGTCGACCTCGTCGCCGAGCACACCCTGGTCGTCACCATCGAGGACAACGGGATCGCCGGCGGCCTCGGATCTCGGGTGTCCCAGACTGCGCGCGCGGGCGGGGTCACGACGCCACTGCGCGAATTCGGGATCCCCCAGCGCTTCCTGGACCAAGGCTCCCGGGCGCGGATCCTGGCCGATCTCGGGCTCACCGCCCAGCACATCGCGCGGGCCGTGACCGAGGCCGTCGCTGCTGGCGAGCCGGGTCTCGCTCGTCACACGATCGGCTGAGGAAGCTCACCAGGCGTCGGCGATCACCGGAGTCACCAGTTCACGCTGCCAGGCGCGGGCGCCGAGCGCCTGGAGCCGTTCGTCCACCTCGGTGCGGTCCGTGGCGGACGCGGAGTCCCAGAGCAGGCGGCGCTGGGTGTCGGGGGTGAGCAGGTTCTCCACCGGCACGCTGAGACTCAGCGCCAGCGCTTCCAGGGCGGGACGCACGCGATTCCAGCGGGCGAACGACTCCGGCCAGCGGGCCTCCCAGGTGCGGGGTGGGGGCGGACCTTCGGGACTCACGTGCCGCGGCGGCAGCTGATCCCGGGTGAGCGCCGCGACCCGGTCCAGGGCGGCCAGCCAGATTGATTCGTAGCGGGCCGCCTGTCGCATTCCGAAGGCTTTCACCCGGCGGAGATCGGCGCGCCCCAGATGACGGACGTGTGGACCATCGGCCAGCGCGGCCAGTTCGGAGATCGCGCGGTCCGGAAGGATCCGCCCCGGAGCCCGGTCGGTGCGCGCAGCCACCTCGTCGCGGGCAGACCAGAGCTCGCGGACAACCGCCAGGCCCGCGGGGGTGCGGACGACGTGCAGGCCCGAAGTCCGACGCCACGGGTCGCTGCGAGGTGGAGCCACGTCGCGGGCGTGTGCCACCAGATGGGCGAATTCCTGTTGTGCCCAATCGAGCTTCCCCGACTCCTGGAGTTGCACGATCAGCCACGCCCTGAGGTCGATGAGGTGCTCGACGTCGAGGGCCGCGTAGGAAAGCCACTCACTGGGCAGCGGGCGCCGGGACCAGTCGGCTGCCGAATGCTCCTTGAGCAGGCAGATACCCAACGCCTGCTCCATCAAAGCACTGAGGTTGACCCGCGGCAGGCCGAGCAGCCGGGCTGCCAGTTCGGTGTCGAACAGGTGCCGGGGGACCAGGCTCACCTCGGTCAGGCAAGGCAAATCCTGGGTCGCGGCGTGCAGGATCCACTCCACATCGGCGAAGTCGTCGGCCAGGGTGCTGAAGTCGGCGCGTCCGGACTCACCCTCGAACGGCAGCGGGTCGATCAGATGTGTTCCGCCGCCTTCGCGGCGGATCTGGATCAGGTAGGCCTTGGCGCTGTAGCGAAAGCCATGGGCTCGCTCGGTGTCCAACGCCAGCGGTCCATGTCCCCCGAGGATGGCCGCCCGGCTGCTGGCCAGCAGGTCAGGGCGGTCGACAACGTCAGGAATGCCCTCGGAGGGATGGGTGAGCGCAGGGAAGGCCGAATCGCCGGCCACCGTCATCGCGTGGTTCCCGGACGCCGGGTCATCGGCACCACCCCTTCGGGCAGCGGGGGAAGCCCGGCAGTCATGCAGAGCAACTCCGACCAGGCCAGGAGATGGCGCCTGACGTCGCCGCCCGAGGTCACCAGGGGGGTCCAGGACGCGCGCACCTCGATCTCGGCGCGGGGCGGGTCGTCGCTCATGGCTCCGAACGTCCGGCTGGAGACGGCGGTCACGGTCCCGCTCGGGGCGGTGAAGGCGGCCTGGTTCCGCTCCAGCGCGTCGATCAGCCACGACCAGCCCACCTCGTTGAGCAGCGGGTCGGCAATCATGTCGGCGTCCACATCGGCACGCGCGTAGGTGACGCAGCGGAAGTCACCGTCCCACGATTCGTTTCCCTGCGGGTCGTGAAGCAGCACCAGCCGCCCCGAGGCCAGTTCCTGCCCGGCGACTGCGACCTCAGCGCTGATGGCAGCGGCGTAGGGGGCGATCCTCTGGGGAGGCGGCAGCTCTTCGGTCGACACCTCGGACCGCCACTGCATGCCGGTGATCGCCTCCACGGCCTCCTCGAACAGCCGCGGAGTGGCTGGCACCCTCCTCGCACCCACGGCACGAGGGTAACTTCAGTGAGCCCCGCCGGACGCCCGGCACGCCGGGCCGTCGCTCACTCGGACGGGTCCGACGCCGGCTCGAAGACCAGACAGATCGAGTTGATGCAGTAGCGCAGGTCGGTGGGGGTGCCGTAACCCTCTCCGGCGAAGACGTGGCCCAGATGGGAGTCGCACGCAGCGCACCGCACTTCGGTTCGAGGCCGCCCCGGCAGGCTCTGGTCCTCCACGTAGCGGACGCGATCGCCCGCCGCAGCCGTGAAGAAGGATGGCCAGCCGCAGTGCGACGCGAACTTGTGCTCGCTACGGAACAACTCCGCCCCACAGCCCTTGCACCGATAGGTGCCGGCTGCGGCCAGGTCGGTGTATTCCCCGGTGAAGGGTGGTTCGGTGCCGGCCTCCCGCAGCACCCGGTATTCGAAGGCGCTCAGTTGGGCGCGCCATTCCTCGGGGGTCTTCATCACGGTGAATTCCACAACCACTCCTCGGACGCCTGGTTCGCTCCCAGGATAGATCGCCAGGACGCGTACGCTGGCCGGCATGGTCGCAGCAGCTCTGGAACTGCAGGTCGACGGTCGCTCGGTCCGCCTGTCGAATCCGGACAAGCCGTACTTCGCCGACCTTCGGATCAGCAAGCTCGGGGTTGCGGAGTACTTCCTCAGCGTCGGCCCGGGCATTCTCAACGCTCTGCGCGACCGTCCCACCACGATGGAGCGCTGGCCGGGTGGAGTCAACGCGGGGGTGGCGCCGGTCACGCGCCCGGATGGGACCGCGGCCGCCTTCTATCAGAAGCGTGCTCCGCACAACACCCCCGAGTGGGTCCAGACGGCGGTGATCACGTTCCCGTCCGGGCGCACCGCTCGCGAGGTCGCGCCCGCCGATCTGGCCACGATCATCTGGATGGTGAATCTGGGCACCGTGCGATTCCACCCCTGGCCAGTGAGGGTTCCCCACACTGACGCCGTCGACCAGCTGCGGATCGACCTCGATCCGCAACCGGGATCGGACTACCCCATGGCGGTCGCCGCTGCCTTGGAGTTGCGCGGGGTTCTGGCGGAGGCGGGCCTGACTGGCTTCTGCAAGACCAGCGGGGGGCGGGGGATCCACGTCTTCGCGCCGATCCAGCCGTCCGACTTCGTCCAGGCCCGCCACGCCGCGATCGCGGTGGGCCGCGAACTGGCGCGTCGAATGCCGAGGTCGGTCAGCGTCAACTGGTGGAAGGAGGAGCGTGGCGCCAGGATCTTCGTCGACTTCAACCAGATGGCGCGCGACCGTCTGATGACCTCGGCGTACTCGATCCGCCCCACCCCCCGCGCCCTGGTCTCGGCACCGGTGAACTGGGACGAACTGCCTGCGGCCGTCCCCGACGATTTCACCATCGCCACGATGCCGCTCCGCTTCGCCCACGTCGGCGACCTCTGGCAGGGGCTGACGGACGCCGAGCCAGGGCTCCTGGACGTCGCCCTGGATTGGTACGCACGTGACGTGGCGCGGGGCGAAGGCGAAATGCCCTACCCTCCCGACTACCCGAAGATGCCGGGCGAGCCGATGCGGGTGCAGCCGTCGCGGGCCCGCTCGCGGGGCGATCAGGACGAGCCAGGGAGGATTTCGGACAGGTCGAAGGACGCCACCTCGTCGAGCTGATCGAAGGTGCACGAGGTGGGATCCCGGTCCGGACGCCAGCGCAGGAAGCGGGTGGTGTGACGGAAGCGGGTGCCTTCCATGTGCTCGTAGCCAACGGTGCAAACCAGCATCGGAGAGATCAGATGCACCTCGCCCAACTCGGTCCGGCTCCAGCGGCTCGCTGAGCCGGGACGGCGCGCCGCCGGCGATGCCTGCGACCACGGATGGGCGTCGGCGGCTCCGTTGATCTGGAGCTCGCCGAGCAGTTCGGCCAGTTCTGCGCGGGTCGCCTCGGGGAAGGCGGCCGAGACGCCGACCCAATGAAGCTCCCCGTCCTGGTCGTAGAGGCCCAGTTGGAGCGAGCCGAGAAGGGGTCGCTGCGGCGTGGAGTTCTTGTGCAGGCGGTAGCCCACCACCACAACGTCCGCCTCGCGCTTGTGCTTGACCTTGACCATCACCCGCTGGCCTGGCAGGTACGGCCCCTCCAGGGGCTTGCACACCACGCCGTCCAGGCCCGCGCCCTCGAACATCGCGAACCAGGCCGCGGCCACCTTTGCGTCGGTCGTCAGCGGGGTCAGATAGACAGGCGGGTCACTGTGGGCGAGGGCCAGCTCCAGCCGCTGCCGGCGCTCGGTGAAGGGGTGGGACGTGAGGTCTGCGTCGTCCAGGGCGAGAAGGTCCCAGCAGACCAGGGACGCCGGCGTCGTCCGGGCCAGCATCGCTATCCGGCTGGCCGCAGGATGGATTCGCTCGGTCAGCCTGACGAAATCGAGCCGCCGGCCCACGACGACCACGAGCTCACCGTCCAGAACGCAGCGGGGCGGGGTGTTCTCCAGGACCGCCTCGACCACTTCGGGGAAGTAGAGGCTCAGTTCCCGCCCCTGTCGGCTGATCAGCCGGACCTCGTCATAGTCCCGGAACACCAGGCAACGGAACCCGTCCCATTTCGGCTCGTAGGCCATCCCGGCAGGGATGGACGCCGCCGAGCGCGCCAGCATGGGCTCCAGCGGAGGATTCAACGGAAGGCTCATCAGTGGGCCCACGGAGGTGCGCGGTGCGGCATCAGACCATCCTGCCACTCCGCCGCGTGGGCGGACCGCCCCCGCGTGCGTCAGGCGCCGACCACGGTCAGGTGCGCTTCCTCCTGCGCGACCTCATCGAGGCCGAAGTCCAACAGATCCATGGCCGCGTAGGCATAGCGCGCCAGAACCAGATCGAGAACCTCACGCGCCGGGCCGAGAGGCTCGCTGACCGAGACTGCGCCACACCGGAAGGCCAGGTCCGATTGCAGGTGGAAGGGTTCGTCGGCGCTGAGAAAGAAGGAGCCGACCGCGATGTGGCGGCGTCCCTGCGAGCGGAGCCCCAGGATGGCCTGAGCCACGGACGGCCCCGATCCATCGGCGACCGCGGTGAGGCAGGGGAGCCGGTGATGGGTCGACCACTGCCGTGCGCGCCGCGCCAAGAGAGCGCTGCCCCGCACGTCGCCACTGCACTCGGCGGACAGGATCAAGCCGTCGAGTTCAAGGATGCGGGCGGTGCTGAGGGCGCTGCGCAGCCGTTGGTCGAGGATGGTCAGCAAGCTCATCTCGGGCCCGACCGGGCGTGAGACGGTGAACTTAAGGTCCGGATGGGCGGCCCGCGACCGGCGCAGGAGGGTGTCCATCTCAGGATCGGGCTCGATGGCGTGGGTCAGTTGGAGCGGGACGAAAACGATCTCGGTCACTCGCTGCCGGATGAGTTGCGCAACGACCTGCGGGCCGCTGGGCGGGCAGTGGTCGAGGAACGCGCCGTGAATCGTGAGTTCGGGACGCAGCGACTGCAGGCCTCGTCGCATCTCATGGGTTACCTGCGCGACTTTGGGGTCAGCGCTCCCGCGTGCCACCATCACCAGGGCTGGAGCGGTCATGAGCGTGCCTTCCTGCGTTGAGGGGACGGCGCCCTTGCCGGAACTTTCAGCACTCACATTCCTGCCTCGATTCCGACGAAGCAAATCGAGATTCCGAATGGTAAGACCAGTGTCCACAATGCGAGACGTTTGTTGCCTGTTTTGCCGCTTTTCAAGGGGGTTCGCGACGCCACCTCCCAGATCGCATCTCACTGAGTGGATGCCGCGCTGGGGACGTCCGGTCAGGGGGTCGCTGTCGCGGACGCGCTGCTACGATCCTGCCGTCCGAGGGCTGCCGCCGCGGCGGGCGGCCCGTTGAGTTGGCGGCGGGAGACGAGACGATGATGTCCGGAACGCGAAGGCTGGTCGCCCTGGTGGCGTCTGTGATCCCCTTGTTCGGCTTGTCGGCCGGCTGCGCCACCTCTCCTGGAGCGGTCCCGATCTCCTCGTCGAATCGGCCTTCGGTCGCCGTCAGGATCGCCTCTCTGAAAGGGCCCACCACCATGGGTCTGGTCAAGTTGATGAGCGACGCCGCGTCCGGGTCTGCCGCAGCGGACTACCACGTCACCATGCACGGCTCACCGGACGAGATCGTGCCGGGGCTGGTCAAGGGCGAGATCGACGTGGCACTCGTCCCGGCCAACCTGGCGGCGGTCCTCTACAACAAGACCGAGGGCGCGGTGCAGCTGCTGGCGATCAACACCCTGGGTGTGCTGTACGTGGTGGAATCCGGTGACAGTGTGCATCGATTCGGCGACCTCAAAGGCAGGAAGGTCTACAGCACCGGCAAGGGCACCTCGCCCGAGTACGTGCTCAATTACCTGCTCGAGCGCAACGGGTTGGACCCGGCCCGGGACCTGACCGTGGAGTACAAGAGCGAGTCAACCGAACTGGCCGCGATGCTCCAAGCCGGCAAGGCCACCCTCGCGGTCCTGCCGCAGCCCTTCGTGACCGTGGTTCAAGCGCAGAACCCGAAGGTTCGCGTCGCCCTCGACCTCACCCGTGAGTGGTCGGCGGTGAGTCCCGAATCGGGGCTGATCACGGGCGTCGCGGTGGTGAGGAAGGAATTCGCGCAGGCGAATCCGTCGGTCGTCGGCACCTTCCTGGCCGACTACCGGGCCTCCACGGAATTCACCAACTCACACGTCTCGGACGCGGCTCAGCTCATCGTGAAGGCGGGTATCGTCCCGTCTGCCCCCATCGCCGAGAAGGCGATCCCCACCTGCAACATCACCTTCATCGACGGTGCCGAGATGAAGAGCAAGGTCAGCGGGTACCTTCAGGTGCTTTTCGACGCCAACCCGGCCTCAGTCGGTGGCGCCATGCCCGGTGATGACTTCTACTACCAGTCGTAGACCGCACCTGGTGACCCGCTCTGGACGGGTCCTGCGCAGCACGGTCATCGTCGCGGCGTGGCTGGCCGTGTGGCAGGGCGCGAGTCTCGCGATCGGCCACGACCTGCTGCTGGTGTCGCCCATCGACGTCGTGCGAACCCTCATCGGTCTGGTCGGAACGTCCGGGTTCTGGGCCGCGGTGTGGTACTCCTTCGCCCGGATCGTGCTGGGTTTCACCCTGGCTGTCGTGATCGGTTGCGGATTGGCCGCTCTCGCGGGAGCGTGGCCGCTGCTGGCTGACGTGCTGTCGCCGGTGATCCGGGCGATGCGCAGCGTTCCCGTGTTCAGCTTCATCATCCTGGTGCTCATCTGGGCCGACAGCAGCCGGATGTCGATCGTCATCAGCTTCCTGATGGTGATGCCCATCATGTACGCCAACGTGCTGGAGGGCATCGAGCAGACAGATCGCACGTTGCTGGAGATGGCGAGGGTGTTCGACGTCCCGCTCACGCGCCGGATCGTCGCGATCGACATCCCTGGACTTCTGCCCTACGTCACCGCGGCCTGCCGGGTGGGACTGGGGTTGTGCTGGAAGAGCGGGATCTCCGGCGAAGTCATCGGGCTGCCCACCGGCAGCATCGGGGAGCGGCTGTACCAAGCGAAGATCTTCCTCAGCACCGGTGATCTCTTCGCCTGGACGCTTGCCATCATCGCGCTCAGTTTCGCCTTCGAGAAGTCCGTCCTGGCCCTGCTGGCGGGCTTCGAACGTCGTCTGGCTCACGCCTTCGCCGAGCCATGATCGTTGTCGAGGAGGTGTCGAAGAGCTTCGGGCCGCTGCGGGTGCTGGAGGGGTTGTCGCTGACCGTTCCTGATGGTGGGACGACCGTGCTGATGGGTGCCAATGGATCGGGCAAGACCACTTTGATGAAGCTGGTCCTGGGCCTGCTGACGCCCGACGCCGGGAGCATCCGGGGTGTGGAGGGGCGCAGGCGCAGCGCCGTCTTCCAGGAGGACCGGCTCGTCGAGCACGTGACCGCGGTCGCCAACGTGCGGCTGGTGATGCCGCACCGGGTCGAGAACTCGACGATCTGTGGCGAACTCGCCCGAGCCGGGTTGCCGGACGAGGCCATGGTGCGACCGGTGACCCAACTCTCAGGCGGACAGCGACGCCGCGTGGCGATCGTCCGGGCGATGATGGCCGAGGCCGACATCGTTTGTCTGGACGAGCCCTTCGAAGGGCTCGACGCGGCGACCAGGCCCGCAATGCTCGACTACGTCCTCGAGCGCACGAGCGGCAGGGACGTGCTGCTCATCACACACGACGCCGCCGAGGCGGCGCGTTTCGGGGGGAATGTGGTCCAACTCGTTGGACAGTAGTGCCGACGACGGGACCGTGATGAAAGTGGGGCAGCACTCTCCGGGTGTTTTCCCTAGTCAAAGCGGTGGGCGATACTGGGTTCGAACCAGTGACCTCTTCGGTGTGAACGAAGCGCG
>CAZPCM010000025.1:0-29816 GCA_964585085.1 uncultured Propionibacteriaceae bacterium
GTCAGGCTCAGGGATCGTCAGGCTCAGGGATCGTCAGGCTCAGGGATCGTCAGGCCCAGGGATCGACGTCAGGCCCAGGGATCGACCGTGGCTCGGGCCACGGTCCACGTCAGTGCGGGATGGCGGGCCAGCGCTGTGCGGCCACGTGCATCGCCGGGGGCAGCGGTACCGGGGAGCCGGTGGCGTCACCGCAGACCAGCACGGTTCGGGTGCGGGCCAGCAACTGACCTCCGGCCAGGGGATCCTCAACCTGGGCGACGATGGTCATCGACGTCCGTCCGACGCGTGCGATCGCCGAGCGCACCTGGTAGGGCTCGAGGCGGTGGGTGATCTGAGTGATGTACTCAACGTCCTGCCGCGCCACCATCCACATCAGATTCGCCTCGGCGGCATCCTGCATCCGCGTCCGCCCGCTGCCGCCCGGATTCATCCTGATCCGGGCTTCGGCGACGAAGTCGAAGACCCGGACGTTGTTGACATGCCCGTAGACGTCCAGATCTGACCAGCGCACCACGATGGGGACCACGTGGGCGGCCTCGCCCACGTGCCAGCGCCCCAGGGACCTAAACGACTCGACCTCGGTGCTGAGGACGGCGAAATCGGCGCGTTCCTGGGCGGTCATCCGCCGCGGCAGGCCGGTGCCGAAGTCGAAGATGCACATCGTGGTGTGCGCTCGCGCGACCGGCGTGCCGTTCTGGCGCACCTGGTAGCCGAGAGTGAACCGTGACGCTCCGACGTGGCCCACACGCAGGTCGATCTCGACCGGTTCCACGCTGAATTCGACCGGACGGAGGAACTCCACCTGGTGCGCCACCACGACCGTGGAACTCCCCAGCAGGTGGGCGTTCGGCCCCTGCATCAGAAACGCGACGCGTGCCTCCTGGAGGTAGTCGGCGACCAGCGCGTTGTTCACGTGCCCCTGGGCGTCAAGATCCACCCACCGGATCGGGACGCGGGCGGTGAACGTCGTCATGCCTCGGTGGTCGGGTCGTCCTCGTAGAGCGAGTCGACCACCTCGGCGTAGCGCTGCGTGACGGCCGCGCGGCGGATCTTCATGCTGGGGGTCACCCCTCCGTCGTCCACGCTGAACTCAGAGTCCAGGATCGCGAACTTCTTGACCGTCTCCCATCGCTCCAGCTTGGCGTTGGCACGGGCCATGTACTCCTCGATGGTGGCGCGCAACTGAGGCAGCCGGGTCAACTCGGCGTAGTCGAGCCCCTCCTGACCATGGCGTTGGGCCCACTTGGCAAGGTTGTCCCGATCCATCGTCAGCAGCGCTGAGATGTACTTGCGCCCGTCCCCCACTGCCACCACCTGCGAGACGTAAGGGATCGTGGCTGCGATGACGCTCTCGACCTTGGAAGGGGCGACGTACTTGCCGCCTGAGGTCTTCATCAGGTCCTTCTTGCGGTCGGTGATCGTCAGGTAGCCGTCCTCGTCGAGGCGCCCGATGTCGCCGGTATGGAACCAACCGTCGATGAGCACCTCGGCGGTCCGCTCGGCATCGTTGTGGTAGCCGCGCATCACGCCTGGCCCCTTGACCAGGATCTCGCCGTCCTCGGCGATCCGGACCTCGGTGCCTGGCAGGACGAGCCCGACCGTCCCGAACCGTGGCGTGTCCGGATGGTTGACGAAGGTGACCGCACTGGTCTCGGTGAGCCCGTACCCTTCGACGACCAGCAGACCGGCCGAGTAGTACCACGCCTGCACCTGGGCACTCAGCTTCGCCGAGCCCGACATGAAGAAACCGATGTTCCCACCGACCTTCTCACGCAGTACCGAGAAGACCAGCCGATCGGCGATGCGGTAGGCAAGTCCCATCGGCAGCGGGAGGGACTTCCCGGCGAGCCGGTACTCGCGACTGGCCCTTCCCACGGCGAACGCCCAGCGGGCGATGCGTCCCTTCAGCCCGCGACGCGGGGACGCCAGCATGACCGCCGCCCGAACCTTCTCGAAGATCCGCGGAGCTCCGCACATGAAGGTGGGGTGGATGTCCCCCAGCCCCGCGACGATCTTGTCGACGCGGCCGTCGACGGCCGTGGCGAAGCCGATCGCGAGCTGGATGGCCAGGAGTGCCTTGCCGAAGACATGCGACAGCGGCAACCACAGGTACTGGACGGCGTCGGCGGTGATGATGTGGAGGCTGTCGACGGCGAAGGCCTCGTTCACCCAGCCCCGGTGGGTGAGCTCGACACCCTTGGGCATCCCCGTGGTGCCGGAGGTGTAGATCAGCGTCGCGAGGCCGTCGGGACGCGCAGCGCTGGAAGCCCGGTGCACCGCGTCCGGATCCTCCGCCAGTAAGGCATCGCCGCGAGCCAGAAGCTGCTGCCAGGACAAGACACGCTCGCCATCGCCGTCGCCGTCCATAAGGACGACGTGTCGGATCTGAGCCTGAGCTGCAGGACTGGAGGCGAGCTTCGCCAGGTGTGAGTCATTCTCGGCGACCAGCAGCACCGAGCCGGAGTCGGTGACGATGTGGGCGAAGTCGCCCGCCTGCGTGTTGGGGTAAATCGTGGTGGTGGCGCCGGCGGCGAGGTTGACGGCGTAGTCGGCGAGGATCCATTCGATCCGCGTCGACCCGACGATCGACACCCGCTCCTCAACGCCCAGACCCAAGGCGAGGAATCCCGCGGCGATCCGATCGACCCGACGTCCGGTCTCGACCCAGTCGATCGACACCCAGTCATCGGCGGCGTCACGGTAGCGAAAGGCCTCCGTGGTCGGGGACTGCGCGATCCGCCACCGGAGCAGGTCTCCGACAGTCGCAGGTGCACCATCGAGAATGGCAGAAGCATCGGTCATGGTGACGGCCTTCCTCCCAGCTCCGCCCCGGAGCGCTGGCCGCAGTCTAGGGCGTGTCTCGTAATCCGGAGTGCGAGCGCGGATGTGCCCGGTGCGTGTACTTGCAAGGCGGACGATGAGCAGATAGTGGACCTATCGGCGAGAACGACAACGCAGCGAGCGCGCGGACCGTGCACCGCAGCGTGCCCAGGGTTACGAGACGCCCTCGGGAGGGTGCTTCTGCGGAGAACAGTTGGCCCAGACGCTCGACGCCGAACCCCGCCCGGAACGATTGAATGGTCAATCGTTCTGCTAGGCTGGGCTGGTGAGCACGACTGTCGAACCGCGCTGGTTGTCAGCGGAGCAGCAACAGGTGTGGCGCGCCTACCTCAACGGCGTGGCTCGGATCAACGAACGGCTCGACGCCGAGTTGCGTCGCTTCGAACTCGACCTCGGCGAGTACGAGATCCTGGTCCACCTGTCGGAATCTCCCGAGCAGCAACTCCGGATGTCCGACCTCGCGGCGAAGGTCCGCCAATCCAGGTCGAGGCTCACCCACACGGTGGCGCGGATGGAGAAGAAGGGCCTGGTTCTTCGCAAGGCCTGCCCCGAAGACCGCCGCGGGGTGATCGCCGTCCTGACCGGACGCGGGCTGACCCTGCTGAAGACAGCGGCGCCCCACCACGTGCAGTCGGTGCGAGAGGCGTTCGTCGATCCTGTCGACCCCGAGGACTTCGAAGCCATCGGCCGGGCCATGCGGGCCGTCCTGGGCGTGACACACTGAGCCGGTGACCACCGGCCGCGCTCCTCAGGACGCGGCGCTCGCGCTGGCTGACCGCCACCCCTGCATCGACTTCAGCGGCCTGACCCGAGCGCTCTACTGCAGCGATGCGTCTCTGTACCGGGTGGTCCCCGCCGCGGTGGCTCGACCTCGGGACGTCGCCGAACTGGTATCTGTGCTCGACAGCGCGCGCGAGGCGAGGATCCCAGTGACGGGGCGCGGCGCGGGAACCTCCATCGCCGGCAATGCCATCGGGTCCGGACTTGTGGTCGATTGCGGCCGTCACCTGGACCGGATCGTCGCGGTCGACCCTGAGCAGCGGACGGCGACAGTCGAGCCCGGTGTGATCCAGGCCCGGCTCACAGCGGCAGCCGCCCCCCACGGACTGAGGTTCGGCCCGGACCCGTCGACCCTCGACCGATGCACGATCGGGGGAATGATCGGCAACAACGCCTGCGGCCCCCGCGCCCTCGGCTACGGGCGTACCGCCGACAACATGATCGCCGTGGAGGCGATCACAGGCACCGGGGAGCGGCTCACCCTTGATTCCCGAACCAGCCTCCGCGGCTCGCGCTCACCCACCCTGGCAGCGCTGGAGCGCCTGGTGCTGGACAACCTGGGGGTGATCCGGACTGAATTCGGCACGTTCTCACGTCAGGTGTCGGGCTACAGCCTGGAGCACCTCCTCCCGGAGAACGGCTTCAACGTCGCTCGCTTCCTGGTCGGCAGCGAGGGCACGCTGGCGATCGTCACCGGCGCCACCGTGGCCCTGGCCAGCGATGCGCCGCACAAGGCCATGATCGCCCTGGGGTACCCCACGATGGCCGACGCCGCTGACGCCATGCCCGCCATCCTCCCCTTCTCGCCGACTGCGTGCGAAGGTCTGGACCGCCGCATCGTCGAGGTCGTCAGGCGAACCCTGGGAGGGACGTCGGTGCCCGATCTTCCGCGCGGGGACGGTTGGGTGTTCGTCGAACTCACCGATACCGATGCGCGACGGCTGGCCTCCCGGTCGGCGGCCCTCGCCGCGGCCTCCGGTGCGCTGGAGGGACGGGTGGTGCCCGACGCCCGCATCGCCGCCGCCCTGTGGAAAATCCGCGCGGACGGCGCCGGGCTGGCCAGCGTGTCGCTCCCCCGCCCCGCACATGCCGGCTGGGAGGACGCGGCGGTGCCGGCGCACCGGCTGGGCGCCTACTTGCGCGACTTCGATCGCCTGCTCCGCGACCACGGGTTGACCGGCCTGCCGTACGGCCACTTCGGTGAAGGGTGCGTCCACGTCCGCATCGACTTCGGGCTCACCGATGCCGACGGACCGGCCACCTACCGGCGCTTCGTCGAAGAAGCCGCCGACCTGGTCTGCCGCTACGGCGGTTCACTGTCAGGCGAGCACGGGGACGGACGGGCGCGCTCGGAGTTGCTGCCCCGGATGTACTCGCCGGCCGCGATCGCGCTCTTCGGCGCGGTGAAGGCCATCTTCGACCCGGACAACCTGCTCAATCCAGGGATCGTGGTCGACCCACGACCCCTGGACGCCGACCTGCGCCTGTCCCAGGTGCGCGGTTCGGCCATGCTGCGGCTCGACCCGGCGTTCACGGCCGGCGTGCACCGCTGCACCGGCGTCGGCAAGTGCCTGGCCGACAACACCGCCGCTGGAGGCGTGATGTGCCCGTCCTACCTCGCCACCAGAGAGGAGAAGGACTCCACTCGCGGCCGAGCCCGGGTCCTGCAGGAGATGGTCAACACCGGTCTGGTCAACGGCGGGTGGCGCGCGGACGAGGTTCGCGAGGTCCTGGACCTCTGCCTGGCCTGCAAGGGGTGCTCCTCCGACTGCCCGACCGGGATCGACATGGCGGCGTACAAGTCCGTCGTGCTGGAGCGGGCCCATCGGGGGCGCCTGCGCCCTCGCAGCCACTACGTGCTGGGTCGACTCCCCCGATGGGGACGCCTGGTCACCGCCGTCCCCGGCCTGCCGGGGTTGGTCAACCTGGCCTTGGCACTGCCCGGGACCGGGTCTCTGGCGAGGTGGGTGGCCGGGGTCGATCGCAGGAGAACGCTGCCCCGGTTCGCCGCGTCCGCGGCCCGACGAACAGCCCCGGTCGAGCCGAAGCCCGGCGCCCGCCCTGTGGCGGTATGGGTGGACTCGTTCTCGGACTGCTTCGCCGGTGACCACGTCGCGGCGATGTTCGCCGTGCTCGTCGACGCCGGCTACGCGCCACGCCTGCTGGAGCGCTCCGCCTGCTGTGGACTGCCCTGGATCACCACTGGGCAGAGGGATGCGGCCGCCAGGCTGATCACCACCGCGCTGGAGGTCCTGTATCCCCTTGTGGAGGCGGGAGTCGCGGTCGTGGGCACGGAGCCCTCCTGCCTCGCGGTGTGGCGCAGCGACGCCGCGGGCCTTGTGGACGATCCCCGGGTCGGTGCGGTCGCGGCCGGGATCCATACGCTCGCCGAGTTGCTCACCCAGGATTCGCACTGGCGACCTCCGGACCTCCGGGGGCACACGATCGTCGCCCAGCCGCACTGCCATCACGCTTCGGTGCTCGGATGGGCAGCCGACGCGGCCCTGCTCGAGGCTTCCGGGGCCGACGTGACCCGGGTCGGCGGCTGCTGCGGGTTGGCCGGAACCTTCGGCGTCGAGAAAGGTCACTACGAAACGTCGGTGGCCATCGCCGAGCACAACCTGCTGCCCGCGGTGCGTGCCGCAGGGCCCCGCGCCATCATCCTGGCCGACGGGTTCTCGTGCCGAACCCAGCTGGGCGACCTGGCGGGCGTGCGGGCAGTCACCCTCGCCGAACTCCTGGCCGCGCACCTGCCCGTCCGAGGGTGAACGGCCGACCGACCACGACTGGCATACTTGTGCCGCCGCCGACACCATTGAGGGAATCTCGCCATGCCTGAGTTCGTCTTCACCATGCACAACGTCCGCAAGAAGCTGGGCGAGAAACTCGTGATGGACAACGTGACCCTGTCCTTCTTCGAGGGCGCGAAGATCGGCGTGGTCGGCCCCAACGGCGCCGGCAAGTCCACGATGCTCAGGATCATGGCCGGGCTGCTCAAGCCGGACAACGGCGACGCGATGCTGGCCAAAGGCCGGACGGTGGGGATCCTGCTGCAGGAGCCGCCGCTCACCGAGGACAAAACGGTGCTGGAGAACGTCGAGGAGGCGGTCACCGAGACCAAGGGGATGCTGACCCGGTTCAACGAGATCTCCGAGGCGCTGGCTGATCCGGACGCCGACTTCGACGCCCTCTTGACCGAGATGGGAGAACTGCAGACCGAACTCGACCACCGTCAGGCCTGGGACATCGATGCCCAGCTCGAGCAGGCCATGGACGCGCTGCAGTGCCCCCCGGGTGATTCGCCGGTCGACATCCTTTCCGGGGGCGAGCGGCGCCGCGTGGCGTTGTGCAAACTGTTGCTCCAGCAACCCGACCTCCTTCTGCTCGACGAGCCCACCAACCATCTCGACGCCGAGAGCGTGAACTGGCTCGAAGGCCACCTCAAGAGCTACCCGGGCGCCGTGCTGGCGGTCACTCACGATCGGTACTTTCTCGACAACGTCGCGCAGTGGATCTGCGAAGTGGACCGGGGCCGGCTGCATCCCTACGAAGGCAACTACTCCACCTACCTGGAGACGAAGAAGTCCCGCCTCCAGATCGAGGGCAAGAAGGATGCCAAGCGTGCCAAGATCCTCGAACGGGAGTTGGAGTGGGTCCGCTCCAACCCCAAGGCTCGCCAAGCCAAGAACCGCGCCCGCCTGGCCCGCTACGAGGAGTTGGCGGCCGAAGCCGAGCGGAACCGTCAGATCGACTTGTCCGAGATCAACATCCCACCCGGCCCACGACTGGGTGCGGACGTTCTCCAGGCCACCAAGCTCACCAAGGGGTTCGGCGACCGCATCCTCATCGAAGACCTCAGCTTCACCCTGCCCAGGGCTGGAATCGTCGGTGTGATCGGGCCCAACGGGGTCGGCAAGACCACGCTGTTCAAGATGATCATCGGCGAGGAGAAGCCCGACCGCGGCACACTCAAAGTCGGAACCACGGTCAAGTTCTCCTATGTCGATCAGAGCCGGGCAGGGATCGATCCAGGCCGCAACGTCTGGGAAGTCGTCTCCGATGGTCTGGACCACATCAAGGTGGCCAGTTTCGAAATGCCGTCACGGGCCTACGTCGCCTCCTTCGGGTTCAAAGGGCCCGACCAGCAGAAACTGGCCGGGGTGCTCTCAGGTGGCGAGCGGAACAGGCTCAACCTGGCCCTCACCCTGAAGATGGGCGGGAATGTGCTGCTGCTGGACGAACCGACCAATGACCTGGACGTGGAGACGCTCCAGTCGCTGGAAGACGCCCTGCTGGAGTTCCCCGGCTGCGCCGTGGTGATCTCGCACGACCGCTGGTTCCTCGACCGGGTGGCCACGCACATCCTCGCGTGGGAGGGTGCCGAGGCCGAAGAAGCCGACTGGTTCTGGTACGAAGGCAACTACGCCGACTACGAGGAGCACAAGATCGCCCGACTCGGCGCTGAGGCCGCCCGACCGCATCGGAGCGCCCACCGCCGGCTGACCAGGGGCTGACCACGGCGGCCGGGCTCCTCTTCATCCTCAGCCGGGCTCCTCTTCATCCTCAGCCGGGCTCCTCTTGATCCTCAGCCGGGTTCCTCTTGATCCTCAGCCGGGTTCCTCTTGATCCTCAGCCGGGTTCCTCTTGATCCTCAGCCGGGCTCCGCTTGATCCTCAGGCGACAGCCTCAGCGTCCTCCCCGCACGGGCCTGACTCGCAGATTGTCTGAACCGCAGCCGCCATGGCGATCTCGTTGGCCTCGTCGACGACCCGGGTCACCTTGTGGAACGTCGACGTTCCACGGGACAGGTCATGACCGACGGTGGTGGCCTCGATGGAGATCCTTTCGCGCGTCACGCCGGCTTCATCTCGCCAGCGGGAGGTCCGTAGCCTGCCGACCACGACCACCGGATCTCCCTTCGAAAGGGCCACTCGGACGTGCTCAGCGAGCACCCTGCCGCAGGTGACGGAGAGCCACGTGGTCTCGTCGCTCACCCAATCGCCGTTGCGCCAACTGCGCGGCGTGCACGCGAGCCGGAAATTGGCCCGCGGGTAGATCTCCTTGATCAGCCGGAAGTCGACATCGCTTCCGACATGTCCACTGATGGTCACCAGGGCTTCCATGTTCGTTCCTCCTTGATCAGGTGACACAAGCCTTGGCCGTTCGGAGCCCACCCGGTCACGACGCCCTACTGCCTGTGGACAGCGTTTGGGCTGTGGATAACGAAGAACGCGGCCTGCCGTGTCACGCCGGCGGTTCAGCCGCGAGCCCGAGCCAGCGCCGACCGGGCCCCGCGATACCGGTCGAGCTCAGCCTCCATCGGGGCGATGATGTCGTCCGCCACAACCTGCGCCACGACAGCCCGCAAGCCCTTCGCGGCCGTCCTGGCCTTGGCGCGCGCGCCCCATTCGACCAGCAACCGCCCAAGGCCGGCCAGCACCAATCCGGCCAGCACCCCGCCGCCCACCAACCAGGTGGAGGCTGGGATCTGATACCACGACACCTCTGGCAGCGGCGGCAGCTGCAACCAGGCGAGCAACGGCCCGGTGGCCAGCCAGCCTGCCCCGATCAGCACCGCGCCGATGAGCAGCCACTGCACCAGCGTGACGAACGACCACCAGGCCGAACTCCCGCCCAGTCGCAACTCGGCTCCGGATAGGGCTGCGTCCAGCCTTTCGAGGAGCCGCTGGTGGTCCCCACGCGTCTGCGTCCGGAGCACCTGGGCCCAACCCCTCGGGAGGCCGTCGCTGGTCGCCTCGGTGAGTGCGCGCAAAGCGCCGTCCAACCGCGCCCGCTGCACCGCATTCGCAGGCGGGATCGACGTGCGGCTGATCGCGGTCGGGGACGGGTCAACCTCGGGCACGGCCAGCCGCAACCGTCGCAACGGGTCGGGCCTCAATCGGGAGAGCCAGCTGACGAACGGCCATCCTGTCGCCGCGCTCCCGCGACGACGCCAGGACTCCCCCACCGCGTCACTGACGAGCGGAACCCCCGCAGCCTCGGCCGAGGCCCGCTCAACGTCTTCGACCAGCGCGCGGTTCGGCCTCCGGATCTCCGCTGCGCCCAGCTCGTCCGCCAGCGAGGCGGCCGCGACATCGATGTCGGTACTCAGCCGCCTGGTCATCGCCTGCTTCGCGGCGACGAGCCCAGCCAGGGCGTCGCGGAGGTCTGCGATCCCGGCGCCGGTGATCGCAGAGACGGTGAGGATCGGCGCGGCGGCCAGCCCCTCGGAGTCAAGCAGGCGGCGCAGGTCAGCCTGGCACCTGGCCAGGTCGTGCGGCGCCAGCCGATCGGCCTGGTTCAGCACGACCATCATCACCTCGGCGTAGGGCGACAACGGCCTGAGGTAGCGGTCGTGCAACGCGGCGTCGGCGTACTTCTGCGGATCCACCACCCAGACCAGGCTGTCGACGAGGTGGACGAGACGGTCGACCGTGAGCCGATGGGAGGTCTCGGTCGAGTCGTGGTCGGGCAGGTCCAGAAGAACAAGGTCGGAGAACCGGGCCGGACCCGACGTGATGAGGTGCCGGCGCGGGACCTCGAGCCAGTCCAGCAACCCGGCCGGGACCTGGTTCGCCCAGGCCGCCGCCATCGCGTCCGCGGTCGTGGGGCGCGTCACCGCGACGCGGGCCAGCTGGCTGGCGGTGATCGCGTTGAACAATGACGACTTGCCCGATCCGGTGGCGCCGGCCAGGGCCACCACGGTGGAGCCACCGCTGAACGCGACCCGTTGCCCGGCTCGCACAACCACGCTGCGGGCAGCCCCCACCAGATCGTCGGGGCATCGCCCCTGGCACAGCTCCACCGCCTCGCCCAGCGCCCGCAGGCGGCTCGCCAGGTCGGACCGTGCGGCCGTCACGACCCGCTCCCGGAGACCGTGGTCAGGCCCAGTCGCGGAGCCCCCAGGCGGGCGTGCTCGACGGCGGCGACAGCGGCGCGGATCGCGTCAGCCTGTCCGGGCCGCACGTCGACGCTCCCGAGCACCGCGAAGAAGCGAAGCGCCTCGTCCGACAGCAGCGCAGCGACCCGCTCGTCGAGGTGGGCCTTGGCCTGCTTGGCCAGTCGGCGAACGGCGTCGTCGCCGAAGATCGCCTCCAGCACGCGTTGCGCCAGCACCGCAGTGCCCCCTGCCACGCCGAGTTCGGCACCCACGAGCCCGCCCGTCTGCGAGAAGACCAGGATCATCAGGGCGACACCGACTCCGTTGACGCCCAACGCCCAGAATCGGGCCGCCGATTTGCGAGCGGCGCCCTCCCGAGCGACCAGGTCGAGCACGTCGGCCTGCCAGTTCCGGATGGCGAGGGCGGCTTCAGCTGCGTAGCCGCGCGAGGCTCGCGAGAGGTCCTCGGGGGCTCGCCCAAGCAACTCCCGTCCTGACGGGTGCGCCTCCCACGCCGCACCGGCACGCTCGGCTGCATCCTCGCCAGCTTCGCGGATCAGGACCTCCAACCCGGACGCAACCGCCAGCCTCACGTCGTTGGCGTGCCTCGGCTCACCTCGCAGGGCAGCCACCATCCGGTCGCGGAACCAGCCGATCTTCTGTTCCACTGCGCGGAAGAACTCCCCGGTGCCCACGAAGTCCTGCCAGCGGGCCAGGACCTCCCCACGCAGCAGCGACCCGTCCTGGGTCTGCACGCCGATCACCCGCACCGCCTCGGCGTAGGCCTTCTCCACGTCTGACCCGAGCAGGTCGAGCGTGGCGTCCTGGTCTTCGATCGCCTCCGCGACCGACGGCGCCATGGCCGCCAGGGCGGCGACCGCCCCGTCCAGGGTCTGCAGGACGACCCGGCTGCGGGAGGCCGCGTCGGCGGCGAGATCGGCCAGCCACGCCCGGATCGGGGCGACTGCCACGTCCGGGAGGAGGCCAACAGCGTCCACCTCGGTTTCGGGCACGGCGAAGATGGGCGAGGAACCCAGTCCCCGTTCTCCCATCAGCCGGCCGAGGTGAGCCGGCACCTCATCGATCGCCGCCGGGGGCACCCGATCGAGCACGACCGCGACAACCGCGTGCCTCTCGGCCGCTGAGCGCAGGTACTCCCAGGGGACGGCGTCGGCGTAGCGGGCCGCGGAGGTCACGAACAGCCACAGGTCCGCCGCGGCGAGGAGCTGGGCGGCCAGGGCGCGGTTCTCGGCCACCACCGAATCGACATCGGGGGCGTCGAGGATGGCCAATCCGCTTGGCAGCGACGGTTCGGGCACCAGGTGGAGGGTGTGCGAGTCATGGGTGACACCGACGCTGCGGGCCAGCCCGGGCAGGATCCGGCCGGCGGTGAACCAGTGGGCGTCCTCGGGGTTGTGGACCAGCACAGGAGAACGGGTGGTCGGGCGGATCACCCCCGGGGCGCTCACCTCACGGCCGATCAGCGAATTCACCAAGGTCGACTTGCCGGCACCGGTCGAACCTCCGATGACCGTCAGCAGGGGCGCATCAAGGCGTGCGAGCCGCGGGAGAATGTAGTCATCGACCTGGTCGACCGCACCGCGAGCCCGATCGGCGACCATCGCGCTGCCGGGGAGTGCCAGCGGCAGCCTGGCTGCGGCCAGAGCGTCGCGCAGCGCCCGCAGGGATTCCTCCAGCTGCCCGGCGCTCAATGCCCTCACTCCTAGCCCGCGGGGGGTCCCCAGGTGGGATCCACGGCCGAATACTGAGGCGATCCTAACGGCGCGGTGCCCGGCGCCGGCCAATTGCCGCCGAGCCCGGCCGGCCCAGGGTGGACGGGTGCCGGGTAGCCGATCGCTTTCTGCCGGCGCAACCGCGGCAGGGCGAGCCGCAGTCCGCGAGGGTCGTCGATCGCGGTCCCGCGCAGGGCGCGGGTCGCATCCAGCAACTCCCGCTCCCGCGTTCGGGACGCGTCGTCGACGAGGCCACGAACCTCCGCGTCGCGTAGATAGGCCAGCTCGGTGAGCGTCCGCTGCAGCGCGATCGTGGCCAGCAGCACCCGCCAGCCGCGAGTGGCCGCGACCATGACCGCCCACCAGCGCAGCCGTTGCTTGGAGAAGACCAGAGCGTCGTCCGGGCTGAGCCACCCCATGCGGACGAAATCGGTGAGCCGCTGGCGGATCAGTGCGCCCTCCCGGAGAATCTGGACCACCACGTAGCCAACCGCGGAAAGCACCATTGGGAGGGCGACGAACAAGTAGATCAGGAGCTGGCCGGTGCCTGAGCCCAGCGATGCCTGCGAGTTGAAGACCATGTGCAGCAGGGCTGCCACGCCGTAGCCGACCAGCGGAGCGAGGACGCGGACCACCTTGCTCCGGGTGCGCAGGGCCACCGCCAAGCCGATGCCGGTCATCATCGTGAACAGGGGATGGCCGAAGCAGGTCACGACGCCGCGGAGCCAGACCAGCTCCCGCACCGCGGCATCGGCGTCCCCCGCGTCGATGGTCTGTGCGGAGTAAACGATCGCCCTGGCGTAGTAGATGATGTTCTCGGTGAAGGCGAAGCCGGCCGCCGATAGCCCGGCCATCACGATGGCCGAGATCTTCGACACGATCCGGTAGCGAACCAGGATCGCCACCCAGAACAGGACAGTCGCCTTCGCGGCCTCCTCGACGAAGGGCGCCACGAAGATCGCAGCCCGGGCGCTCGTCGCAGGGTCACCGTTGCCCTGGACCGCCATCTGCTCCGCTGCCCAGGTGTTGGCGTGCAGCGACAGCCAGGTCGCCACGGCCGCGCCCCAGCCCAGGGTCAGCCACCACATCAGCAGGCGTTGCGGACGGTAGCGGTCGGTCCAGATGAAGACGACGGTCCAGAAGGCCAGGGTGGGCGCGGCCAACCAGGCCGCGTCGCGGAGCGCGGTGCGGTTCAAACCGGGGATGACACCGTCGTTGACGGGGATGTCGGCGGTCAGGATGACGTACATATGACCCAGCGCCACGAGGTAGAGCAGGCTCAGGCCCAGACCCGCCCACGTCCAGGGTGACGTCAGCACGCGCCGGATTCTCGGCTTCGGTGGCGCCTCCGGCCGGGGCAGGTTGTTCAGCGCCCGCGCCCGACTCTCAGGGATCACCGTCATGGCGCCAAGAGTACAAGCGGAGGCACCGCGCGACCGCCGGGTGCCGGTGCCGATCCCCGCCCGCGCGCCCCGGTGGCACGTCAGGCGGACCCGCCGGCGGCGCACTTGTCTGCAATCAGACTGGACCGTACAGTTTGATGCGTGATGAGCGAGCGTCAGGCCATCCGTGCGGCGACGAAGAAGGAACAGATCGCCGACGCCGCTCGCACGCTCTTTCTTGCGCAGGGCTACGCCGGCACCACGATGGACGCGGTCACCGCGGCCGCCGGTGTGAGCAAGCAGACCCTGTACAGCTACTTCCCGGGCAAATCCGATCTCCTCGGCGAGATGCTCACTGAGGAGATCGCGGCGCTGCGGCTCTCCGACGGACCGCCCCCGGCGATCGAATCCCTCGCGGATCTGCGACGCGGCCTGCTCGCGATGGCCGGCGGAATCACAGCCCGGCTGATGGGCCACGAGGCTCTCGCGCTCCTGCGACTGGTGGTGGGCGAGGCGGTGCGGTTGCCGGAGGTGCGCGACCTGATCCGGGAAGTCTTCCCCGGGCAACTGCTCCATCAGGCGGAGTCCCTCATCGAGGCGGCCGTGAGCCGCGGCCTGGTGCACGCTCCGCGTCCCGACCTCAGCGCGCGCATGTTCGTGGGTCCGGTGATGAGCTTCGTGGCGCTGGACGGGCTCTTCCGGACCGAGCCGCTCACCCCGCCGGACGGCGAGACCCTGGCGTACATCGTCGACGCCTTCCTCGCGACGGTGGCCGTGGAGCCAGCCCCGTGATCCGCCCTGGGACCCGGTTGGCGGTGAGCCTGCTGTTGGCATGGGCGATGCTCACGCTGGTCGGGTGCGCAACCCAACCGAAACTCATCGTTGTCGGCACCGTCGAGGACACCCTGGTCAGCGTCGCCGTCCCGACGCTGCCGACGATCACGGTGAACCCGAAAGCTGGCTCCACCTCCTCCAGCAGCGCGTCGTCGGCGGCGCGATCGACCTCGCCCGTGATCGCGCTGACCGGGCTGGGCAGCTTCGTCAAGGTCAAGCGCGTGATGGTCTCCGAAGGCTCCCCGGTGCAGGCCGGCGACGTGCTCGCCCTCATGGACGACGCCCAGTTGCGGGTGCAGGTCGAGGTGGCCACGTCCGACGCCGCCGTGGCCGGTGCCCAACCGAACGTGTTGCAGGCCAAGATCGACGAGACCTACGACAAGGCCGACGAACTGGCCGACAAGCGACAAGAGGTGGAGGACGGGATCGCCACGCTGAAGAGCAACCGCTCCAAGCTCCGGACGACCCGCAGCGACCTCCTCGCTGCCCGCCCCCAGCTGCTCACCGCGCGCTCCGGACTGCTCGCCCAGCGGTCCCTCGTGCTCACTCAGGCCGAGCCCGTCCTGCAGCAGCGGGCCACCCTGGCCGAGCAGCGGGCTGCGCTGCTGGCGCAGCGGAAGACCCTGGCCGAGCAACTCAGCGATCTGCAGGAACTGCTGGCCGACCTGTCCCAGACCCCCTCGCCGTCCCCGTCACCCAAGCCCGGGTGCCACGAGACACCCGCGCCGACGACTCCACCGACCCCGCCGCCGTCGAAGGACGAGATCCTGGCGACCATCGCGCAACTCGAGGCCGCGATCGCCCAGATCGACGCCGGGCTGGTGCCGCTGGACGCCGCGATCGCCCAGATCGACGCCGGTCTGGCCCCGCTCAACGCGGGCCTGGCCCAGATGGACGCAGGTCTGGTCACGATCGACACCGGCCTGAAGCAGATCGCGACGGGGCTCACGGCGATCAAGACCGGACTGGGCAAGATCGCCGATGCGCTGACCAAAGCGCGGGACGGGCTGACGAAACTCGACGAGGCCGAGGAGAAGCTGCTCGACGGTCGTCAGAAGCTGCGGAACCTCAAGCACCTGGCCGAGATCGCGGCGGAAGCATCCCTGGTGCCCATCCGGATCGCGCGGCAGCAGGAGTCCCTGGCCATCGTGACCTCGCCCGTGAACGGGTTCGTCGTCGACGTCGCGGCGGCCGGCGACCTACTGGCACCCGGGGCCATCCTGGTGACCATCCGCGAGCAGGCTCCGGCCAAGGTCACCGCGTGGCTCGCCCCGAGCGAACTCGCCCAGGTGTGCCTGAACGACCGCGCACGCGTCCATGGCGACTGGATGGACGCTGGCACGTCGCTGCCGGCCAAAATCACCCGAATAGGCGAACGGTGGGACTACCCACCGTCCTCACAAGCCACTGACCAGGTGCACCTCACCCGTGCGGTGCCGGTTGAATTCACCACTACCACCGGCGAACTGCCGCCTGGTGTTCCCGTGGAACTGACCATCAGCGGCTGCCACAAGGTGGCCACACCCTCATGACCGACGAGATCAACCCCAGCAAGGCAAGGTGACAACCATGGCCGGCCACGCCCGCAAGCATCCGCCGATTCCGGTGATCGTGCTCGTACTGCTCCTTCTCATCGGTGGCGGAACCTACTGGTGGTGGACGACAGCCCAGACCACCTCCGAGGCCGCCGGGCTCGTCGCCAGCGGCCAGGTGGAGACCCGGCAGTACCAGATCGCCTCTGCGGTTGCCGGCCGGGTGACCAAGGTGCTCGCAGTCGAGGGCGCCACCGTCAAGAAGAACCAGGAACTGGTCAGGCTCGACCAGGCTGCACTGACGCTGCAACTGGAACAGGCCCGGCAAGGTGTGACCGCCGCCAAGGCAGCCATCACCAACGCAAAGGACGACGGGACCAACGCCGATGTCAAGGCCGCCAAAGCACGGCTGAAGCAGGCCGAGGCCAACGTGAAGCTCGCCCAGGTCCAGTTGGGCTACACGGTGGTGAAGGCGCCCCGCGGCGGCCGGGTCGTCTCGGTGACCACCAACGCCGGGCAGAACGCCGCACCGGGCCGGACGCTCCTGACCATCGTCGATCCGGCGGACCTGTTCGTGCGGGTGTTCGTTCCGCAGACCGAGATCGGCAAGGTCAAAGTGGGCCAGGCAGCTCATGCCACCACCGACTCCAGCACACGGACCTTCGACGGCACGGTCTCCTTCATCGCCTCGCAGGCCGAGTTCACCCCGAACAACGTCCAGACCAAGGAGCAGCGGGTGAAGCTCGTCTACGAGGTACGCATCACCGTCCCCGACCGGTCCGGAACTCTGAAGGCCGGCATGCCGGTGGACGTGACCTTCGTCTAAGGATGACCATGACCACCGGCACCGACACCCCCGAGGCGATCGCCGCCCTCGGGTTGACCCGCTCCTTCGGCGACATCCGCGCCGTCGACAGGGTCGATCTGCGCGTGGCGCGCGGGGCGGTGTTCGGGCTGCTCGGGCCGGACGGCGCCGGCAAGTCCACCCTGATCAGGATGCTGGCCACCGTCCTGCCCGCCGACGCCGGGGACGCCGAGGTCTTCGGCCACTCGGTGTCTGCCGCCGCCAAGAAGGTGACCCCGCTGATCGGCTACATGTCGCAGAAGTTCTCGATGTACCCCGACCTCAGCGTTGCGGAGAACCTCGATTTCTTCGGCACCATCCGCGGCGTCCCCAAGGCGCTGCGCCGGGAGCGGGCCGCGTCGCTGCTGGGTGGCATGGGTCTGGCCGAGTTCAGCGACCGGCAGGCCCAGTACCTCTCCGGGGGTATGAAGCAGAAGCTGATGCTGGCGGCGACCCTGATGCACGAGCCCGACCTGTTGCTGCTGGACGAGCCGACCACGGGCGTCGACCCTGTTTCCCGACGGGAATTCTGGCGGATCATCGCCGCCCTGCACCGGGCCGGGAAGACCGTCCTGGTCGCCACGCCCTACATGGACGAGGCCGAGCGCTGCACCGCGATCGCCTTCCTGGATTCCGGACGGATCCGGCACACCGGGACCCCCGATGAGATCAAGGCCCTTGTCCCGGGCACCCTGTACGAGATCGTCGCGGCTGAGCCGCGGGTGGCGCTGTGGGCGGTCGCCGACCTCCCCGGGGTGGCCTCGACCCACCTGTTCGGCGATGTCGTCCGGGTTCTCTGGCATGACGGCGCGGACGGGGAGACCCGACTCCGGGCACGGCTTGCGGCTGAGCGGGTTCCGGTCGAGGACGTCCGCCAGGCCGCCGTCGACATGGAGACCGCCTTCGCCTTCCTCGCCGAGCGTTCCTCTGACACTCCGGTCTCGGACGCGCCCAGGGGTGCCGCATGAGCCCGGCACTGACCCGGATCGGGGCGATCTCGGCCAAGGAGTTCCGGCACCTGGGCCGGGATCCGCGGATGCTGGGCGCCGTCCTGATCATGCCCGTGATCCAGCTGATCCTGTTCGCCTACGCGATCAGCTTCGACGTCCGGCACGTGCCGACCGTGGTGATCGATCTGGACCGCACACCGGCAAGCCAGTCCTACGTTCAGGCCTACCAGGCCTCCGACCTGTTCGACGTGGTCGCCGACCAGGACCGCCTGGACGCCGTCGACTCCATGTTCGACCGCAACGAGGCCCGGGTGGCCGTGGTCATTCCGTCCGGATTCGCCAACACCCTGGCCCGCGGCGAGAAGGCCCAGGTGGCGGTTCTGGTGGACGGCAGCGAGCCGAACTCGGCGAAGATCGCCCAGGCCTACTCCGTCGCGCTGAACCAGATCTACGGGCAGCGGCTCACCTTCGCCTGGGCCGACACCCAGGGGCTCGACGTGAGCCAGGTGGGCATGGTCGAGGCCCGGCTGCGCACCTGGTACAACCCCGAGCGCCGATCCTCGGACTTCCTCATCCCCGGGCTGATGGTCGTGGTCATCATGATCGTGACCGTGCAGCAGACCGCGGTCACGCTGGTTCGCGAGCGCGACCAGGGCACGGCCGAACAGATGGAGGTCAGCCCACTGCGGCGCACCGAACTGATGGTCGGCAAGCTGCTGCCGTGGACGATCCTCGCCTTCGTCGACGTCGCGGTGATCACCGCGCTGGGCATCTACGTCTTCGGCATCCCCCTGCGCGGCAGCCCAGCCGTCCTGGCCCTCGGTGCCGCACTGTTCGTCTTCGCCTCCCTGGGCATCGGCCTGATCATCTCCGCGGTCGCGCCGACTCTGGACACCGCCAACATCACCGCGCTGCTGATCGCGTTCCTGCCGGCCTTCCTGCTGTCGGGCTTCGCCTTCCCGCTGGACCAGATCCCGGTCGCCCTGGAGTGGTTCAGCCGAATCTTCCCGGCGCGCTACATGGTGACGATTTCGCGAGGGGTGTTCCTCAAGGGTCTGGGGTTCGCCGACCTGTGGCAGGAACTTGCTGCCCTGGCGGTGTTCTCCCTGGTCGTCCTGCTGATCGCGGCCCGGCTGCACGGGAGGCGCCGATGAACCTCAAGCACATCCGGCTGCTGATCTGGAAGGAGTTCGTTCAGCTCCGGCGCGATCCGATGTTGATGCGGATGCTGTTCATGATGCCCATCGTCCAGCTGATCCTGTTCGGCTATGTGGTGGCCGTCGACGTGCGCAACCTGGCCACCGCGGTGGTCGATCTCGACCGGACGTCGACCTCGCGGTCGCTGGAGTCGGCCTTCGCCGCGTCCGGCTACTTCAAGGTGGTCAGCCACCCTGAGAGCGAAGCCGAGCTGCGACCCCTGCTGGACCGCGGCGAGGTGAAGGTGGCCCTGGTCATCCCGGAGGGGACGCAGACCCGGCTCGACCGCGGGGAGACCGCCGGCGTTGGCATCGTGGTCGACGGCTCCGACTCCCAGATCTCTTCCGTGGGCAGCGGGTACGCCTCCCAGATCGTCGCCGAATTCAACGCCGACCGCCGCAAGCAGTTGGGCATGGACATCACCGCGCCCGGGATCGACGCCCGCGTCCGGGTGATGTTCAACCCGACCCTCGACCCGCTCAACACCATGGTTCCGGGCCTGGTCGCGGCGATCCTGATGCTGTCGCTGATGGCGATCATGTCCCAGGCCGTCGTGCGCGAACGTGAATCCGGCACCCTGGAACAAATGTTCGTCACCCCTATCCGTCCCACCGAGTACCTGATCGGCAAGGTGACCCCCTACGCCCTGCTGGCCACCGCGCAGATGACGATCGTGGCGTTGGTCGGACTCTTCTGGTTCAGGGTGCCGTTCTACGGCGACATCGCGGTGGTCATGGTCGGGCTGGCCTTGTTCATGCTGACCTCCATCGGCATGGGGCTGCTCGTCTCCCTGGTCTCCCGGACCAGGCACCAGGCCCAGCAGGCGGTGATGTTCATCATGATCCCGACCATGGTGCTGTCGGGTTTCATCTTCCCGATCGAGTCCATGCCGGCGACGATCCAACCGATCACGTACGCCATCCCGCTGCGCTACGCACTGACCGTGCTGCGCGGCGCCTTCGTCAAGGGCAGCAGCTTCGAAGCACTCGCCGAACCGCTGTGGGCGATGGCGGGATTCGCCGTCGTGATCTTCGGAGCAGCGGTCATCGCCACCCGGCGGCGGCTGGCGGAGTGAGGAGCCTCCCGTGACAGTGGACCAGCAACTTGCCGGGACGGCTCCGAATCCGGAGGCAGCGGTGTCGGTGCGCGGGCTCACCAAGAAGTTCGGCACTTTCACCGCCGTCGACGCGATCGACTTCGACGTCCCCCGCGGTCAGGTGTTCGGCTTCCTGGGTCCCAACGGCTCGGGCAAGACCACCACGATCCGGATGCTCACCGGCACGATCGCCCCGCGCTCGGGACGTGCGCTGGTCCTCGGTGAGGACGTCGTGGCCAGACCGGACCGGGTCAAGCGCCGAATCGGCTACATGTCGCAGAAGTTCGCGCTCTTCGAGGACATGACGGTCGATGAGAACCTGAAGTTCTACGCCGGTGTGTACGACCTGCCGGCCGAGAAGTTCGCTGCGCAGCGCGAGTACGTGTTGACGATGGCCGATCTGATCGGACGGGAGGACGAACTCACCGGGAACCTGTCGGTGGGCTGGCGGCAACGGCTGGCCCTCGGCGCGGCCACCATCCACGAGCCGGAACTGCTGTTCCTGGATGAGCCGACCTCGGGGGTCGACCCGATCGCCCGGCGGCAGTTCTGGGATCTGCTCTACGACCTCGCCAATCGGGGCGTGACCCTCTTCGTGACTACCCATTACATGGACGAAGCCAGCCACTGCAACCGGCTGGCGTTCATCTACCGCGGACGGTTGATCGCCGAGGGCAGCCCGAACCACATCCGGCGGGCGTACATGACCCAAAGGATCTACGACGTGTCGGTCCGCGAGGCCGACCTGGCCCTGGAGTGGTTGGAGCGGGCCGACGGGGTCGCCGAGGCCTACTTGTCCGGCGCCTCCCTGCACGCAGTGGTGCCGCTGGCCCGGGACCTCGGACCGGATCCGCTGCGCGAGCGCCTGGTCGCGGCCGGATTCGCCGACGCCGAGGTGGCCGCGGTCGACCCCACCATCGAGGACGTCTTTGTCAACCTGGTCTCCCAGCAGCGCGAGGCCGGCTGAGCCCGACTCTCACGCCGAGAGGCCGGTCACCAGCCACCTGCCGCCCAGCAGCAGCGCTCCGAGCGTCGCGGCCAGCCATAGGACGATCCACAGCAGCCGCGGCAGGCGGGTGAGTTGGGCCAGCTGGGCGGCGTCCGAGCCCCGGTAGTGCGGCGAACGCCAGTGCAGCAGCGCTTCCACGACCGGACGCGGCCCCCCGAGGAGCAGCAGCCAGGCCACCCCGTACCCCAGCCAGGCCACCGGCGCGGGCCCGGCGTACCACGACGCCACCGCGATTGCGGCGCCGAGCGAGACGACCACCAGCAACCCGTAGGCGTTGCGGATCGTCACCAACAGCATCACCAACAGCGCGACGCACGCCCAGAGCAGCCCGGCCGGGTAGCCCGAGGCGGCCAGCGCGGCGGCACCCAGGCCGAACCCGGAAGCCGCCGGGTAGCCGGCCGCCAGCGTGGCGACCATGCCCGGGCCCCTCGGCCGTCCCCGGGTCACCGTGAGCCCGGAGGTGTCGGAGTGGAGCCGGATGCCCGAGAGCCGGCGTCCCGAGAGGACGGCCACCAGGGCGTGGCCGGCCTCGTGGCACAGCGTGATCACGATCCGAGCGACGGGCCAGGCGATCACCACCAAACCCAGAACCACCAGGCCGATCACGGCCGAGATGGCCACCGACAGGGGCTCCTGCGCCGCCCACGCCCGCGTCCAGACCTCCTCGATCAACTCCACCCGGCCAGTGTGACCCATCGGAGCAACCCTCTTCGCGTCTGCTGGAGGCGACCTGGCCGCGGAGCCGGGTGCTGGTGACACGCTGCTTCGGGAACGTGGGACGATGAGCCGTGCGCCTGTCCGACCTCATTCCCCCCGGCGGCGCCGACGACCCCGACGCGCTCTATGCGGCGTTCGTCGGCTGGGCGGCCCGCGACGGCATCACTTTGTACCCGCATCAGGACGAGGCGATCGTCGACATCCTCACCGGCGCCAACACCGTGATCACCACCCCGACAGGGTCGGGTAAGACCCTCATCGCGACCGCCGCGCACTTCGCCGCGCTGGCCGCCGGCGGCCGCAGTTACTACACGGCACCGATCAAAGCCCTGGTCAGTGAGAAGTTCTTCGCGCTGTGCGGGATCTTCGGCGCCGACAAGGTCGGCATGGTGACCGGGGACGCCAGCGTCAACGCCGATGCCCCCATCGTCTGCTGCACAGCGGAGATCCTGGCCAACATCGCTCTCCGGCAGGGACGCGAGGCCACGGTGGACCAGGTGGTCATGGACGAGTTCCACTTCATCGCCGACCGGGACCGCGGCTGGGCCTGGCAGGTGGGGCTGGTGGAGCTCCCGCAGGCGCAGTTCGTGATCATGTCGGCGACCCTGGGTGACGTGAGCGCCCTGGCGGGCGGCCTGACCCAGCGCACGGGACGACCGACCAGTGTGATCACCGACGCCGTCCGCCCGGTCCCGCTGACGTATGAGTGGTCCCTGCGACCGCTGCACGAGACTGTGGAACTGCTGCAGCGCGATCAGCGCGCGCCGGTCTACATCGTCCACTCCACCCAGGCCGCCGCCGTCGAACGGGCGACGTCCCTGCTCAGCTCGGGGCTCATCGACAGGACGCATCGCCGCGCCCTGGTCGAGGCCATGGCAGGCTTCGGGTTCGCCTCCGGCTTCGGACGGACGCTGGCCAAACTGCTCAACTCGGGTATCGCCGTCCATCATGCCGGGATGCTGCCCCGCTACCGGCGCCTGGTCGAAACCCTCGCCCAACGGGGGCTGCTCAGCATCATCTGCGGCACCGACACCCTCGGCGTCGGGATCAACGTTCCGATCCGGACGGTGCTGTTCGCCAGCCTGTCCAAGTTCGACGGACGCCGGCAGCGGCTGCTCCGGGCGCGTGAGTTCCACCAGATCGCCGGACGGGCCGGCCGGGCCGGATTCGACACCGTCGGCTACGTGATCGCCCAGGCCCCGGACCACGTGATCGAGAACGCACAGGCACTGGCCAAGGCTGGCAGCGACCCGAAGAAGCAGCGCCGGGTGCAGCGCAAGAAGGCGCCGGAGGGCTTCGTCAACTACACCGAAGACACCTTCGGCAAGATCATCGCCGCCCCGCCGGAACCGCTGACCGCACACATGCGGATCACCCATGCGCTGCTGCTCAACCTGCTGCAGCGAGACCAGGACACCGCTGACGCGGTGGTGTCGCTGGTCGAGTCCTGCACGACCGATCGACCCACTCGAAACAGGCTGCTGCGCCGGGCGCTGGCCATCGGACGCTCGCTGCTGGCCTCCGGGGTGGTCGTCCGGCTGCCCGAACCGACCCCGGGTGGACGCCGGTATCAGGTCGCCGTGGACCTGCAACAGGACTTCGCGCTCAACCAACCGCTGTCCGCGTTCGCCCTGGCGGCCCTCGACCTGCTGGACACCGACTCCCCCGGCTACACCCTGGACACGGTCAGCGTGATCGAGTCGACCCTGGAGGATCCGACCGCGGTCCTGCTGCAACAGCAGTTCAAGGCGCGCGGAGAAGCCGTGGCCGAACTGAAGGCCGACGGGGTCGACTACGACGAACGCGTGGAACTCCTGGAGCAGATCACCTGGCCGAAACCCTTGGCCGACCTGCTCGAACACGCCTTCCGGGTCTTCCTGGCCAGGCACCCGTGGCTCGCCGAGACACCGGTCTCGCCGAAGTCGGTGGTCCGCGACATGTACGAACGGGGCATGACCTTCGGTCAGTACGTGGCCTTCTACCGGCTGCAACGCAGCGAAGGGCTGGTGCTGCGCTACCTGTCCGACGCGTTCCGGGCCCTGCGGCAGACCGTGCCGGAGTCGGCGCGGACCCCCGAACTGGCCGACGTCATCGAGTGGCTGGGCCAGGTCACCCGCTTGACGGACTCCTCACTCCTGGATGAGTGGGAGCAGCTCAGCGCCCTTTCGGCGGGGACGTCCGGCGCGCCCGGCTCGGCCGCCGGAACTGCCGGGTCGGGCAACCCGCGTCCGGTGACGGGGAATCCGCGGGCGTTCCGGGTGATGGTGCGCAACGCGCTGTTCCACCGGGTCCAGCTGGCCTCCCGTGATGACGTGGAGGGCTTGGCCGAACTCGACGCCGCGGACCCGGAGCGGACGATGAGCTCCCGCGACTGGGACGCCGCGCTGGGCGCCTACTGGGCCGAGCACGGCGAGATCGGCGTTGGAGCCGACGCCCGGGGTCCGGCACTGCTGGTCATCGACGACGCCGGACCGCGCTGGCACGTCCGCCAGATCATCGACGACCCCGCGCGGAACCACGACTGGGCCATCACCGGGTCGGTCGACCTGGGACTGTGCGACGAGACCGGCGACCTCGTCGTCCATGTCGACGGGTTCGGCCGCTTGGACGGCTGACCAGTCGCGCTCGCTTGGGCCCGCTCGCAGCTGAGACCGCCGGACAGCGGATCCTGGTTTTGTCACCGCGGTGCGGGAAGATCAGCTATGAGCGCTTCCCAGCCACCGACTCCCCCGCCGACCGGGTCGGAGGATCGCAGTGTGCCGGGCTCGCCGCGCTTCCGGTCCGTCGACGCCCAGTTCGTCACCCCCCAGCTCGCGATCGGGGCCGACCTCGACACCGAGAACGTCCGCCGGGCCCTTGGCCAGTTGGACGAGCTGGTCCGCAGCGGCATCACCCACGTCGTCGATGTGCGGATCGAATGGAACGACTCCCAGTTCCTGACCGAGCATGCGCCGCAACTGCGCTACTTCCACCACGGCGTCGACGACGCCGGCCAGCGCATTCCCGGGACATGGTTCGAACGCCTCGTCAGCTGGTCGATCCCGGCGCTCAGCCAGACCGAGAGCAAGCTGTACGTGCACTGCCACATGGGGGTCAACCGCGGGCCGTCGGCCGCCTTCGCGATCCTCCTCGCCCAGGGCTGGGATCCGATCAGCGCCCTGGACGCGATCCGGGGCGCCCGTCCCACCGCCTACGTGGCCTACGCCGAGAACGCGCTGACCTGGTACCAGCGGCGGGAGCGGATCCCCAAGACGCGGGCGCGCGAGCAGCGGGATGCCCTGGCACAGTGGCGTCGCGGCAATGCCCTCGACCTGGAGGGGGTGATCCGGGCCGTGCGGCGGCGGGAGGCTGCCGGCCTGTCGCTGCCCGACCTCTTCGACGACAACTGATTCCGGCGACGGTGGCCGTCCCCGCTAGGGTTCGGGCATGGCCCGGATACTGGTGACCGGCGGCGTCCGCAGCGGCAAATCGACCTACGCCGAGATGCTGCTGCCGGCCGAGGCCTCGGTGACCTACCTGACCCCCGGTTACCCGGCCGACCCGGGCCACGACCCGGAGTGGGCGGCACGCGTGTCCGCACACCAACGCCGCCGCGCCCGGGCCTGGCGGACGGTGGAGACCCTCGACCTGGCAGGCGGCATCCGCGCTGCGGACGGGCCGGTCCTGGTGGACTGCCTCGGCACCTGGGTCACCCGCCTGATCGACTCCTGGGACGCCTGGGACCGGCCGGGGCCCGACTGGCTGCCGCGATTCGAAGTTGAGGCTGCGGCACTGGCCGCCGCGGTGGGCGGCTGTGCTGGGGATCTGGTGGTCGTGACGAACGAAGTCGGCTGGGGCCTGGTCTCGGAGTATCCCTCCGGGCGGCTGTTCGCCGACCTGCTCGGACGGACGAACCAGCAGATCGCCGCTGCCTGCGACACCGTGGTCCTGATGGTGGCCGGACGACCGCTGACCCTGGAGGTCAGCAGTTGACCGTGGCGCTCACCGCGACGAGCGCGACGGTGGCCGAGGTCTCCACCAGGGCGCCCAGCACGTCGCCGGTCACTCCCCCCAGGCGGCGCACCGCTTTGGCCAGCAGCCACCCCGAGGCCGCGGTCGCAGCGATGGCGGCCATCGTGCCCTGCCACCACGGCTGACCGGCCAGGACGGCGGCCCCTGCGAGCCCGGCCGCCACGACGCACCACTGCGCGACCAGCGCCCTCCGTCCGACCGTTCCGGCGAACAGCGCGCCCAGTCCCTCGGGACGGGCGGCGGGGACGCCTCGGACGCAGCCCAACGCCACAGCGGCGCGCGACCCGCTCAGCGCCATCGCCACCAGCAGCCAGCCCCACGGGCGTGTGAGGATCGACCCGGCCCCGACCGCCTGCGCGCCGAGCACGAGGACCAGCGCTACCACACCCATCGGCCCGACGTCGCCGCGACGCATCACCTCCAGCGCCCGCCCCCGGTCGACTCCCGACCCGAGGCCGTCGACGGTGTCAGCCAGCCCGTCCAGATGCATGGCCCGCGTCCCGAGGGTCATCACGCCTATCACGACCAGACCCGACACCAGGGACGGCAGGCCCAGCCCGAACGCCACCCCACCGAGCCCGGCGGCCGCCAGGGCGATCGGCGCCACGGCCAAGGGCCCCAGGATCATGGCCCAGGCGGCCTCCCGGCGTCCGATCGACGGGACCGGACGCACCGGGATCACGGTCAGGAATCCCAGCGCCAATCGCCATCCCTTAAGCATCGGCGAGTTCACATCAGGTCGGTCAGTTGGGCGATCTCGCGCATGGCGGCCACCGATGAGCGCAGGATCGGGACCGCCAGCACCGCGCCGGTCCCCTCGCCCAGCCGCAGGGAGAGGTCCAGCAGCGGAGTCAAGCCGAGCGCACGCAGACCGACGGACTGGCCGGGTTCAGTCGAGCGATGGCCGGCCCGCATCCAGGCTCGGGAACCCGGGGCGATCGCTTCCGCGGTCACTGCCTCGGCGACCGCGATCAGTCCGTCCAGCAGCACCGGCACACCCCGGCGCGCCGCACCGATCATGAATCCCGTAGCCGCAGCCATGTCGGCCGAGCCTAGGCAGGCCAGCCGCTCGACCGGATCGGCCAGGCGTCGCCCGCCGCGCTGCAGCGCACGGTCGATCACCTCCGCCTTGCGGACGGCCGCCGCGTCGTCGATCCCGGTGCCCCGTCCGGTCACCTCGGCGGCGGTTGCTCCCGTACCCGCGGCGACAAGGGCGGCTGCCACCGTGGTGTTCCCGATCCCGAGATCCCCCGCGATGAGTAACTGAGCACCGTCGGCGACCTGTTCGGCGGCGATCCGTTCCCCCGCAGCAAGGGCCTGGGCAACCTGGTCGGCGGTCAGGGCGTCCTCACTGTCGATGGACCCCGAGGAACGACGCACCTTGAACCGGCCCACCTCCGCGGGCAGGTCGGGGAAGTCGGAGGCCACGCCCAGGTCATAAACCGAGACCGACACCCCCTGCGCCCGGGCGAGGGCCGACACCCCCGCCACGCCGGCAGCGATGGCCCGCACCATGGCCGGGGTGACCTCGGCGGGATAGGCCGAGACCGCGCGGCCGGCCACGCCGTGGTCGCCGGCGAACACGACCACGCGGACGTCCTCCAGCGGACGCGGCGGGCAGGCCCCCTGGCAACCGGCAAGCCACGCGCCGAGTCCTTCCAACTCGCCCAGCGCGCCGAGCGGCTTGGCCTGCCCGTCGCACAGCCGACGGGCGGCCGTGATCACATCGGGGTTGGGCGGCGCGATCGGGGCGCTCAGCGCCGGTGGTGTCATGACTCCTCCTGGGGCCTCGAGACCCTCGCACCCTATCGAGCACTCGGCGAGGCAGCAGTGCGTTGTCGGCTGCCGAGAGTCGCTAGCATCACCAACAGTGGACAGCGATCAAAGGAGACGCCGTGACGCACTACCTGGTTCTCGACGTCGGCGGCAGCAGCCTCAAGTACGCCCTCATCGACCACTCCTACACCTTGTCCGAGAAGGGTTCGGTGCCGAACACCTACACCACCAACGACGAGTTCATCGAGGCGATCGGTCAGGTGTACGACCGCTTCGCCGACCGCGTCGCCGGCATCGCCGTGAGCACCTGCGGGGAACTCGATCCGGCGACCGGGCACATGTTCAGCGGCGGCGCGCTGAGGTTCAATGCGGGAACGAACATGATCGAGCGCATCCAATCCCGCTGCTCGACCGCCGTCTCGGTCGAAAACGACGCCAACTGCGCGCTCCTTGCCGAGGTTCACGACGGCAGCCTCAGTGACTGCACGAACGCCGTGGCCATCGTCATCGGCACCGGCGTCGGCGGCGCCATCCTGATCAACAAGCACATCTACCACGGCTCGCATTTCCACTCCGGCAACGCGAGCTTCACGCTGGGCTCGCTGAGCGAGCCCTACGACCCCACCCGCGTGTTCGCGATGACGAACGGTGTCCGCGGGCTCACCGTGCCGCTGGCCTTCCGCAAGGGGCTCCACTCCGACCAATTGGACGGACACGCGGTGTTCGCCCTCGTCGAGAACGGTGACCCCGCCGCGCTTGCCGTCCTGGACGCGTTCTGCGACCGGTTGGCCGCGTTCATCTTCAACGTCCAGGTGATGCTGGACGTTGAAGCCTTCGCGATCGGAGGCGGGATCAGTGCCCAGCCGCTGTTCATCGCCTCGGTGAAGGCGAAGGTGAAGGCGATCTTCGACGCCTCCTTCGTCCCGCTCCCGGCGCCCGACGTCCGTGCCTGCCGGCATCACAATGACGCCAATCTGGTCGGGGCGCTCTACCATCACCTGCACCCGGGCGTGTAGCTCCGACGTCGTGAGCGAAACCACTCCCGATCCACGCCGGCGGGGCCCTTTTCGGACCCCCGGGAGGCATCTCGGGCGTGATTCCGCTCATGGGACCGCGTTGGCGGCCCTCAGTGCAGCTGAGGTAGCGTTGAGAGGTCGTCACCGGCCCCAGTAGCTCAGCGGATAGAGCAGCAGCCTTCTAATCTGTCGCGCGGAGGTTCGATTCCTCCCTGGGGCGCCACTCGCAGTAGTCGATCGACTGCTGAAATGCCGGTGAGTCAGCCGTGCTCAGCATCCGGGAGAGGCACTGCCCCACTGGCACGCCGCAACGGACATGAACCGTGAGATCGCGACTGCTGTCGCTCCTGGCCGAGCAATCGAAGGCCCCAGATGGTCGGGAACGCGAGTGAGGCTCGATCACTCCCAGCGACGGCTGGCACCGATTGCGGCACTAAACAGCTTCATTGGTGTGATTGAGATGAAACGCCTCCAGAACGTCTCGCATGCCAGCGGGCGGATCGTCAGGGTCACGTCTCCGGCCGGGGTTCCGAGGCTGGGTAGCGGTGTCACAGCAGGATCGCGAGCGGGCTGATGACGCGAAGGAACAGGCCCGGGCCGAGGGCAAGTACAAACACCTCCAGACGTCAATCGGTGGATTCAGGCCTTAGACTGGCCGGGCAGTCTTCTGGGGGGAATGATGAAGCGGTTTTCAACCGGTTTGTTGGCTCATGTGTTGTCTTCCCTGAGCTGTCACGCCGCCATGTTGGCGAGCCAGGTTGACCCCTCGCCGCTGTGGACATCCCTACGCACGGGCACCCGTCACGCGGTCACCACTCCCGCCGCCATCAAGCCCGGTCACTCGTCGCCCGGGCATCGGAGCCGGCGGAATTCCTGAGTTCACAAACCACATCGCACACTTGAGGAGCCTCATGAGTCAGCCACCTCCCCCGCCGCACGTCGGCCAGATCGTGAATGGCCATCAATGGAACGGGCAGCAATGGATTCCACTCAGCCCTCAGCCACCCCAACAGATCGCGCCGCAGCCCTATGCCGCACTGCCCACGAACAAGCAGAAGAAGCCTCTCTTGAAGCGGTGGTGGGTCTGGGTCGGAACCGCGGTCGTCGTGCTTGCCGTCGTGACCAGCATCGCTGGGGGTGGCAAGCCCAGTCCATCGACGGCCGCAAGCCAGGTAGGCGCCACGGCCGACACCGGCACGTCCAGCGAACCCACCGAGC